>CAYSXO010000023.1:20600-26899 GCA_964434995.1 uncultured Sphaerobacteraceae bacterium
CACCCGCCAGCGGCACGAGCGCAATTGCCGACGCAATGAAGACCGCCGTTTCCCCTCCGATGCCCGTGTACCGGAGGATCAACGCCAGCGGCACCATGACGAGTAACGGGAGGAAAAACTTCACACTCCCGCCGCCTCCCAGGCGGTGAGCACGCGCGGCTCACCGAGGTGAAATCCCTCATTGGCGATGCCCACGACTTGCTCTACCGACGCGAATCCCTCGGCTTCCAGCCAGGACTGGAGCTCGTCGATCAGCCGTATCGGCAACCCGGGATCGACGAAAATCCCCGTCCCGATCTGGACTGCCGAAGCGCCTGCCAGGAAAAACTCGAGCGCATCGTTGAGTCCCATGATGCCGCCCATCCCGATGACCGGCACTCGAACCGCTGCCGCGACCTGATAGACCATGCGCACGGCCACCGGCTTGACCGCGGGTCCGGAAAGCCCGCCGGTATGGTTCGCCAGCAGTGGCCTGCGATGCTTGACGTCGATTGCCATGCCAACGAGGGTGTTGATCAGGGAAATCGCGTCGGCGCCGGCGTGTTCAACCGCCTGCGCTACGGAGACGACATCAGTTGCTCCCGGGCTCAATTTGACAATAATTGGCAGGGTTGTGGCCTTACGGACCGCTTGCGTCACATCGGCCGACATGTCGGGATCCCACCCGAAGCAGTAGCCGCCACGCGCGATGTTGGGGCAGGACACATTGACCTCGATCGCCGCAACACCTGCCGCTTCGTCGAGCACCGAGGCCATCATGGCATAGTCATCGATGCTCTCCGCGGAGATATTGACGATCGCCGGCACATCCCACGCTTCCCACATCGGCGGGTATTTCTTGACGAAGCCCCGGATGCCAGGGTTCTGCAAGCCAATGGCATTGAGCATGCCGGCGGGTGTCTCGATGATCCGCGGCATCGGGTTTCCGGCACGGCGTTCGGGGGTGATTCCCTTGCTTACGAAGGCGCCCAGACGCTGCACGTCGATGACGCTCGCGTACTCCTCCCCATAGCCAAAACACCCAGAGGCAGGAATAATTGGATTTCGCAATCGAAGTTCGCGGGGGTTTCGAGGGGCCAGATCGACCGCGAGGCTCGGCCGGTTGACGCCGGTCATGACCGATATGCCCGCGTTTTCGATCGTCTTGCTGTCACAGAATCACCTCGTCGAGATCGAAGACCGGTCCCTTGACGCACGAGGTTATCATCCCGTGATGCGTCTCCACCACGCAACCCAAGCAAGCGCCCAGCCCACAGGCCATCCCTCGCTCAACCGAAATCTGAACGGGAGGCTTCTTGTTCAGGCGCAGCGGGTCGATGACCGATCGTAGCGTTTTGTACATCGGTTCCGGTCCGCAGGCGAAAATCTGGTCAGCCCACCGCACATAGTCAACCGTCAGCTCAGTAGCCAGCCCACGATGCCCCTGGCTCCCGTCGTCGGTCGCTGCCAGAAACTCGATGCCCTCGGCAAGCTCCGATGTGCTGAGCAAACCCGACGCGTCTGCCGCTCCCATGATGAAGACAATGTCGAGGCCGCGCGCGATGGCCTCATCCGAAAGCATGACCAGCGGCGCAACCCCCACCCCGCCTGCCACCATCAGGGCTCGCTGGGAGCCCGGTGATATCGAAAACTCATTTCCCAATGGACCAAGCAGGTTGAGACGTTCGCCAGGAACCCGGTGCGCGAGCCATCCGCTTCCACGCCCATACGGGCGCACCAGAAACGTCAACGTGCTTTCCGGGATGCTGGAGCGATAGACAGAGAATGGCCGCCGCAGAAGGGGATCGAGTGCCGACGGGAAGCGGCACGTAATGTTGAAGAACTGTCCCGGACGTAGTCGCTGCACGACGGCTGGAGGGGCGCTGACGGTGACAAGATAGGCATCGCCCATGATCGGTTCGCGCGAAATCACTTCGCTTTCGAACTCACGCGAGCTCCCGGCGCCAACCGTCACTGCCGCTTGGAACCCCAATAGACCCAGCCCTTTCTTTCTATCAGATGGAGGGCTCGCCCCGCATCAATA
Source organism: uncultured Sphaerobacteraceae bacterium (assembly GCA_964434995.1). Classification (GTDB taxonomy): domain Bacteria; phylum Chloroflexota; class Chloroflexia; order Thermomicrobiales; family UBA6265; genus JACCXM01. The sequence continues at coordinate 22,624 of CAYSXO010000023.1, forward strand.
CCCTGTTCCGCTGATACGGTACTCCGGGAATGGTTGAACCGTGTAGACCGCGTCCGACTTCGCCATGGCCGCAATGATGGTCCGCGCGGTGTCAATTGAGGTGATGCATGGCACGCCGCGCTCGACAGCCGCTCGCCGAATCTCGATACCGTCGAGAATCTCCTTGTCCGCCGGACCTGGCGTATTGATGACACAGTCGACCGTGCGGTCGAGGATGACATCGAGCGTGTCCGGGTGGCCACGCCCGATGCGCCTCGTAACGACCTGAACGGGCATGCCGTGCCGCTCGATCAGGGCCGCCGTTCCCTCGGTCGCGTAGAGTTTATGTCCCATTCGCACAAGCTGCCGGATCATCTCAATCGCATCCGACTTGTCCTCGTCTGCCAGGGTGATGAGGACCGATCCATGTGGAGGCAACGCGAGCCCGGCCGCGACGAGAGCCTTGTAAAAGGCTGGCTCGAACGACCGGTCAATGCCCATGACCTCGCCAGTCGACTTCATCTCCGGACCAAGATGCGTGTCGACACCTCGCAGCTTGGCCATCGAGAAGACCGGCGCTTTCACGGCCACCAGCGGTTGCCGAGGCCACAGCCCTCCCGCATAGCCCTGGTCCGCGAGGGAGTACCCCAGCATGATCCCCGTCGACAACTCGACCATCGGAACGCCCGTCGCTTTGCTCAGGAACGGGACGGTCCGGGATGCGCGCGGATTCACCTCGAGAACGTAGATTCGGCCCGCGTGAATCACGAACTGGATGTTGATTAACCCCCTGGCCTGCAACCCAAGCGCGATGCGCGTGGTGTAATCAACAATGGTGTCGACCTCGGCTGGAAAGAGGTTGATCGCCGGATAGACTGCAAACGAGTCTCCGGAGTGGACCCCGGCCCGCTCGATGTGCTCCATGATCCCGGGAATGAGCACCTGCTCGCCATCGCTGATGGCATCGACCTCGACTTCACGGCCAAGCAAATACTTGTCGATCAGCACCGGATGCTCCGGCCGCATGTCCGCCGCGTTCCTGATGTACCTCGCGAGTTGATCCTGGCCGTAGACGACCTCCATGGCTCGGCCGCCCAGCACGTACGACGGTCGCACCAGAACTGGATAGCCAATTCTGTTCGCGATCGAGCGCGCGTCATCGAGCGATGTCACGGCCGCGCCCGGAGGCTGGGGAATGCCCAGGCTTCTCAGAAAACCTTCGAAGCGATGGCGATCTTCCGCCAGGTCAATGGAATTGAGCTGGCTTCCGAGAATCGGCACGCCCAGATCGGTGAGCGGCTTTGCCAGGTTGATCGCCGTTTGCCCACCAAACTGGACAATGACCGGCACATCGCCACCGATGGCGCCATTTTCTGACTCGTGCCGCAACACCTCGGAAACGCTCTCTGGGTCCAGTGGCTCAAAATAGAGCCGGTCCGAGGCGTCAAAGTCGGTTGAAACCGTCTCCGGATTCGAGTTGATCATGATCGAGGCCACGCCCCGATCGTGCAACGCCTGCGCGGCCTGAACGGCCGAGTAGTCGAACTCGATCCCCTGGCCAATGCGAATTGGTCCCGATCCAACAACGACCGTCCTCGCCCGGCCAAGCGCTGGCGCTTCATCTTCTTCCTCGTAGGTCGAGTAGAAGTATGGAGTCGCCGCCGCGAACTCCCCCGCGCAGGTATCGACCATCTTGTAGACCGGGAACATACCGACCGACTCGCGCAACTGTCGGACTTCCACATCCGTCGATCGAGCAAGCCTCGCGATCGTCTCATCGCTCATCCCGGCTCGTTTCGCCGACCAGATCAGGTCCGGGGTGAGCGTAGCTCGCTCGAGCCGCCGCTCCAGGTCGACCAGCCCTTCGAGCTTGTAGAGGAACCAGCGGTCTATGCGGCTTCGTCCGTGGAGCTCCTCCGTGGAAACGCCACGACGCAGGGCCGCCGTCAGCGCCCACAGGCGAAGGTCATTCGGCCGGCCAATCAACTCCAGAATTGTTGCGTCGGACCAGGTTGGGTCTTCCCACAGGAGGTCTCTCGCGCCAGACTCGAGCGACCTGACGGCTTTCTGCAAGGCGCCTTCGAACGACCTGTCAATGGCCATGACCTCGCCGGTCGCCTTCATTTGTGTGCCTATGGTGCGGTCGGCGCGGCTGAATTTGTCGAATGGCCATCGAGGAATCTTGACGACTGCATAGTCGAGCGCTGGCTCGAATGCGGCGGTCGTTCTGCGGGTGACAGGATTCTGCAACTCGTCCAATCGCCGGCCAATCGCAATCTTGGCAGCCATCCTTGCGATCGGATATCCCGTTGCCTTTGAAGCCAGCGCGGACGAGCGGCTCACGCGCGGGTTGACCTCGATCACCGCGTAATTCATCGAATGCGGATCGAGGGCAAACTGGACATTGCAGCCGCCCTCGATGCCAAGGGCGTCGATAATCCGCAGCGCCGATGACCGCAGCATCTGGTACTCGTCGTCGGTGAGCGTCTGCGATGGTGCGACGACGATGCTGTCGCCGGTATGCACCCCCATCGGGTCGAAGTTTTCCATGTTGCAGATGGTGATGCAGGTCCCGGCCCCGTCCCGCATCACTTCGTATTCAATTTCTTTCCAGCCGACGAGCGACCGTTCAACCAGGACCTGGTGGATGGGGCTGGCATTCAGTCCGCTCGAAACGATGCTCTCCAGCTCTAGTGGCGTCGTCGCAACGCCACCGCCCGTTCCGCCCAGGGTATAGGCCGGTCGAACGACAAGCGGCAACGGCACATCGTTCGAAAAGGCGAGCGCCTGATCGAGCGTCGTGACGATCGCGCTTTCAACGACCGGCTCGCCGAGCGCGATGAGGAGATCCCGGAAAAGGGCTCGGTCCTCCGCCTGCTTGATCGCGTCGAGAGGCGTGCCGAGCAGGCGAACGCCATACTGGTCGAGAATGCCGCGCTCTGCAACCGCAACAGCAAGGTTCAGGCCCGTCTGGCCCCCAAGTGTCGGAAGGAGGCCGTCAGGCCGTTCGCGCTGGATCACGCGGCGCACGACCTCCGGCGTCAGAGGCTCAATGTAGACCGCGTCCGCGACCCCCTCATCGGTCATGATTGTGGCCGGGTTCGAGTTGACAAGAATCGTGCGGATGCCCTCTTCGCGCAGGGCTCGACATGCCTGCGTTCCAGCGTAGTCGAACTCCGCTGCCTGCCCGATGACTATCGGTCCCGAGCCTAGGACCAGGACACTTTCCACGGTTCGATCGCGTTCGTCGGTCATTCAGCTTTCTCGGTCACGGACATCGCGGTCGGCGCCCCGCCCGCAACCAGGCGCAGGAATTGGTCGAACAGCCCATCATTGTCCAACGGGCCGGGTGAAGACTCCGGGTGAAACTGAACGGTCATCACAGGCAGGCGCTGGTGGGCTAGACCTTCGACGGAACCGTCATTCAGATTGATGAGCCGGACTTCCCAGCCCGCATCCGTCGGCACGGTTGAGGGATCCACTTCAAACCCATGGTTCTGAGAGGTTATGGTGACTTCGCCGGTGCGCAAATCACGGACGGAGTGATTGCCTCCGCGGTGCCCGAACTTCAGCTTGCGCGTCTCCGCGCCAATCGATCTGGCCAGAAGCTGGTGCCCGAGGCATATGCCAAAATACGGAATTCCGCGCTCGATCACGCCTGTGACCACCGCCTGCCCAGAATCGAGATTCGCCGGGTCGCCAGGCCCAGGAGACACAATGACTCCAGCGGGCCGCAGGTTCTCGATCTCCGCAAGCGACGTACCGAACGGCACGATGGTCACCCGCGCTCCGCGCTTCACCAGAGAGCGAATGATGTTCCGCTTCACGCCACAGTCGATGACGACAATGTGCGGGCCGCCTTGGCCAGCGATCGTTTCGATTGTCTCGTTGGCAACTTGCGCCACGGCATCGTACTCACCCGGAAGCGCCGCGGAGCGGGCTCGCGCCACGAGGATCTCGTCCGGGATGTCGGATGCGTTGTGCACCAGGACCGCGCCCATATCGCCCGCTTCCCGGATATGCAAGGTGAGCGATCGCGTATCGACGCCAGAAATCCCGGGTATGCCATTCCGTGAGAGATACTCGTTAATGGTCCCCATCGAGCTCGAGTGGCTCGGCATGCGGCACTCTTCCCGCACAACCAGCCCGGCGATCCAGGGCTGGCGCGATTCGTCCTGGTCGGGCTGGATGCCGTAATTGCCAATGAGCGGATACGTCATGCAGACGATCTGGCCCCGAAAGGATGGGTCGGAGCAGACTTCCTGGTAGCCAACCATGGTGGTAGTGAACACCACCT
>CAYSXO010000024.1:0-16999 GCA_964434995.1 uncultured Sphaerobacteraceae bacterium
CTGTGGGTCCCATGTCGTCCGGGCTGAGGCTGGCGATCTCCTGGTGTCCCATGAGGACGAGGGTTCCCCCCTGCACCGGCTCCCCGTCCTGCAGGGCGGGCGCGGCATAGACAGGCGCCACGCCATCCCTGGCGAACAGATCGAACAGGACCGGAGCAGCGATACCGGCGCCAGCGGCAAGTTTGACAAACTCCCGCCGCGTGGCAGGGCTGGCCTGGCGGAACATTGCAGCGAGATCGAGCGCGCGACCCATGTCTGTTCCTCCTTCTGATTTGTAGAACCGGCGGCATGGTAACAGACCGAGAGTATCGTCTTCGCCTGATTGTCAGACTCGGCGGTTCGGCGTGGGCCGTGCATAAGCCCCATGGGATGTCCCGGCGTCACACCACTTCATCGCCAATCAGCGCCGGTGCGGCGTCCTGGGGCTCGTAGCCCAGCACCTTCCGCGCATGCTCGATGTCCCAGAAGCGTCGCGGATTGTTCGAGATGCCGTAGGCGACGACCCACGGCTCGTCCGTTTGCAGGGATTTCTCAACCAACTGCACGCAGTCGCGCTCGCTCAGCCAGACCGCGCGCATGCGGCGGCGCAGGGCCAGCGTTTCCGGCGAGCGGTCGCTCATGTCGGCCCAGAGGTTGTCAGGGTGGGACGGGTCGTGCGGCCAGCGCGCCCCGCCGATGCGCAGGCAGACGACCTTCAGCCCATGCTGATCGACGTAGTGCCTGCCAAGCGCCTCGCCGTACACCTTGGAGACGCCATAGAGCGAATCGGGCCGCGGCTCGGCCTCGTGATCGAAGACGCGGCCATCATCCAGCGCATACAGCTCCGGCGCGGCCTCCAGCTCATATGTGCCGATGGCGTGGTTTGAGGAGGCGAAGACAACGCGCGGCACTCCTGCCCGGCGCGCGGCCTCGAAGACGGCGTAGGTTCCAATCAGGTTCGACTGGAGCACCGGCTCCCACGACGAGCCGACCGCGCTCGAGGCCGCCATGTGGACGATGGCGGCAGTGCCCTCGGCCGCGGCGGTCATCGCCTCGAGATCGCGGATGTCGGCCACGATATCGACGTTCGGTCCGGCGGCGCGGGCAAGCCCGATTGGCTCGAACTGGCTGCCGGGCACGCGCCACGCCCGCATCAGGAACCCGCCGATCAGCCCGTTCGCCCCGGTAACCAGCACGCGCGGCCGCGCCTTGGCAGCCACGCTCCCCGCGCCACCCTCGGACATCGTTGTCCCCTCCGTTCGACGTGCGGCGCCGCGTCGTTCGACCTCCCGGCGCCTTCCCAGCGGTCTCCCAGCACGTTCCCAGCAACGAGGTCTATCGTCAAGGTCAGACGATCCGCTATCGGGTGATGACCAGAACGCCGGTAATCACCAGTCGAGACGCCCGGAACGGGCAGAGGAGAAACCATGAATCCAGGAACGATCCTGACGACGGTTGGCGCCGCCGCGCTCGGCGTGGGCATCATCATCGGCGGCACGACGGCGCCGAACGTTCTCGCGCAGGAGGCGCCATCGGCGGCCGAATCCGCCGTTCCCGCTTCGGAGGCCACCCGCGAGGCGCGGTTCGCCGAGGCGTATGACCGGTTCGTCGCCACTCTGGCCAGCGAGCTCAACCGTGACGAGGCGGCAGTCGACACGGCGATCCGCACCGCGCTCAAGGAGCAGGTGGCGGCCCTGGAAAGCGACGGCCGGCTCGACGCGGGGCAAGTCGCGGAGATCCAGCAGGCAATCGACAAATCCGAGGTTCCGTTCGGGAGCGGCTTCGGGGGCCGCGGCGGAATGTATCGCTTCGGCGGCCACGACGGCGGAAACAGGGGCCAGGGAAGTGACCATCGCGGCTCGCGCGGCGACCTCGGGGAGCGTGGCCAACCCGGCCTCGAAGCGCCGGACGCGCCAGCTCCCGAGCTGGCGCCAGCCACGTTGCCATCAGCCAAAACCTCGTCAGATCAGAGCGCGCCAATCGATCCCGCACCGGCCGCGAACGACACCGCGTTCTAGCCAGAATCTGGTCAGGAGCGAATCCGAGCGGATTTGAGGAAGGCCCTGGGCCTTCCTCAGGCCTATCCATTCAGGGAGTACACGCAACGCCACGGGCGACCTCGACCGGGAATCTGGCATCGTCGTGGATTCAGCGGCGGTTACACTCGACTTCTCGCCTGTATACAACTCGCGATTCGCGCACTGCATGCCAGGAGGATTCGATGGGAACGACGACGCAGACTCGACTCAGCCGCCGCGCCATCCAGAAGCTGGCCCTTGCCATGCCAGTCTCGCTCGCATTGGGAACGTCCCGTCCGGGCCTCGCGCAGGAGGCCACTCCAGGCGCGCTCCCCGCCGACGTTCAGCAGATTGCCGATGACACGTATGCGTACGTCAACAGCGGCTATGTCTCGCTCTTCATCGTGACGGACGAGGGCGTGATCGCCACCGACCCCGGCAGCCAGGGCGGTCCGGAGCGCTCCGAGGCGTATAAGGCGGCCATCGAGGCGCTGACCGACCAGCCGGTGCGTTACCTCGTCTACAGCCATCACCACGCGGACCATGCTATCGGCGGCAATGTCTTCGCCGACACGGCCACATTCGTTTCTCATCAGAACGCGGTGGCGAAGATCGCGGAGCTGAACGAGCCGCGTGCGCCGGTCCCGGAGATTGCCTTTACCGACCGGATGTCGATCGAGCTCGGCGGCACAAAAGTAGAGCTGATTTACACCGGCCGAAACCATTCAGACAGCAGCATCGTGCTTCTCGTTCCGGAGCAGCGCGTCCTCTTCGCGGTAGATTTCATCCCGATCAACTCGCTCCCGTTCCAGAATCTGCCCGATGCCTACCCCGACGAATGGGTCGCCTCATTGCAGTGGATCGCGGACAACCTCGATTTCGACATCCTCGTCCCCGGACATCCGCCTGTCCCCGGCTCAATTGAGAATGTCACTGCCGTCCGGGAGTATCTGCAGGCTTTGCTGGCGGCGGTGCAGGGCGCGCGAGACGCGGGCCTGGCGGACAATTCCCCGGAGATGGTCGAGGCCGTCCGCGCGGAACTCGAGCCAGCGTACGGGGCGTGGGGCATGTTCGAGGAATGGCTCCCGCTCAACGTGGAGGGAATCGTCCGCACCTGGCCCGACGCCGCGCCCGCCGCCACGCCGGCGACGTAACCGCTGGCCTCGTGAGGAATACATCAAATGAATGACTTGGCCAATACCCGGCTGTCCCGGCGCGCGTTGCAGAAGCTGGCCCTCGCCTTGCCCGCTCCGCTGATGGCGGCGTCGTTGCATGGCCGTGCGGCGGGAATCGTTCTCGCACAGGAAGCGGACGACGCGGCCTCGCTGTCACCCACGCCTGCCTGCGCTGATGAAGACGATCTGGAGGCCACCATCCCGCAAACGGAGGGGCCGTTCTACACGCCCGATACTCCAGAGCGGCGCTCGCTCCTCGAAGCAGACATGCCGGGCGCCCGGCTCACGGTGCGCGGATATGTCTACAACACGGCCTGCCAGCCGATTCCCGGCGCGCTGCTCGATTTCTGGCACTGCGATGACGCGGGCGTGTACGACAACACCGGTTTTCGGTTGCGCGGGCATCAGTTCGCAAGCGACGACGGCGGATTCGAGTTGGAGACGATTCTGCCGGGCCTCTACACCGGCAGAACGCGCCACATCCACGTCAAGGCCCAGGCGCCGCACCAGCCAGTGTTGACGACTCAGCTCTACTTTCCAGATGAGCCGGACAATGAACGGGATGGCATTTTCAATCCAGCCCTGGTGATGGACATGCAGGAGACGGACGAAGGCCTTCTCGCCTTCTACACGTTCGTGCTGACCGCGTAGGATTCTCAAACAGAACCCGCTCCCAGCGTGCCGGGAGCGGGTTCATGCAAGAACGATAGGCTGCTACGACGTCGTTTCGCCCAGCTTCTCCAGCAGCAGCGCCTCGGCCACGATCATTCGCTGCAACTCACCCAGGTCGAGGCTCTCATTGGCGGCGTGGACCTGCGAGCGCTCGTCGCCGGGTCCCCAGATGACGAACTCGGCGTCCGGGGCGATTCGCTGCAGGGTCGTCAGCAGCGGGATCGTGCCGCCGGATCCTGTCACCTTCACCTCGCGGCCGAACGCCTCGGAGACCGCCTCCCGCGCCGCCGAGAAAACCGGTCCGCCCGTCTTCCCATGGAAGGCGTCGCCCGTGTTGACTGGCGCCGTCACGACCTCGACGCCCCAGGGCGCGTGGGCGTGCAGATGCGCCATCAGGAGCCGCAGCGATTCTTCCGGATCGGAGCCGGGCGCGATGCGCAGCGAAATGCGGGCCTTCGCCTCGGGCAGGAGACTGTTTGAGGCCGTGGCCGTCGGCGGCGCGTCGAGCCCGATCGCCGTCACCGAGGGCCGCGCCCAGAGGCGAGTCGCCAGCGATCCGGCGCCCATCAACTCGACGCCGGGGAGCACGCCGGCCGCCGTCCGATAGGTCGCCTCGTCGATATCTCCACCTTCCCACTCGAAGCGCGTCAGGCCCTCAATGGCCACCTCCCCATTGTCGTCAAGGAGGCTATCGAGGATGCGGATGAGCGCCATCAGCGCATCGGGCGCGGCCCCGCCGAAGGCGCCGGAGTGGGCCATCCCCTTCAGCGAGCGCACGGTCACATCGCAAGCGGCAATGCCGCGCAAGGCCGCGGTCATCTCGGGCTCGCCCGCCTTCAGATTACCGCCGTCGTTGATGACAAAGGCATCGACCCGCGCCAGGTCGGGATTGGCTTCGAGCAACCCTTCGATGTTCCCGCCAAACTCCTCCCCACCTTCGATCAGGACACGCACGCCAACGGGAGGCTGTCCGCCAAACAGGCGCAGGGCAGAAGCGATGATCATCACGCCAGACTTGTCATCAGAAGCGCCCCGGCCATACATCCGCCCCTCCGCGATAAACGGCTCGAACGGATCGAAATCCCACCCCTGCTCGGCCGGAGCAGGCTGGATGTCGTAGTGCGCGTAGAGCAGGACCGTAGGCGCGCCTTCTGGGCCAGGAATGTCGGCATAGACGGCGGGGTAGCCGTTCGGCACATCGAGCAACCGCGCGGAGACCCCATACCGGTCAAGCAGGGAAACGACGGCCTCGGCAGTGGCAATGACCGGCTCCGGCGGAAACCCTGGGAACCCGCATGAGGGGATGCGCACCAGGGCGGCCAGATCCTCGGTGATCTCCGGGAAAATGGCCTCGACGCGGAACTGAACCTCATCTGCCGGCATGGTTGTTCCTTCTCCCTTCCGTCCATGGTTCACGGCGACCGGTGTCTCATCCGGTTGTATAGCAGGAGTCGCGGCCGGCTGGGCGTGTAGTCGGCGCCAGGGCCGGTCACCGGACTCGAATGAGCTGGGGCGTCACCACGAGAAATCGCTGCAGATCGGCGACATGCCGGGTCAGCACCGCATTCAGGCGCATTGTCGTCAACTCCAGTGGCGGTGACGAGCCGAGGCGCAGCAGGATTACGCCAGCGTGTGGCTGGCTCCGCACGAAGACCAACTCGCCGAAGTCTCGATCGCAGGCAATCAGGATTCGCCTTTCGCGAAACGCGATTTCGAGGACGTCACGGTCAGGTAAGCCCGCGGGGTAGTCGCGGGCAACTCGCGTAGCATCATGACCGAGTTGCTGAAGATGGGGCAGGATTCGAGCGTCGGCGCTCTGGTCAAGCAGGAACCTCACGCCCCGGCAGCGGCCTGAGCCGCATTGCGCCGCGAGCGCCGATAGTCGGCCTCGACAAGACTCCCCGCGTAGGCGATTGCGGCCTTGACGTCCTCGATGTCAAGCTCGGGGTAGGCAGAAAACAGCTCCTCGAGATCGAGATCGTAGGCAAACTTTCCCAGAACGATTTCAACCGGGATGCGCGTGCCGCGCACGACCGGCTTGCCGACCATGATGTCGGGATCCTGCACGATACGCGACGTGTCGGGAACGGATCGTTGTGCCATTGCGGGCGCCTTCTGATGCAATTCGATCGCCTGTCAGTACCGGGAAAGCACTCGCCGGGGAAGCACGGGACCCGCGTCCGGCTAATCGAGAAAGTGCCGGTTCAGCTCCCCAAACCGCTCCAGCACCAGCAGGCGCCCGGGGCCAGCATCGCCATTGACGTCCTCATGCTCCAGCCTCCAGGTCACCTCGTGTGGAATGAACACCGCGTTGAGACCGACGGCCAGGGCGGGGTTGATGTCCGACTTCGGCGAGTTGCCGATCATCCAGGTCCGTTTCGGCACGAGCTCCAGCCTCGCCACGACGGCGCGGTAGGCGGCGGGGTTCTTCTCCGGCACGATCTCGGCATGCCGAAAGTAGCCGTTCAGCCCGGAGCGGTCGATCTTCATCTGCTGCTCTTCGGCATGGCCCTTCGTCATCAGCGTCAGGTCGTGCCGCTCGGCGAGGAGGGTCAACGTCTCTTCCACCCCGTCAATGAGTTGAATCGGCTGAGAGAGGATACGCTCGCCGAAGGTCATAACCATGTTCAGGTCGTCATCGTCGATCTGGCGTTCGGCCAGATGCTCGTATGCCTGTTTCAGGTTGCGGGTGAACGCCGCCGAGCCATAGCCATGCGTTCGCAGGTTGGCAAACTCGATTTCGTCGATGGCGGCGCGCACCTGCTCGCGCGACATGGTCGAGTGCGCCAGGAAATCGAGAAAGTCCTCGATGGCCCGCTCGAAATGGATGTTGTTCTCCCAGAGCGTGTCGTCGGCATCGAAGATGAGGTGCTGGCGATGCATGAAGTCGACCCTTCGTCTCGATGTTCGGGACATGAGGTCCGAAGCGTAGCGCCATCACGTACGGTAGGCGAATTGCCAGCACACCCACCTGACTCCACTCCCGCGAACAGGGAGAGGAGTCAGTGGTGATGGCTCCCGGGAGGATTTCGCGCTACGCGCAGTACCCGTCCCAGCGGCACCAGCCCGAAACGCAGCTTGGACATTCATCATTCGACGCGCAATAGCGCGGACAGACATCCCCCGGAGCGCCATACCCCGTGCATGCGTAGAGCGACATGCACGTGCCGCGGTTGTTGGCATCGAGACAGCAGACGAGCCCCCAGTCACACGGGTTGTCGTCGTCCGGCCCCTGCCAGCACGAGCACCCCGTTCCGCTGCATTCTGCCCAGGATCGGTTACGGTAGACGATGCCGCCATCCCCCGCGACATTCCCGGAGCCGCCACTGGCATCGGCAATTGCCACACCGCCATCGGCGGAGACGGACAGGCTCGTCTCGTTCGAAACCGTGCCGCCAGAAACCCGCACGTCTCCGACGGTATCGCCGACGGCGATGGCGTTGCCAACATTGCCGCCGCTGTTGACATCGCCCACGTAAACCGTGCCGCCGTCCGCGCTTGCGGTCGCGTAGCCGCCGTCACCGGCGCTGGCGCTGAAGTTGCCGGACGCTCCGCAGAAGCCGCCATTGCAGGAATTCAGCCCGCAGCAGCCCGGGTCATCGGAGCAGCGGCCTCCTTCGTAGGCGCAGCAGTTGAGACCGCCGTCATAGTCAAAGCCGTTCCACGCACAGACCAGCGCGGTATCGGCGGCCCGGCACTGATCGTCATGCCGGCATGGATCGCCAGGACCGCTGAAGCCGCGCCGCGCGGTGACGGCTGACCCGCCGCGGCGCATGGCCGCCAACACCGCCACACCGCCCAGCAGGCCGCGCATCACCCGCCGCCGCGAACGCTGATTCGCCAAAGACCGGACCCAGCTATCGAACCGCTGTTCGTCCACGGAAATCCCCTCTCCGCGTCATGAGCCGTCGCCATGCGGCCTAGTACCAGGCAGCCGCGATCCCCACCAGGGTCGTTTCCAGCGCGCCATCCGCAAGGTACGTAACGATCCAGATCGGGCGCTCTCGGCCTACCTCTCCGAGAATGAGCCCGCCTTCGGCGCAGTTGTAGTAGACCGCCTCACCCGCCAGAATGACGTCGATATCAAATTGGAGGACGCAGCGCTCGCCATTGGCCAACTCGAGCGCCCAGGGTAGCTCGCGGGGATCGACCGCGCTCTCCGCGGCCAGATCCTTCTCCCGCGCCAGCGGCTCCTCCATCGCGATCACGACGACGTCGCTCGAAAAGGGAGAACCGAAGCAGGCCAGTTCTGCCGGGTCGTTCATCGCTCGATAGGGATTCTCGAAACAGGGATCGTAAATTTGATCATCTTCGCCGAGGCACTCCCAGGCGTCGGGCCGGCCCGGCGAGGCGAGCGACTCTTCCGAGCACACGCCGGTCACACGCGCGGCTTCCGTCAGGTCGGGGTGCAACCCTTCAGGGCCGAAGGGGATCAGCAAGCGAACGTCGGTCGCGGAGGCCGCTATTTCGTCCTCCTGGGCGAGCGCGGCGCCAGGTGGGAGTGCGCTCAACGCCAGAACGAGACTCGCGAACAGCAGCAGAAAACGCATCTTCGGACCCTCCTCACACGAATGGCGATTCCCGGATCACATATCGGTAATGTCGAGGCGCCACGACACTATACCGAAACATCGCCACGTTGGCGGGAGGCCAGGCGCGAGATGAACCGGGGCCATCCCTGTCACCAGATTGGCAAAGAGCAGGTTCCTCATTTGGCGGATGGCGCTAGTTGCCCCCTCTACGCTCCAGGGAGCAATCGGGAGCGACCCGACCATGCATTCTCGAGGGGCAATACACCATGGCTCTTGACGTTTCACGAATCATCGAACTCGACGGCTTCGGCGCCGAGACCCGCACACGCCGAAACACGCTGCGCCTGATGGCGGCGCTGACCGTGGCGGGTGGCGGCATCGGCCTGCTTCATGCCGGCGACGGCGCGGCGAAGAAGCGGCGCAAGAAGAACAAGCACGGCAGCGGCGATGGCGACGGTACGGGTGGTGGCAACGGCGACGGAACAGGCGGCGGCAATGGAGACGGCTCGGGCGGCGGTGGCGGCGACGGCTCCGGCAACGGCGACGGTATTCCCGGCGAGTAGTCACGTCCGCCACGCTGGGCATCGTGCCGCTCACCGTGCGGCACACCGCGCGCGGATCCGGGAGAAGCCGCCGGGGATAGCCCGGCGGCCTTCGCCATCACCTTCAGGCCTCGTCAAACCAGATCGGGTTGGTCCACGCCTTTTTGCCAGCGGCATCGCGCACCAGCACGCGCGCGTACGGACTGGGCCACTCGCTCAGGTCAAACTCGGCCTCGGTGATCCCCTGCTCGCCAATAGCGCGATACCTGGCATTCGAGCCAAGCAGGAAGACCCGTTGCGCCGGGGAGCACCGCACGTGAAGGCGCCCACCTGGCTCGATCGTCAGGTCGTGGATGACCGGCCCAGTGCTGGAGTAGTAGTCGCCCGACTTGAGCGCTTCGACCAGAGATTCTGGCTCGAGCGCTTCGCTCTTGACCATCACCCAACCGGCGGCGCGGTCGTGCGAGTTGGGGACAAAGTGGGCATCGTCGGTGGCGCAGGCGGTCACCCGCTGCCCGCGCGCCAGAACCAGGTCGAGCATGTACGTCGAATCAGCGGTGTCGTTGTCGTCGTGGCATCCCGCGTTGAAGATCTCGACGGCATGGATCGGACCCAGCGCCGCCACATCGCGGTCGGTCATGTGATACCACTGGGGATGAGCGGCCGCGACGAACGCCCCGGCTGCCAGCGCGCGCCGCGCCAGCTCGGGACCGGTCTCTTCCAGCGGTGAGGGCGCGAAATCGAACGGCAGCCCCACGGCGAGAATGTGCCACTCCCTGCCCAGCTCCATGCGGTGCAGCGCCGGGTGCAACTCGGAACCAATGATGGTCGTGAAGCCGTTGCCGCGAAATGGCCGGGTGTCAGCGATTGGCCAGCCGTATTGCTCGAGGAAGTGCTCGGTCAGCGCCAGGAAGTCGTAGCCGGAGGACTGGTAGAAGCGGCAGACATCCTCCGGCGAGCGTCGCCCATCCGAGAGCGTCGAGTGCGTGTGCAGATTCCCCCGCCAGAAACGGCCGGGCCGGGTAAAAGGCGTTTCCACGCGTTCCTCCAGACTGCTCCCGAGATACCTGGCCACACGATAACCCCGCGTGCAGCGCGCTGCACGCGGGGCATTGTTGCACGCGCGATCCTACGATTTCGCGAGGAGCCCGGAGATTGTGCCGGGATTAATGTCCCCCGGCGCCGGCGATGCCGATCGGTCCGGGGCCTGATGCGGCGCCTGCCAGCTCGTTGGCCTGGACGCTCGTCTCCGGGCCGAGCAGCCCCTTGTAGGAGCCGCGCACCATCTGCCGCAGGAGGAGCACGAAGTCGTCATCGTCACGCCCGCCAGAGAGCCAGACCATCTGCGGCCGGGCGCCAGCGACTCCCTGCAGGCGTACACCGCCCGGGCGCCGCGCCACGCCGCCAAACTCGGTCCAGCGGCGGAACGGCGTCCGGCCCGGCCGAATGCCACGAGACGTGACGGTATAGCGCATTGGCAGTGCAATCAGGAGCGCCAGCAACCCGGCAACGATGAGGACGGTCAGCGGCCCGGCCAGCCCCAGGAGGAAGGCGAGGAGCGCAATCGCAATGAGGATCGCCGCCGCGGGTCCGTGCATGCGCAGGCGGCCGAGCAGCAGGAGCGGCTCCTGGCGCACGAGTTGGCCAATCGCCGGCTCGCCCCACGGCGTCCAGATGCGGGTATAGAGAAGCAGGGTTGCCATGATAAGGATGATGCCTGTTGGGTTCACCTGACGATTCCGCCCGCGGCCGCCCCGGATCTCCCCACGGCGCCCGCGCATTTCGATCCTTGCGTGGACATCCTGAAACGCCCTCGCCCGAACATTCTCAACGTCGTTTCGCGGCAGCGCGTTCCTGGCCCATGCGAGCGCAACGCGGCGCCGGCTCGGAATCCGCACGTAGTGTGCCACTGTCCAGCGGAGAATTCATTAGCGCGATGTCAAGCCCAGCACCCGGGAACTTGGGTGGACGACACAACGCCAGGAAGGGCACGTGCCCTTCGCTAGAATAACTCGCCGCGGCCACTCCGTGTGAGACGGTTCGGCGCCCAAATTCCGGCCTGGGAACGGAGAGGAGCCTGGTTCACGTGAGCGAGAATGGACAGGGCATTCGGCGGATTGCGGTCATCGGCGCGGGATTGATGGGGCACGGCATTGCCCTGGAGTTTGCGGCGCATGGCTTTGACGTGATGCTGCACGACCAGAGTGCCGCTCAACTCGAGAGCGCGCGGTCGAGCATCGCCGAAGGACTCGGCCGGCTCGTCGCTGCCGGCCGGATCAGCGAAAGCACCGCTGCCGCCACGCCGAACCGCATCACGTTGACAGCATCGCTGCCGGAGGCGGCCGCGAATGCCGACCTGGTGATCGAGGCGGTCAGCGAAAACCTCGAAGTCAAGCGCGCCATCTTCCGCGAGCTCGATGCCCACGCGCCAGCCCACGCAATTCTGGCCAGCAACAGCTCCACCTTCATGCCCTCGCTCATGGCCGCGGCCACCAACCGGCCGGACCGGGTGATCGTCGCCCACTACTTCAACCCGCCCCACTTGCTGCCACTGGTGGAGCTCGTGCGCGGGCCGGAGACCTCGGATCAAACGGTCGAAACGCTGCGCGGCCTCTATTTGAAGATCGGCAAGAGCCCCGCGGTCGTGCAAAAGGAAGCGCCGGGTTTCGTCGGCAATCGTATGCAGATGGCCCTGCTGCGCGAGGCGCTGGCCATTGTCGAGGCGGGCATCGCCACTCCGGAAGACGTCGACACCATCATCAAGACCGGGTTTGGGCGGCGGCTGAGCGTGGCCGGGGTCTTCGAGATCTTCGATGCCGCTGGTCTTGACGTCACCCTCGCGGTAGCCGATCAACTCTTTCCGGTGATCGACACGTCGACCGCGGCGCATGCCTATCTGCGGGAGCGGGCCGAGCGTGGCGATCTCGGCCTGAAGAGTGGAGCGGGTTTCTATGCGTGGACGCCGGAAGAGGGCGCGGCCCTGCGCGCGCGCATCGGCGCGGCACTGACCGCCATTGCCCGGCTCTCCGATGCCTGATCGGCCCAGGAACCCCGCGAGCACAACCATGGAGGCCAGCCAGGGGCGCATGGGAAGCAGCATGCCAACACCTACCGGCATACCAGTGGATGAGTCGATTGACGCCGTCATCGTCGGCGCGGGGTTCGCCGGTCTCTCCATGCTGTATCGCCTGCGCTCGCTTGGGATGTCCGCGCGCGTCCTGGAAGCGGGCGGCGGCATCGGCGGTACGTGGTACTGGAACCGCTATCCCGGGGCGCGCTGCGACGTCGAGAGTCTGGACTATTCCTACTCCTTCTGCGACGCATTGCAGCAGGAGTGGCATTGGACCGAGCGCTACGCCGCTCAGCCGGAAATTCTGCGTTATGTCGATCACGTTGCCGACCGCTTCGACCTGCGCCGTGACGTCACACTCGATACCCGCGTTACCGCGGCGATCTTCGACGAGACCGCGAACCGCTGGCGAATCGAGACGGACCAGGGCGACCAACGCTCCGCGCGATTTTGCATCATGGCGACCGGCTGCCTTTCTGTCCCGCGCGTCCCTGATGTACCGGGGCTGGAGAGCTTTGCCGGCGATATCTTTCAGACTGGGCGCTGGCCGCACCACGGCGTTGATTTCACCGGCCAGCGTGTCGGTGTCATTGGCACCGGGTCCTCCGGCATCCAGTCGATTCCAGTCATCGCCGACCAGGCCGGCTCGCTGGTGGTGTTCCAGCGGACACCGAACTACAGCGTGCCCGCGCACAACGCGCCGCTCGACCCCGAGCATGAGCGCCGGGTCAAGGCGGACTACGCGGCGTTTCGCCAACAGGCCCGTGAATCCCGCGTCGGCTACGTCGTTCCCGTCAATCACAGCTCGGCGCTGGCAGTATCCGCCGAGGAGCGGCAGCGCGAGTACCAGAAGCGCTGGGATCGCGGCGGCCTCGGGTTTGGCGCGACCTTCAATGACCTGCTGACCTCAAAGGAAGCGAACGACACGGCCGCCGCGTTCTTCCGCGAGAAGATCCGGGAAATCGTCCATGACCCGGACGTGGCCGAGAAACTCATCCCCACGACCTATCCGCTCGGGACGAAGCGCATATGCGTCGACACCGGATATTACGCCACGTTCAACCGGGACAACGTCACCCTCGTCGATCTCCATCGAGAGCCGATCGTGGCCATCACCCCGGGTGGTGTCCGCACCGCGTCGGCCGAGTACGCGCTCGACAGCCTGGTGCTCGCCACCGGGTTCGACGCCATGACTGGCGCCCTGCTCCAGATCGACATTCGCGGCCGTGCTGGCCGCGAACTGCGCGAGAAATGGACGGACGGTCCTCGCACGTACCTCGGCCTCGCCATAGCCGGGTTTCCAAACCTCTTCACTATCACCGGGCCGGGTAGCCCGTCCGTCCTCAGCAACATGATGGTGTCGATCGAACAGCACGTGGAGTGGATCGCCGATTGCCTCACGCACATGAAGGATGGCGGTCTCCAGGTAATTGAGGCCACGGCTGAGGCGGAGCAGGCGTGGGTCGATCATGTGAACGATCTGGCGAACGCCACCCTCTATCCGCTGGCGGACTCCTGGTACACCGGGGCGAACATTCCCGGAAAGCCGCGCGTCTTCATGCCCTACGTCGGCGGCGTCGGGGCGTACCGGGCCCGGTGCGACGAGATCACGGCCAGGGGGTATGAGGGGTTCACGCTTTGGGGACCGTGAATGTCAGGGATATCACGTCGCGGGGCCAATTCGGATCTGCCGGTTGGGGAATGTGACGCAACTCCCAAATCTGGGAAACGAGTCTCAAGACTCTGTACCTGTCGCGGGGCAAATCAAAACCCCAGGATTGTCGACCTCGTTGGGACGAGGTGATGGAAATCCTGGGGATTCCGCACAAGTCTTTCCAGAAAGGATGGCCATCGGCAACTCCGGGGGCTGAGCGTTGGCCACTCACGGGTCGCCTTGCCCTGAGGACGCATTTGTCGCCTTTGCGCGGCGCATGGTAGCGTCCGGCCACAGTCGAATGTGCCTCGGAGGGCCTCGGTTGAAGGACCGGGACTGAAATGGGGGAAGTCCGGTGCAAAGCCGGCGCTGTCCCGCACCTGTAACCGGACCGCATGGGTTCGGAAGCCAGAATGCCCACCTCCGATGGCCGCTGGTACGTCCGGGACCTACCGGCGTCCGGTTCCGCGCTCGCACGCCCGAGGAGGCTTTTCGTGCGCTTTCGTTCCCTTCAGCTATTCAGCATGGCGTTGCTGCTCTTGTGCCAGCATGGATCGAGCGGCGCGGCCACCGTCGCGACACCTGTCGCCAATTCCTGCGCTGCCACACCAACCGCAAGTGTTGCATTCCCCCTCGTCATCACCGATGATGCCGGGAGGCAAGTGACCATCGAGCGCATCCCGGAGCGAATCCTCTCCATTGCGCCGAGCAACACCGAGATGCTTTTCGCCCTGGGCCTTGCCGATCGTGTCGCCGGCGTGGACAGCTACTCCAACTACCCTCCCGAAGCCGCCGAGAAGGTGCAGATCGGCGACTACATCGACCCGGATATGGAGGCGATCGCCGCCGTTGAGCCCGACCTCATCTTCGGCACCGCGGCGCATATGGCCACGGTCCTCCCCAACCTCGAGGCGCTGGGCCTCCCCACCATCATCATCGAGCCGACCAATCTGGACGAGGTGCTGCGCGGGATTGACCTGATGGGGGAGGCCACTGGCGTTCCAGATAGGGCCTACGGCCTTGTCTGCGAGTTGCAGGGCCGCGTCGATGCGGTCACCAGCGCCATCGCCGGAACACCCCGGCCGCGCGTTTTCTTCGAGCTCAGCCCCGATCTCTTCACCGCCGGGCCCGGCACGTTCGTCGATGACATCCTGACTCGCGCCGGAGGCGAGAACATCGCCGCGACCGCCGCCGAGGCCTGGCCCCAGTTGAGCGCGGAAGCCGTCGTCAGCGCCGACCCCGAGGTCATACTGCTCGCGGACCATGCCGCCGGTGTGACCCCGGAGGATGTTTCGGCACGGCCGGGGTGGCAGGCGATGAGCGCGGTCGAGGATGGCCGGATCGTGACGGTTGACCCGGATCTGGTCGCTCGTCCCGGCCCGCGCGTTGTCGATGGCCTGGAGGCCGTCGCGGCGGCCTTGCACCCCGATCTCGTGCCCGAGCCGGGGCGGTGAACGTCGCCAAGGCGACGGACGCGCCTCCGATGCCCGCCGCGCGGCCGCGCTCGCAATTCCTGGCTCCGGTCGCCATTGCCGCGCTGAGCCTGGCGCTGGCCGTGCTGCTGGCGCTTTCGACCGGCAAGGCTCCGCTGCCGCTGGCATGGGTCATCGACATCTTGCGCTCCCGGCTCGGATTCGCCGTGGTTCCCGATTGGCCCGCGAGCGCCGAGATGATCTTGCTGCAGATCCGATTGCCACGCATCGTCCTCGCGGGGCTGGTCGGCGGCGCGCTGGCCGTCGCCGGGGCGACGTTTCAGGGGGTCTTTCGCAACCCGCTGGCGGACCCCTACCTGCTTGGCGTCGCGTCCGGGGCTGGGCTCGGCGCGGTCCTCGCCTTCATTGTGCCCATCCCACGCGACCTCTACGCGATTGGGGTCGTGCCGGCATTTGCCTTTCTCGGCGGCATGTGCGCCGTCATCGCCGTCTATGCCCTGGCCCGCGTCGGCGAGAGCGTGCCGACCACCACGCTGCTGCTGGCCGGGGTGGCCATCAGCGCGGCGGCCAGCGCCTTGACCGCCTACCTGATGTACCTCCATGGAGATCAATTGCTGGTCATTTACGGCTGGCTGCTGGGAGGATTCAACGTTGCACACTGGCAGGAGGTCCGCCTGCTCCTCCCCCTGGTGGTCTTCAGCACGGTCATCATGACGCTAGGCGGCCGCACCATGAACGCCATGCAGTTTGGCGAGGAACAGGCCGCCGCGCTCGGCATCTCGGTCGAACGCTCGAAGATCATTCTCCTCGGCGCGGGAACCCTGGCCACGGCGGCGGCTGTCTCGACCAGCGGCCTGATCGGGTTCGTCGGGCTGATCGTGCCGCACATCACTCGGCTCCTGATCGGCCCCGATTACCGGCGGTTGATCCCAACGGCAGCGTTGCTCGGGGCCGCGTTCCTCATTGCCGCCGACGCCGGCGCGCGAGCCGCGCCTGGCCCAAGCGAGATTCCAGTGGGTGTCGTCACCGCCGCCATCGGAGCGCCCTTCTTCCTGGTCTTGCTGCGGCGGCAGAAACGGGCGGCATTCTGGTGAACGGCCGTCCGATCGTCGCCCTCGACCGCGTGACCTTTGCCTATGGCGGGCGGACAGTCGTGCGGAACGTCTCACTTTCCCTACGCGGCGGCTCGATCACCGGCTTGCTTGGCCCCAACGGCTCCGGCAAGTCGACGGTCATGCGTCTCGCCGCCGGCCTGCTCGCTCCACGCGAGGGAGCGGCGCTGCTCGACGGCCAACCGATGCACGCCATCAGCCGCGCGGACATCGCGCGGCGCATCGCCGTGGCGCCGCAACATGCGCAGATGCCGGAGGCCTTCACCGGATGGGAGATCGCCTTCGCCGGCCGCACACCGCATCTCGGGCCACTTCGCGGCAGCACGCGCGACGATGACGCCATCGTCAGCCACGCCTTGATGCTCGTCGATGCGGTAGACCTTGCCGACCGGCAGGTTGGCCAGATGTCCGGCGGTGAGCGGCAACGGCTTGTCCTGGCGCGCGCTCTGGCCCAGGAGCCGGACGTCCTGCTCCTCGACGAGCCGACTACGCACCTCGATCTCGCGCATCAGGTGGCGTTTCTCGACCTCGCCCTCCGTCTGGCGCAGGACGCCGGACTGGCGATCCTGATCGTCTTTCACGATCTCAGCCTCGCCGCCGAGTATTGCGACGCGTTGACATTGATGCACGAGGGCGCGGTTATCGCGCAGGGTACGCCCAACGAGGTCATGACGCCCGAGCGTATTGCCGAGGTCTACGGGCTGGAGGTTTCGGTGATCCACCATCCGCAAAGCGGCCGTCCGGTGATGCTTCTGCCGCCCGCGCGCCAGCCAGCCCCACATAGTGCATGTTCCCCGGACAAGCCTGCAACA
>CAYSXO010000024.1:17028-18986 GCA_964434995.1 uncultured Sphaerobacteraceae bacterium
TGATCCCCTGAGCGAAGAGACGCGCGCGCGGCAACGGGAGGCGCTGGCGGAACATCGCCGTCGCCCGGACCGCAGGAGTCAGGGCCTCATCATCGTCAATACCGGCAACGGCAAGGGGAAGACGACCGCGGCCCTCGGCCTGCTTCTCCGCGCCTGGGGCCAGGGCTTGCGCGTGGCGATGTTCCAGTTCATCAAGGCCAGCAGCGGCAACTGGGGAGAATCCCGGGCCGCGCGCACGATGGGGATGGAGATCGTTCCGCTCGGCAGCGGCTTCACCTGGACGAGCAGCGACCTGGAACACGACCGCGCGCTGGCGCGCGAAGGCTGGGAACGCTGCCGCGCCGCCATTGAGAGCGGCGCCTATGACGTGGTGGTCATGGACGAGTTGACCTACTGTTTCACGTTCGATTGGCTCGATCTGGAGGAGGTGCTGGAAACGCTTCGCACGCGCCCTCCAGGGCAGCATGTCGTCATCACCGGCCGCGACGCACCACCCGCCCTGATCGACTTCGCCGACCTGGTGACGGAAATGCGCGAGATCAAGCATCCCTTCGCCGCCGGGGTCAAGGCGCAGAAAGGGATCGAGTTCTGAGCGGCGCGGCCTGATGCCCAATTCCGATGAGCCATCGCCCGGGGCCGGATGGGGACCGATCGCCGGCAGCGTCGGCTTCCTGACCATCATTCCCGTGCCGTTCTCCGCGCTCTCCGCAGCCGGCCTCTCGCGGGCCATCGCGCTCTT
Source organism: uncultured Sphaerobacteraceae bacterium (assembly GCA_964434995.1). Classification (GTDB taxonomy): domain Bacteria; phylum Chloroflexota; class Chloroflexia; order Thermomicrobiales; family UBA6265; genus JACCXM01. The sequence goes on from CAYSXO010000024.1 coordinate 17,768, forward strand.
CCCATTGGTTGGCGCGCTGCTCGGCGCGCTGCTCGGCGGCATTGGCATGCTGCTCGACCGCCTGCTTCCGCCCGCGCCTGCCGCCGCGCTCATCCTGGGCATGTCTGTGGCCGTCACCGGGGCGCTTCATCTCGATGGCCTGCTCGACACTACCGACGGTGTCTTCGGGGGACGAACGCCGGAGCAACGCCTCGCCATCATGCGCGACAGCCGGGTGGGAGCGCTCGGCGCCATCAGCGGAGCCGTGATCCTGATCGGCCAGTTCGCCTGCCTGAGCGAGCTGACCGGGGTCGGGCGCCTGGTGGCGCTCGTCGCGGCCTTCACGGTGAGCCGCTGGGTGCTGGTGCTCGCCCTCGGGCTCTTTCCACAGGCGCGAGCCGATGGCTTGGGCGCCGCTTATCATGCCGCCGCATCCCGTGGCGCGTGCATCGCTGGAACAGTGCTGGCCAGCGCCGCCGCCGTGATGCTCGGTCCAGCCGGGATCGTCGCCCTGGCCACGGGAGCGGCCGTGCTCTTCGGCGGCGGCCGATTCGTCGCGCGCCGCTTGGGCGGCCTCACCGGCGACGCCTGCGGGGCGCTCGCGGTCATCACCGAGACCGCGATTCTGTTCGTCTTCGTGGCCGCGGGCTACGCTGGCCGGCTGCCATGACCCGGCTCCTCATTGTTCGTCACGCCCGTGCCGCCAGCAGCGACGACGTACGGTTGCCCGGCCCCGACTTGCCCCTCCTCCCCGAAGGCCGCGGTCAGGCGCTGGCGCTCGCGCGGCGGCTGCGCGCCTTCTCGCCATCGAAGGTCGTCACCAGCGATGCCAAGCGAGCCTGGCAAACTGGAGAGATCATCGCCACGGCCTGCGGCATCGACGCGCGGAGCGATGTGCGTCTGCGCGAGATCGACCTTGGCGTCTGGGGCGGGCTGACGTACGCGGCGGTTACGGCCGCCAATCCGCGCGCGGCCGCCTGGTTCGCTGATCCCGCCTCGGGAGCGCCGCCGGGCGGAGAATCGGCATCGGATGCGGCGATGCGCACATGCTCGGCCCTGCGTGCACTTGCCCAATCCGGCGCGGAGAGCATCGTTGTCGTCGGCCATGCCGGTGCGCTGCGGCTGGCGCTGGCCAGGCTGCTCGGCATGCCGCTGGCCGCCTATTGGCGGCTGCGCCTCGACTGCGCCAGCCTTTCCACCCTCACCTGGACACCCGAGGGGCCGATCCTCTCCGGCCTGA
>CAYSXO010000024.1:18996-26848 GCA_964434995.1 uncultured Sphaerobacteraceae bacterium
CCTGAACGACGTCTCCCATCTGAATACGGGGTCGCGGCAGGAGGCATGCGGGCGCCCCTCTCCGGCAAGGCGCCGACCATGAGCGGCCACGTAACGCTCATTCTGGGTGGGGGACGGAGCGGCAAGAGCGCGTGCGCGGAGCGCCTTGTCGAATCGAGCGGACGCCCAGTCCTCTATGTGGCGACGGCAAGCGCCGGGGACGACGAAATGGCCTCGCGCATCGCCCGCCACCAGGCAGAGCGACCCGCGCACTGGCGCACGGTCGAGTCGCCCATCGCCGCGACCGACGCGATCGCCGCCCACGCCAATCCGGGAGATGCCATTCTGCTCGACTGCCTGACCCTCTGGGTCAGCAACGCCATCCTGCACGACCTCGGATCGGCCGCGGAGAGCGGAAATGTTGCCCCGGCACTATGGGCGGCAATTGAAGCCGCGCTGGTTGAAGAAGCACTCGCGGCGATCGTCGTGGCGCGAGAGCGCGACTGCGCCCTCGTCCTCGTCTCGAACGAGGTCGGCATGGGCGTGGTGCCCGCGTTTCCACTCGGCCGCCGGTTCCAGGACATTCTGGGCCGCGTCAATCAGGCGGTGGCCGGCGCCTCTGACACCGTGCTTCTCATGATCGCCGGGATACCGGTCGACTTGCGGCTCCTGGCCGATGCTGGGCTTGGGCCGTGAGCGGCCAATCTGGAGCGGGGCCATCGATTGCCCGGCGGGAAACGAGCGGGATCGACGCGCTACGCTTGCCACATCGAGCCGCGCTCCTATCGGGAAAGGATCACCCCAGCCCATGGAACTCGACCAGGCCGCGAAGAAGAAGGTCCTGCGCGACTTCACGTATGGCCTCTACGCCGTTACCGCCGCGCACGAAGGCGAGCGAGGCGTCTTTACAGCCAACTGGCTCAGCCAGGCGTCGTTCGACCCGCCGCTGGTCATGCTCTCGGTCGAAAACGACAGCTCGACCCTGTCCCTGATCCGCGTTAGTGGAAGGTTCGTGGTCTGCCCGCTGGACGAGGGGCAGAAGGCGCTGGCGGCCTCACTCGGGCGGCCAAAGGCGCGGGCGGGTGACAAGTTCGCCACCCTCGAACTGGCGGTGGTGGAGACCGCCAGCGGCGATCCGGCCCTGGCTGACAGCCTTGGCTTTGTCGTCTGCCGGGTGCTCTCGGAATCGCCCGCTGGCGACTCGGTCGTCTTCATTGGCGAAGTCATCGAGGCGCGGTCGTTCTCCGACGCGCCGCCCCTTGAGATGCGCGCCGCCGGCTTCCGCCACGCCGGGTAGCGCGCCGCTTGCTGCCAGCCTTCGCTCTCGGCCTGGGACGATCAGCCGAGAGACTCCGTTTCGGGAATGAGGAATCGGGAAATCGCGTCCACGAACTGCTCCGGCGCGGTGGTCATCCCCTCGTGCGCCTGGCCCTCGAGCTCGACGATCCGCGCATTCGGCATCGCGGCGGCAAGGGCATCGGTGAGATAGATGTCTCGTGGGCTTTCTGTCCCAACAAGAAGGATTGTCGGCGTGCCGAGTCCCTCGTAGGCAGCCACGTCGAATCGAAAGGTGGATGCCGCCTGTAGGTCGTTCATCGAGGCCTTCGCGTCCGCCGTCCACACGCGCCAGAAGGGCGACGCCTCGATCTCGGCCACCTCGTCTTGCGGGACTTGCAGCACGTCGAGCATGAAGGTTCGCACCAGGCCAGCCCAGTCTTCGCGTGCTCCGAGCGCTTCCAGGGTTGCCAGAACGCTCGTCGAGAGGATGTCGGGATACGGCGGCTCGTAGAGGACAAGCTTTCGCACCGAGGCCGGCGCCAGCGCCGTCGCCTCAAGAGCACACAGGGCGCCATAGGAGTGTCCGAGCAGAAACGCGGGCTCGCCAATATGGTCGAGAAATGCCGCGACGTCACCCGCTTCGTCGCGGACCGAATGGCCCTGCGTCGCGCTGCTTGCGCCGCGGCCTCGCCGCGCCATGGCATAGACGGTGAAGTGGTCCTCAACGAGGGTCTTCACTTCCTGCCAGTTCGTCTTGTGGTCGCTGAAGCCTCCGTGCACGAGAAGAAGCGGCGGGCCGCTCCCATATCTGTCGTAGGCAACCGTCACCCCGCTTGGGGTCGTGAAACATTCCAGATCCGGCGTCACGCTGGCACTCATGGGTGTTTTGCTCCGTTTTTTAGCGCCCTGGCCAATCAGGACTGGCCACGATTCCAGCATGACGGCTCGAGGGCGCGAGCGCCTCAACCAGGTGTCAGAACCCAGTGGCGGATTTCGCCCGGCGCCAGGCACGCTGACACTCCCTGTCAGGTGGCAGAGGCGGCATCCGGGGATCGGTTTCCCGGACGCCGCATTTCGTCGGCAGCTTGAGCAGGGCGTTGGCCAGCGCGAGCCAGAACGCATGGCGTTCCTGGGCGCCTCAGCTCCGCTCGGGCCGCGCCAGCACGGCCCGGAACGTCTCGCCAATATGCCCGCGGCTGAGGATCACCGCCCCGATAGCCAGAATCACGTAGACGACGGAGAGCTCCACCCGAAGATCCGCCCAGACGAACTGCACCAGGAAGAGGCCAAAGAGCAACCCGGCGCCGACGACCGACAGGCGCCGGTCGAGCAACAACGCCACGGCAAAGAGCGACTGGGCCGCCGTCAGCAGGATCTCCGCCTCTTGTCGCCCATCGAGCGGGAGCGGGGTTGGCGCGCGCATCGCCACAGCGTAAACAAGCGGCAACATGCCAACCAGCAGCGTCCACTGGTTGACTTTCGACGATACGACCGTACCGAGCGCTGCCTCGCCCGCCGCCCGCCAGGCAAAAAGGGCGACGATAACGAATTCCGGGGCCTCGGAGGCCAGCGGCGCCAGCCACTGCACCAGCAAGAACTCATCGACGCCGATCTGCACGCCCGTGGATACCAACGCGGTGGCAAATGGCTTGGCGACCAGCAGGACCATGCCCGCGGCGACGATCGCCAACACGGCGGTGACCCCGCGCCGCGACGCCGCCGGCAGCGACCCGATGGTTTGCGCTGGTCCCACCAGATGCGGCTCCTCGCTCGGCAGCCGGGTCAACCGCCAGACATACACGAGGAAGATCGCCAATAGCACCAGAAAGTCGACCAGCGACAGATGCCCCTTGAAGGGCAGGAAGAAGGCGTAGATGGTCGCGGCCAACAGCGCCAGCAATTCGAGCCCGTGCGTCGGGCCGAGCGTGATCGACCGCTGGCGTGTCCGAAACCAGACAATAGCGATCACCATCGGCCAGGCAATCCCGATCAGCAACCGGTTGGCGCCGGTCATGTTCGCCACGGCATAGGCCGCATATGCCGGGTCCTCCGCTGCCATCCAGGCAAAGGTGGCATCGACGACGTACTCGGGCAGGATGGCGATGAGCGCCAGCAAGGCCAGCGCCAGGCCCTGCGAGATGTCGAGCTGGATGACTTCTGCCGCCCAGGAGAGGAGGAATGCCGCGCCGACGATGGTAACGCCGAAGAGGAGCGCCTGCAGCGGAGCCGCGGCGGCGCCCAGCCCCAGGCGTAGCGCCAAGCCAGGGAGCGCGACCACGATCGCCAGAAACACGGGGAGCCAGGAGCGCATGCACGGAAATCCTCTCTACAGCCCTGGGCCCACAAAGAAACCCCGGCTGCATCCAATACGGATGAGCCAGGGTCTGGCCAGGCGAGATGGATCTCGCACCTCTGCCGCCAGGGCGACACGCGCGCCCGGACTGACGACGGCAGTCTCGCCCCGAAATGGGGCGAGGGTTACTCCCCCTGCGACTTGAGAGTGTATCACTACGTTGTTGACAAGCGCCCAGGAATAGCGCCGTGCTGTGGTTTCCATCTCGGCCGGGGCAGAGGCAAGACGGCGCTCGTCGGACCGAGCAGTCCCGCCACCTCGCTCGTTCAAATGACCAACGTCACCTGAAGCGGAAACCTCGTTTCCGCTTCAACGATCAGTGCAGTCCGCTTTTGGCAGCGTGTGAATCATCGAGTCAGGCGGCCGGAGGTGAACCAGCCGCATTACAGGGGCACACACTGACGGTTCTCCCCTGTACCGCGACGTCCCTGTCCTGGTTCGTGGCAGCCCCCACGACAATTTTCTGGCCGTCGGGACAGCAGACGCCATCGGCACAGGCCGATCGACCAATGCAACTGTTGCACACGACGCAAGACGTCGCGGACCAGGCCAGCACAACAGGTCTGGTTCCCTTCGCGGGGGTGACCTTCGTTGCGACACGCGTTCGCCGCATCGGCGCCATCGTCTGGTGGCGTCTACGGTGACTGAATGTCTTTGCGGCGCCTGCTACCCCTGGTTTTGTCCCGTCCCTTCCCGTTCCCCTTCCTCTTGCCGCGTTCGGCTTCAGACACGAGTGGCACATGGGTTGCAGGGCTCGAAGTGGAAGGGATAGCGAACGGAGTTGCCGCGATGACAAAGACAGGCATTGAGGTGTTCGACACCTCCACCCAGAAGACGAACGAATGGCTGAAAGCCATTTGCGATCAACTCGGCGACGAAAACCGTCGCCACGCCTATCTGGCCCTGCGCGGCACGCTGCATGCCGTGCGCGACTTTCTACCCCACGACGAATCGGCCCAGCTCGCCGCCCAACTGCCAATGTTGATCCGGGGCATCTACTACGAGGGCTGGAATCCCTCCGCGACGCCGGAAACTGACCGCTCCCGCGAGAGCTTCCTCCGTCGTGTCGATCGCGCCATGGAGCGAGCATTCTGGAACGAAGACACCACGATCGAGCCCGAACAGGCCGTGCGAGCGGTGCTGCGGGTCATGGCCGACCGCGTTTCTGAGGGCGAATGGCGACAGGTCAAGGGCGTCATGCCCGAGCGGGTCCGCGATCTCTGGACGGAGGCGATTGCCACTGGCTGAGGTGAGCTCATCGTGTCAAGGGGAAGACTGGCGCACGGCACGGCGTGGTTGCCGGCGCACACCCTGTCAGAGGCGATCCCACGTTCAATCGCTTTATGGCGACCTTGCTGAGCGCATGGCTGCTCTCGTGCGCCTCGCAGCGCGCCGTTGCCTCGACTGACAGCGCACTGCGAAGCGAACAGTCCGCGGCAATCGCCAGCCAGATCGCCACGGCCTCTTTTCAAAGCGCCTGGCACGGTAGGACATTCGACCGTCGCACAGGCTTCCTCATTAACCTTACGCCCGAATCAGGCCATGCCGCGCGTCAGCGAAGCACCCCGGCGCTAGACGCACGCGCCCTGAGGCGAGATGTTTCGCTGTTCTCAACCGGACCCGTCAGTTGGGTTGGAGCCCTCAACCGCGCGACGGCTCCTGCGCGAGGTCTTCTTGCTGCTCCGTGGCGTGGTCTTCGGTGTACTCATCGATGATGTCGCCGTCTTCCTCCAACTCATAGTCGCCCGAGGCGATGGCATTGAGATCTTCCAGCACGTCGTAGGAGGCGAAGGAGACTTCCGCGAAGTCGATCTCGCCATGGACGTAGCGAACGAAGATCTCCGTCAACTCGTTGCCGATCCCGCGGGCCAGCATTTCCTGCTCAACCGGGTCCTTCTCCATCGTGGCGCCCTCGGCTTCCGCCCGCATCTGAACCGGGCTCATTCCCCGCAACACCGCCGCGCATCCGCGCAACGCCGCCAGCACGCGCTGGCAGAAAGAGTATCGCTTGTACGGGGGTGATGGGTGATGGGTGATGGAGCGGGGCGTCGGGGTGACAGGCAAAACGACGAAAGCCAACGGCCAAGAGCCAACAGCCAATGTCCCATCACCAACAAAAGCACCACCGGGGCATCTCACGACGAGATACCCCGGCGTGTATTGGGGTCAGTGCGGCTCGAAGGGGTCAGAGCCGTCACCGAAAATCTCGTCTGGCGGGCTAGTCCGCGCCGATGATGCTCGGCTCGACCAGCACTACCGTCCGCTTGCTGGAGGACGGCGCGGCCAACCAGGCCAGGACCATCGCGAAAAATCCGACGAATGACGCAACCACGAACAGATCCATGGCGACTTGCTCCCTGGTTTGGCCGTTGGCTTTCGGCTCACGACTTCCGACTTCCGGCTTCCGACTCTGTCTCGACTACATCTGGTACGCGACTTCACCGTGCGTGGTGCTGTCGAGGCCGAGAACTTCTTCCTGCTCCGGCACGCGTAGCCCGATCGTGACGTCAATCAGCTTGAGGATGATCCAGGTCACCGCGGCGGTGAAGGCCGCCACCGCCACGACCGCGACCGCCTGCTTCAGCAGGAGTTCGGGATGGCCATGAAAGAGCCCATTGGCGCCCGCTTCATTCACCGCCGTGGTGGCGAAGAGCCCGGTCGCCAGCGCTCCCCAAATGCCGCCCACACCATGCACCGCGAAGACATCGAGCGCATCGTCCACGCCCATGCCGTGCTTGAGCAGATCGACCGCGAAGAAGCAGAAGATGCCCGCGCCAAGTCCGATCAGGATGGAGGCTGGCGTGTCGACGAAGCCCGCCGCTGGCGTAATGGCGACCAGACCGGCGACCGCGCCGCAGGCCAGGCCAAGCACGCTCGGGCGCCCGTGCCGGATCCACGAGGCCGTCATCCAGGCAAGGCCGCCCATGGCCGCAGCGGTGTTGGTCACCATAAAGGCGTTGGCGGCCAGGCCATTGGCGCCCAGCGCGCTGCCGGCGTTGAAGCCGAACCAGCCAAACCAGAGCAACCCCGCGCCAAGGACCGTGTAGGTGACGTTGTGCGGCTCCAGCCCAGCCTGGCCGAATCCGATCCGCTTGCCGAGCATGCTGGCCGCCACCAGCGCCGCCACGCCCGCCGTGATGTGCACCACGGTGCCGCCCGCGAAATCGAGAGCGCCGAAGTTTCGCAGCCAGCCGCCGATGCCCCACACCCAGTGCGCCACTGGGGCATAGACGAAGGTGGCCCAAAGCAGGGTGAAGACGACCATCGCCTTGAAGCGCTTGCGCTCGGCGAAGGCGCCGGTGATGAGCGCGGGCGTAATGATGGCGAACATCATCTGGAACCCGGCAAAGGTCAGGAACGGGATTGTCGCCGCGTAGTCGGCGTACGGCTCTGGGCCGACCCCGCGGAACCCGATCCAGTCAAGTCCGCCGATGAAGCTGCCTCCCGGCGCGAACGCGAGCGAAAAGCCCCACAGCACCCATTGCACGCTGATCAGGCAGAGAATGAAGGCACTGTGCATGATGGTGGAGAGCGCATTCTTGCGCTGCACCAGCCCGCCGTAAAAGAACCCCAGCGCTGGCGTCATCAACATCACCAGCGCGGACGAGGCCAGGACCCAGGCGGTATCGCCGGTATCCATGTCGTCCCCTCCATAGAACTACGCCGCCAGGCGGCATCGCCCGCCGGGCCGCGCCGGACCCGTGCCGCTCACTCTAGTGAGGCGCATCACCGAGGGATACGTGCGGTCTGAACGAGTTCACAGGAAGGTTTTGTGCAATGTGCACTGTTCACGCGAGTGGCGATTTCCGGACGCGCGACAACAGCTCGCGAATTGTGCGCGGCACCCAAGCACGACGGCCTGTCTTCGGGTTGCAACGCTAACCTGACGGCCTCGAAGCCATCGCATCTCCCCATCGGGAGGTCCCTCGCGCGCGGTCATGCCAACGAAGAAAGGAAGGCGATCATGCCGCGCTCATTCGCTAGGGAGCTGAGATCCTTCGCGCCATTTCGTGGCAGTTCCGAACGTCCCCGCGCAAGCGCAACGATCGTTGATCCACCGCGAGGCGCGTCAGGTCTTGCCCGCCAGCCCGACGGCGAGAAGCTGGAACCGCTGCCACCCCGCGCGATCAGCCGGTCTGGCGCCGTCTAGCCCTTTGCAGTCAAGCGCTCCGCGCAATGCGTTTGCCTCGGCCATGACGGCATCCGCATGATACGGAATCCGGATGATGCGTTCCGCCACGG
>CAYSXO010000025.1:0-26169 GCA_964434995.1 uncultured Sphaerobacteraceae bacterium
CGATGCGATCCGCGAGCCAGACCCAGCGGCGCGAGACGTCATCAGCGACTTGCCGCGCCCCGTCAAGTCCTTCCTGGCGTAATGATCGGAGCTGCTCCTGGCTGAGGCCGGCCTCGCTATCGAGCAGCGCAACGATCTCCAGATAGCGCCTGGCCGCCGCTTCGCCGCCCAAACGGGGCGCGATCTCTTCGCGCAGGAATGCATCCCACGTCAGCGATGGATCGTAGGTGAATCGCGCGAAGGCGAGGTAACTCAGCTCGACCGGGACGTGATAGGCGGAGGCTTCGCCCCAGACCGTCAGGCCCTTCAAACCACAGTCGCGTGCTTTCCAGGCAAGCTCGGCAAAGTCGGGGCCATTGAACTTGTACCGGTCAGTGGCGCGCGATCCGTTCCACTGGGAGGCGAATTGCGCGCGGAAGACGTTCGTGCTGGTGGGCAGGGCGCGAACATACTCCGGCGTCAATCGGTTCTGGACCTGGTTCCAGTACGAGCGGTTGAGAGTGTGCTGGTAGATGCCGTCGTCCGGTAACGCGCGCAGGCTGGAGAACGCCTCGGCATCGAGGAGGTTGTCCCATTGCAGTTCGGAGTAGAGCCAAAGGTCCTTTCTGTTGGCGTGTGCACGCGCCGCGTCGAAGAGGCGTGGATAGAAATCGGCCATGTCGGCATGGGACCACGACTCAGTCGCGATGCCCCGGCGTGATGCATCCTCGCGGGCAGCGCGGCGTCCGGTGCAGAGCGCGCAGCCGCAAACGCCGTAGTCGCCGCTTTCGATGTTGATGCCGCCGATGGCGCACGTTTCTGCCAACCAGGCGACGGCGTCGGCCATCCAGGCCTGATTTTCCGGGCGAGAAGGACAACCCGAAACGGTGTAGTCGCCGCGGGGGAAGTTGAGCGGGAAGTCGAGATCCTTCAACTGAAACCCGACGCCGTGCTCCATGTCTGCCGCGAGGTCGGGATGCTGCTTCAGCCAGTTCGCCAGGTTGAACTGGTGATCCCCCTCCCAGTAGACGCCCCCGTAGGCGTTAATGGCGATGCCGGGGAGGATGCGCACGCCGCGCTCGTTCGCATATCGGCAGAGTTCCCGAGCGGCCTCGACGCCGCCGTGGCTGTCTCGAAAAAACCCGTAGATGACCACGGCGGATATCCGGTTGCGGCTCATGAAGTCGACGAGACGAGCGTAGTCAGCAAGGAAACCGTTCGGCGGTTTGCCGTACGGATTGAAGACGCCAATTTCCTGCTGGCCGATCTGCTCCAGATCCCAGTTGGTCGAATGGTCCCAGGTCCAGAATGTTCGGTAGGCGAGGCCGGGGGTAAAGGTATGCGTACCCCGTGGCAGCGTGACGCCTCGTTCGTCGGCATTGCCAAGCCGCTGGACGAGCTCTTCAACGCCGTAGATCGTCCCGGAGAATGGCCCGCCCTGCACCTGCACGAGTGGGACGGCGTCCTCCCTCGTGACTTCGAGGGTGTAGGCGCCTTCCGGCTGCCGTGAATCGACGGTCAGCGCGATTGTCGGGCGATCCGGCGACGTGCCTTCATCGACAAATGTCAGTGCTGGCCATTCATTGCGCAGGCGCCGCGCCGCGTGTGGATGGGCGGACGCGCCCCGGAGATTGACGTTGCCTTCGAGTCGAACCATGCTCATCGTCGAGCTTGCCCCTTCCGACCTCGAGTTTGGACCCGCGTCCCGCGGGCATGATTCAGCCACGCCTTTTTGCGCCGTCCCGCAGATCGATATCGACGGCGCGGATACCCGTTTGGCTCGGCGCGGGCCGCCAGAAATCAGGCAGGGACGACCTGACGCGCCGCCGCCTCAATACGCTCCAACGCCTTCTTCAGATTGTCGTCCGAGTTGGCGTATGAAAGCCGAAGATAGCCCTCTCCCTGGTCGCCAAACGACGTGCCGGCGATGGCTGCCACGCCAAACTCGTCGAGGAGCAGGTCGGCAAACTCCTTGCTGCTCATGCCGGTCCTGGTGATGTTGGGGAAAACATAGAACGCACCGGCTGGGGTGAGGCACGAGATGCCGGGGATGGCGTTCAATCCCTCCACCATCAGGTCGCGACGCTTGCGGAAGGCATTGACCATGTCGCGCACCGCGTCCTGCGGTCCGCTAAGCGCCTCTAGTCCGGCGCGTTGCACGAGTGACGTCGTGCACGAGACGCTATTGACCATCAACTTGCTGACCTGATCGGCGAGCCACTCCGGCATAGCGCCGTAGCCGAGACGCCAGCCAGTCATCGCATACGTTTTCGAGAACCCGTCGAGGATGGCCGTCCGCTCGACCATGCCGGGGAACGTGGCGACTGAGTGGTGCTCGCCGTCGTAGATGATCTCGGAGTAAATCTCGTCCGCGAGAACAAAGAGATCGTGCTCCACGGCAATACGCGCAATGGCTCCCAGGTCGGCCTTGGTCAGCACGCCGCCCGTTGGGTTGGCCGGGCTGTTGATGATGAGGAACTTCGCTTGCGGGGTCAGGAGCGACTCCAGCTCGCTGACGTCGAGGCGAAAGTCATTCTCTTCGCGGATCGGCAGCGGAATGGCCCTTGCGCCCACAAAGTCGATCATGCTGCGATAGATCGGAAACCCGGGGTCAGGGAAGATGGCGTCATCGCCCTCCTCGAGCAGGGCGAGGATCAGGAAGAACATGATCGGCTTGCCGCCTGGGGTGACGATCACATTCTCCGGCCCGTAGGCCGTGCCGCGCGAGCGATTGAGGTAATCGGCAATGACCTGACGAAGATCGGGGTGCCCAGAGGATGGACCATAGTGCGTCCAGCCCTCGCGGATCGCGGCGGCGCCGGCCTCGGCGACGTTTGCAGGGGTGTCAAAGTCGGGTTCGCCGATCTCGAGATGAATGACATCTCGGCCCTTTGCCTCGAGCGCCCGCGCTCGAACCAGGACTTCGAAGGCCGTTTCGGTTCCCAGCCGGTGCATGCGCGAGGCCAGCTTCATGTCATTCTCCCCCAGGCAATCTGTCGCTTCGTCGGTCTTGGCAACAAGGATAGCGGAGCACGGGGACTCATAACCGAATGTCGATTGGTTTTTGCCGTTATCAGCTCAGACTCTGATCGCCGAATCGTCAACCTGTTGACCGGGTCAAAGCCTCCGGGTACATTCGGCGAACCGGCGCGGTCAGGGCAGTCCCGCCCTAAAGGAACTATGCCGGAGCGAGGGATCGGTTGAGACGTGGTCCACGGGATGAGCGCACCGATGGTATGGGAATACCTGGTACTGCCAGAGTCCGACCGTAGTCGACTCAACGAACTGGGGTTCGATGGCTGGGAGCTGGTCGCTGTTGGTGGGGCTGCGCCGGAGCGGCTCCTCTATCTCAAGCGGCCGCAACCGTCATTTCGCGAGCGCGTGACACTCGACCAGCGCGCGGCCTACCTGGAAGGTCTCGGTCAGCACGCTGGCGCGAAATCCGGAGACGGGGCATGAAGCGGGGCGGCATTCTCAACCCAGCTCTGGCGCACGTGCTGGCGAGCACCGGGCACACCGACTACTTCACGATCAGCGATCGCGGCTTTCCCGTTCCCGAGGGTCCGGAACGGGTTGACCTGGCGCTGGTCGATGGAATCCCAAGCGTGCTCGACGTGCTCCGCGCGGTGCACGCGGAGTGGTCGATTGACCGGGTGTTGATCACGCACGAAATGGCCGCGGTCAGCCCAGGGCGAGTGGCAGAGCTCGAGGCGATGCTTGGCGACACCCCACTGGAGCAGGTCACGCATATCGAACTGAAGCGGCTGGCACAATATGGCCGCGCGACGGTGAGGACCGGTGATACAACGCCATACGCGAATATCATCGTCGTTTCCGGGTGACTATCGCGCCTGGTGACAGCACACAAAGGACTGCAACAGTGGCGCTCGACAACGCTATGTTCGATCTGATGGCCGACAAACTCTACGTGGCCGTGATCTCGGACATTCTGGATGGCCTCGGCTTCCGCAATCAGGTCATGCAGCCGGGGATCGCTCCCGTCCAGCGCGAAGCGTTGGCGCCGCTCGTCGGCCGCGCCGCGACCGTGCTGGTCGGCCCACAATTCGAGGTCGTCGAGCAGCCCTACACGAACCAGATTGCCGCCATCGACGCGCTGCAGCCGGGGGACGTTGTGGTTTCGGCCGTTGCCGGGATGACGGACATCGCGGTCTGGGGCGAGCTTTTCTCGAACGCCGCGATAGCACGGGGAGCGCGGGGATTCGTGACGGATGGCTGCCATCGCGACACGCGCATGATTCTCGAGCTTGGTTTTCCGGTCTACTCTCGAGGCGCGCGGCCCGTTGATATATCCGGTAGGGGCACGGTCATCAGTTACGGCCGTCCGGTACAGGTTGCCGGAGTCACGATTTTCCAGGGGGACATCATTTTCGCCGAGATCGATGGCATCGCCGTCATACCGGAAGAGGTGGCGGACGAGACCATCAACCGGGCACTTGAAAAGGTGGCCAAGGAGGACGGAGCCCGAGCAGATCTGCGCGAGGGTCTGCTCCTCGCCGATGTCTGGCGGAAGTACCGCGTCCTTTGATGCCGCGCCCGTTGATCGCCTCCTCCACGCGATCGCGTCCGACATGCTACAAACGATGGACAATAGGCTGATAGGCACACGCTGGCGCGGAATTCACGGCGATTCGCGCCGCCACAGCACAAACACACGACGGAGGACTTGCCATGTCGACCATCCAGCCCCCAATCAAGCCCGGTGAGGGCCTGTCCTTCGTAGGGCGAGGGCCTGCCGGTCCAGTCGATCTGGCGGACGTTGCCGTGCTCCTGGAGGCCAATGACGCTGTTGCCATAGCCAAGCAGCCGCTGCTGCCCCGCACCGTTCTGCGCACGGGAAGTGGCGAGGTCAAGGTGTCGCAAATGATCCCGCCAGGGCACAAGGTGGCCTTGCGGGCGGTCGCCAAGGGCGATGAGGTGCGCCGGTACGGTCAGATCATCGGATTCGCGACCCAGGACATTGCGCCGGGCGAACACGTCCACAGCCAGAATCTCTCGGTCGGCGAAGGCCTCGAGCTGGACTACGCGTCGGCGACCGAGTATCGACCGGTTGAACTTGTCCCGGAACCCGAGCGCAAATCGTTCATGGGCTTCCGCCGAAAAGATGGGCGCGTCGGCACGCGGAACTACGTCGCCATTCTGGCCTCGGTCAACTGCTCATCGTCCGCGACGGAGCGAATCGCCAACTATTTCCGCGATCCCGAGGTCATGAGGGAGTACCCCAACGTCGATGGGGTGATCCCCCTCGCGACGAAGGGAGGCTGCGGATCGCACTATGGCTCGTCAGATCTGGGCGTACTGCAGCGGACCATGGCCGGAATTGTCGACCATCCAAATGTGGGCGGCTACGTCATCCTCAGCCTGGGCTGCGAAGTGAACCAGCCGACCGACTTGATCGAGTCGACGGGTCTGGGAAACGGTCATCAGCCGACCGTGCTCACCATCCAGCAGGACGGCGGCTTCCTGAAGACGGTTGAGGCCGGCATCGAGGCGGTGAAACGCATCCTGCCAGTTGCCAACGAAGCGAAGCGAGAGCCGATCCCGGCCTCTGAGCTGGTGGTGGCGCTGCAGTGTGGCGGCTCTGACGGGTGGTCTGGGGTGACCGCGAACCCGGGCCTTGGCAAGGCCGCCGACGAGATTGTCCGTCAGGGCGGCACGGTGGTCCTCGGTGAAACAACCGAAGTCTATGGCGGCGAACACCTCCTGACGCGCCGGGCGAAGAATGAAGCGGTGGCCCAGGACCTGATCGACCGCATTCACTGGTGGGAACGCTACACGGCGATGTTCGGCGCTTCGATCGACAACAACCCCGCGCCGGGGAACAAGCTCGGCGGCCTGACGACGATTTACGAGAAGTCGCTGGGCGCCATTGCCAAAGCCGGCAGTACACCGCTCAATCAGGTCGTTGGCTACGGCGAGCGGGTGACTGAGCGTGGGTTTATCCATATGGATACCCCAGGCTACGATCCGGTGTCCGTGACCGGACAGGTGGCGGGCGGTTGCAATGTTGTGGTCTTCACCACTGGCCGCGGCTCGGCCTTCGGGTTCAAGCCCGCCCCGTCGATCAAGATCGCGACGAACTCCACGCTCTACGCCAACCAGGAACCGGACATGGATATCAACGCCGGCCGGGTGCTTGATGGCGTGAGCCTGGATGAAATGGGGCAGGAAATCTTCGAGAAGATTCTGGCCGTCGCTTCGGGAGAGCGCAGCAAGAGCGAGGCCGCGGGCGTTGGTGAGGAAGAGTACAACCCGTGGATCCTCGGAGCGATGCTATAGCTCGTAGCGTCGACTGATACGATTGATCGATGTCTGAACTACTCGCGGAGTTCCGCTCCAAGTCAGAGCCGCTTGGCGTTGTCGTGCTGCGCGCCGCGACGCCAGAGGATGCCGCGCTGCTCGTCCTGGAGTCCGATCTTGTGGCCAACGCGAACACGCTGCTCGTTGCAGATGAGCTGGCCGAGCGCTCGCCTCGTTTCGCCAGAGCTCTGGAAGCTGGCGGCGCCCGAGTCGAGCCGCCTGGGCCTCCTGGAGCGGTGCGGGACGCGCCTGTCGGCCTGAGCCTGGCGCACCTGGCGGTTGCTGAGACCGGCTCGACGCTCCTCTCCGAGTCGTCGTTGTCCGACCGGACCGTGGGCATGCTGACGCTCGCGCACATCATCGTCGTCCCGATGGATGCTCTTGCCGCGTCGCTGGATGACGCCGCGCCCGTTCTACGGCGGCTTGCCCTGGCCGGAACGAGCGCCATGACGACGCTGGTTACCGGGCCGAGCCGAACGGCGGATATCGAACGCGTTCTGACGGTCGGGGTGCAGGGCCCCGGACGGGTCATGGTCATCTTCGTCGAAGATCTCTGAGGCGGATGGGAAGGCGCGTGGAGCGGACTGGTCCTTGTTGGACACGTTGCCGCTGGTAGGGGAAGTCATGGAGCCAGACCGCACGCGGGTCGTCCACCGAGATCTGAATCGTGCCTACCCCACGGTCGTGCGTGGAGAGGGCATCTACCTCTACGATGATGCTGGCAATCGGTACATCGACGGCAGCGGCGGCTCGGCGGCAGTCACCGCCATCGGCCACGCCGTGCCGGAAGTCCTTGCGGCGATGGCCGAGCAGGCCGCGCGAATTGCCTACGCGCCAACGCACGCCTTCACGACCGACGCGGTCGAATCGTGCGCGCGGCTCATCATTGAAGAGTTTGCGCCGGAAGGGTTCGGCAGGGTCTGGTTTGTCTCGGGAGGTTCAGAGGCGACGGAAAACGCCATCAAGATGGCGATTCAGTACTATCGCGAGCGCGGTCAGGGATCGCGCCATCTGGTGATTGGGCGGCGAATGTCCTTTCACGGCGCCACGCTCGCGGCGCTGGCCGTGGGCGGCAATGCAGGCCGGCGCCGGCCATATTCCGCGATCCTGCCGCCAGCTGAGCATGTCTCTGCCTGCAATCCCTATCGTGATGGGGACATGGGGCAGGCTGACGAGCTGGAATTCGTCATTCGCCAGGTTGGCCCGGACAACGTGGCCGCGTTCATCGCGGAGCCGATTGTCGGCGCGACTCTCGGCGCCATGCCGCCGACGCCAGGCTACTTTGCCCGCATTCGCGAAATTTGCGACCGCTACGGCGTCCTGTTCATCGCGGATGAGGTGATGACCGGGTTTGGCCGCACGGGGCGTTTCTGGGGGCTCGATCATTGGGACGTCGTCCCCGACATGATTGTCTGCGCCAAGGGGATCAGCGGCGGCTACACCCCTCTGGGCGCGGTGCTGGTGAAGCCGGAAATGGTGGGCGAAATCCGCACCCGCGGCAGCTCGTTCGTCATAGGCCATACGGCGGCGGGGAACCCACTTTCATGCGCGGTTGGCGCCGCCGTGCTTCGCTACATCCTCGACCACGATCTGACCAGGAACGCCGCGCGCGTTGGCGCGTACTTTCAGGAGCGGCTGGAAGCGTTGGCCGCGCGCCACGGCATGATCGGAGACGTCCGGGGCAGGGGGCTCCTCCTTGGCATCGAACTCGTCCGAGACCGGGAAAGCAAGCGGCCGTTTCCGACCGCGTGGAACGTTTCGCGCCGTATCGGCCAGGCCACACTCGATCGTGGGCTTGTCTCATACCCGGGGACCGGGACGGCGGACGGGGTCGCGGGCGACCATCTCCTATTCGCGCCGCCACTCATCATCAATGAGGGGCAGATCGACGAACTGGTCGACATCCTGGACGCCAGCCTGACCGCGGTGGCTAATGACCTGTCGTGGACGAACACGTAGGCGGCCTAGTCGCCAGACGGCGCAATCGGCTGTTCGGCGAGCGAGAGCGCCAACTCGCGCAGTGACCGGCGGAGCAGCTTGCCTGAGGCCGTGCGGGGTAACTCGTCGAGGACGATGAACCGGTCAGGCGCCTTGAACGCGGCCAGGCGCATCCGGCAATGCGCCAGCAGCGCGGAATGGGCGTCTTTCGGTTCGCCGTGCCAGACGACGAAGGCGACCGGGCGAGCGCCCCATTCGTTGTCCGGCGTGCCGACGACCCCGGCATCGGCTACTTCGGGATGCTCGAGCAGTACGGCTTCAACCTGCGCGGGATAGATGTTCTCCCCGCCGGAGACAATCAGATCGTGCCGGCGATCGACGAGGTAGAGAAAGCCGTCCTCATCGACATAACCAACGTCGCCAGTCGGAAACCAGTCATTGATCTCGATATCGCTGTTCGTTGCGTCGTGAAGATAGCCGACGAATCGCGTTGGACCGGAGAACTCGACCTCTCCGATTTCACCCGGCTTGGCGATACCATCATCCGTCATGATGCGCAGACTCGTGACGGGTAGGGGACGGCCGCTGGAGCCGCGCTTGCGCTCCAGCTCGGATGGCAGAAGCGTGGCGACCTGCGCCGTGGACTCGGTCAAGCCATAGGTCGGGGCGGCCGGAATCCCTCGCGCCAGGCACGCTTCGAGCAACGGTGGTGGTGTTGGCGCGCCGCCGAGCAGGATGCAGCGCGGGCTGGCTGGCCAGGGATCGTCGCCAAGCGTGTCGAGAAGGCGCTGCAACAAGGTCGGCACCAGCGAGACCATGGTCGTGCCACTGTCCATGGCGGTGAGCGCGTCTTCCGGAACGAACTGCTCCTGCAGGATCATTCCGGTCATCTCGATCGTGGTCCTGAAGACTATCGAAAGCCCGCCAATGTGAAAGAGCGGAAGGACCGCTAACCAGACGTCGTTTGGCTGATGGCCAAGATGGAGTGAGGATGCCACGGCGCTGAACCAGAGGTTCCCGTAGGTGATGCGCGCGCCCTTCGGCGATCCGCTCGTGCCGGAGGTGTAGAGGATGGCGGCGTCATCGTCGAGGAGCATAGGCGGCGCTTGAGCATGATCCGCATTCGGGGCGCCGCTCTCCAGCGTCTCGATCGCTATCACCTGAATGGGCTGTTCGTTCGCAATGGCCGTTGCTGTCGCGGCGTTCTGGCGATCGCAAAGCAGCAGCGAGACGCCCGCATCGCGGATCTGCCAGGCGATTTCCTCTTGAGATTGACGCCAACTCAGCGGAACGATGGGAACGCCAAGGCGCGCCGCTGCATGCACAACGAAGACGAATCCCGGCCGGTTGGCGGAGAGGATGCCGATCGGGCCCGTGGAGGGCGTGGTGCCAAGCATCGCGGCAGCCGCTACCGCCGCGGCATGAAGCTCGGAGAAGGTCCACGTCTGCCGGGCGCATGTGAGGGCTACTCGGTCTGGATGGGACCGAGCGGCGACGTCGAGGATGTTTGGTATGGCTCGCGGAGTCATGGCAGGAGTAGCCGGGAACGGGACTACGGAAATCTCGGGTATTTCTTGAAGTCAGGCTTGCGCTTCTCCAGAAAGGCGTTCTTGCCCTCCTGACCTTCCTCGGTCATGTAGAAGAGTCGGGTGGCGTCTCCGGCCAGTTGCTGGATGCCAGCCAGTCCGTCCGCGTCGGCATTGAACGAGGCTTTCAGGAAGCGCAACGCGGTCGGACTGAGCGCCAGAATCTCCCGCGCCCAGGTGACCGCTTCCTCCTGAAGCGAGTCGACCGGGACGATGGTATTGACGAGGCCCATGGCCAGCGCCTCTTGCGCGTCGTATTGCCGGCAGAGGAACCAGATTTCCTTCGCTTTTTTCTGGCCGACGGCGCGCGCCAGCAATCCCGCGCCGTAGCCGGCATCGAAGCTTCCGACCCGAGGTCCCGTCTGCCCAAAGCGGGCATTTTCGGCGGCAATGGTGAGATCGCAAATGAGGTGCAGCACGTGGCCGCCGCCGATGGCGTACCCCGAGACGGCGGCGATGACCGGCTTGGGGAGATAGCGAATCAGGTGCTGGAGGTCGAGCACATTGAGCCTCGGGACATTGTCGCCGCCGACATATCCGGCCTCGCCGCGGACCTTCTGGTCGCCGCCCGAGCAGAAGGCATCGGGACCAGCGCCGGTCAGAATCACGACGCCGACGTTCTGATCCTCGCGGGCGTCAGCAAAGGCGTCGATCATCTCGGTCACGGTTCTCGGCCGAAACGCATTGCGGACCTCGGGGCGGTTGATTGTGACGCGCGCGATGCCGTCGTCAGTCTTCTCGTAGATGATGTCCTCATACTCGCCGGCTGGAATCCAGTTCGCTACCATGGCTATCCCTCCTTTATTGCTCCTGGGGCCGACCTGTCTGTTTGCTTCAGAAAGTGCGTTACAAGTCTTGCGTATGTCGTGGGTTGCTCGAGGTGGACGGCATGCCCGGCATCCGCGACAATCTCGAGTTGCGATGCTGGCATTGCGGTGTGCATATTGCGCGCGATTGACGAGAACTTTTCGTCGAGTTCGCCGGCGATGATGTAGACGGGCATGTCGATTTCGTGCAGGCGGTCCCACAATGACGGCTGTGTGCCGGCGCCCATGCCGCGCAAACTGCCGGCCAGGCCGGGCGCGCGATTGGAAAGCCGAATTTCGCGCTGGGCCGCCCGCGGCCGCGAAGGGAGCCTCTGCTGGCTCGTCCACAGTGGCAGCCGCTCCCATGCGTCGACGAACGCCTCAATGCCCTGGGCTTCGATGCGCGTGGCGAGCAAGTCATCGGCGGCCCGGCGCGCCGCGCGGTCGGTCGAGTCCGCGATCCCTGGAGACGCGCTCTCCAGAATCAGCGACGTGACCCTGTGGGGATGGCGCAACGCGAGGCCGAGCGCCAGCCGACCGCCCATCGAGTAGCCCAGCCACGCCGCACGAGGGATACCCAGGGTATTGACGATGCTTGCAAGGTCATGGAGTACACGTTCGAAGGAGTAGCGGTCGGGAGTCACCGGCGCGTCTGAACGTCCGTGGCCGATGATGTCGATGGCAACAACATGGTGGTGCTGGACCAGCATTTCGGATACGGGTGACCACGTTTGCGAGCTTCCAGTGAAACCGTGCAACAACACGAGCGGCGGGCCGTCGCCTTGTTCTTCAACGAAGAACGTGACCTCGTCATGAACGATCTCAGGCATCGCGGACTTCGTTTTGATACCGCGAACGAAGTCTCTCGAGAACCCTCGCGGAGAAGGCTCGGTGCTGCGAGAGGTTCTTCGAGCGGTCGGTCACGACCTCGACGATTGCGACGCCTTCGCTGGCCATCGAACGCAAGAGCGCTTCGCGCAGGCCACCCCAGTTTGCCGGGCGCGTGTAGGTTGCCCCGTACAGCGCGGCAGTGCGTTCGATGCTCAGGTCCACGGGAGTGCCAAAGAGCGCCTCGAACGTCGCCGTGTCCAGGAGATTCGCTTGCGGCAGGAACGAGAAGATGCCACCGCCGTTGTTGTTGATGACGACAATAGTGCAGCTTGTCGCGACGCATCTGCCGGCATGCAGGCCATTCATGTCGTGAAAGAACGAGAGATCGCCGACGATGGCAACGACCGGGTCAGTCGTGACCGTCGCGGCCCCGATCGCGGCCGATACGACTCCGTCGATCCCGCTGGCGCCGCGCGTGCCAACTAGCCGCAAGTTGCGGTCGCCTCCATGCACGAAGGTATCGACGTCGCGGACCGGCATGCTGTTGCCTACGACAAGCGTGGCGCCCTCCGGAAGGAGATCAGCGGCTTCGCTCACAATCCGCCCCTCGAAGAACTCGTCAAACTCCAGGATGTGCGTGGAGACCGCTGACCTGGTGGACGCATCGAGGTCGCGCCAATGGTCAAGCCAGGGCTGCTTCGCTTTCGATGGCGAGTTCCCGAGGTTCTTCGTGATGCGTAGGATCGAATCGGTTGCGCTCGCGGCGATGTGGCTGGTTGCGAGGTGAAAAGGGTCGCGTGGCGGCCCGGGATCGAGCAGTACATGGCGCCGGCCTGGATTGGCGGTCAGGTACTGCTGGAGTGGCTTCGATGTCGGTTGAGCGCCGAGCCGCAGCACGAGGTCTGGCGCAAGCCGCCCGGTAATTCCGGGATCGCGCAGGAACACATCGTACGCGCTAACGACATTGGCGCGATCGTGTGTCCCAAAGCGGAGTGACGAAAGTGGGTCGGCAAGAACTGGGTAGCGGCAGACTCTGGCGAGTCCTGCAACCGCCGCGGCAAGGCCAGGCTCGGTCCCCGGGCCGCAGACGATCAGCCCGCGCGGCGTACCCGCGAGCTGGTCAGTGAGCTCTGCGAGGACTGCTTCGCTCAGACTGAGCGTCCCTGACGCTCCCGGCTCATCGCGCACGTTGCGTGTACCCACAAGAAAGAGGTCAACGATCTGCTCGTCAGAAAGCATCTCCGGCGGCAGCAAAGGCTCTCGAAAGGGGGCATTGATGTGAACTGGGCCGGCGGGAGGCATGCTGGCAGTTTGTGCCGCTCTGGCCGCGGTGGCGCGGGCATGGCGATAGAGCGTCGCGCTGTCCTCCGGAACGGGCATTTCTGTAAACCACTTCGCATGGCTCCCGAATAGGTGAATCTGGTCGATCGTTTGCGACGCTCCCCAGTCGCGCAGCTCCGGTGGGCGGTCCGCCGTCAGAACAATGAGCGGCGCCCGGCTCAGGCTCGCCTCGATGACGGCGGGCGCGTAGTTTGCGGCGGCCGTGCCGGATGTGCAGAGACAGGCCACCGGCTCCCCGAGTTGGCGAGCCATGCCAAGCGCGAAGAAGGCAGCCGATCGTTCATCGATCAGGACATGAATCGAGAAAGCCGGATGCTTCGCGAGCGCGACCGCCAGTGGCGTCGAGCGCGACCCCGGCGAAATGACGGCATGCTGGACCCCGCGTGTCGCGAGCTCGTCGATGAATGCGCAGGCGATCCGCAGGTTACTTCGGCCGGTGGATTCGCTCAACTGGCGCCCAGGGCCGAGAACATGGGCCTCAGCTTCAACCGCGTTTCTTCGAACTCCGCGGCGGGATCGGACTCCGCCACGATGCCGCAGCCGGCGAAGAGAGATGCGCTCTGGCCTGAGACAACCGCGGAGCGGATGGCGACCGCGAATTCGCCGTCACCTTCAAGGTCGGCCCAGCCGACTGGTCCGGCGTACCAGCCTCGTTCAATCTCTTCCAGCTCGCGCATCAACGCCAGGGCGCGGTCGCGAGGATACCCGCCAACGGCTGGAGTTGGATGCAGGCGTTCGACCAGATCGAGAATATGGCCAGGGCGAGGTAGTTCGGCGGTCAGTGGCGACTCGAGATGTTGCACCGAACGAGCTTGCGCGAGGCGAGGCGTACCCGGCAAGCGCGAGACGTGTTCGCAGACCTCCTGCAATGCGGCCATGGTGGAGCGAACGACGATTTCGTGTTCCTCACGGTCCTTTTGGCTGGCGAGCAGCGCCTTCGCCAGTCGCGCGCGATCGTCAGCGGAGCTGCCAATGGCGATGGACCCGGCAAGACAGGTGACATCGACATGGCCGAGTCCGAGACGCACCAGGCGCTCGGGGGTCGCGCCGATGAACCAGGAGCCACCGGCCTGAAACCCAAACTGGGTCGATCCACTCCTGGTGTCCCGCAGGCGGCGTAGCGCGGCCAGCGCCGAGAGCGGCGAACTGGCGCGGATGCGCTCCTCACGCGCCAGGACCACCTTTTCAATGGTCCCGTGGTTGATAATCGAAACCGCGGTCGCGACGGCAGATTGCCACGACATTGGGTCTGGAATCGACTCGCCGATCAGTTCGCGCGGCGTCGGCCCGTCGACGCCGGCGGCACGAAGCCAGTGCCGGGCGCGGTCATGGAGCTCCCTGAAGCGCGCGATTACGTCGGATCGCTCGTCCCCAGCGTCGATCAGAAGCGTGACACGCAGGGTGGCCGTGCCCCCTTCGATTTGCAACAGGACGCCGGGAGCGGCCAGGCTCGCGGCCGGAAAACCACGCCAGACAGGTGACTCGGCAGGATAGTCGTCGAACGCGAATCCCCCAAGCAGGGGTATACGCACCCGCTCGCCAGTGCTGATGACGCGATGGCGAAGCTCGCGCAAGGACGACGTCACCGCGCCGAACCTACCGGGACCGTCGGCGGTAATGTCGCACGCCACCCCGGCGCCGGCGAACGTGGTTCCGATGTCTTGCTGAGACCAGTAGACCCCGTGGCCCAACGCGCCGGCACTAGCTGCCAGAAATGCCAGTGGGTTCGGGGTGAAGGCAAGGACCTCGGCATGCGTAAGCAGCACGGGAACGGCCAAGTGCCGCGAGCGCGTGACGGCATCAGCGACGCCGCTCTCGAACCGCGGGGGAAGCGTGGGAATTCCAGCCGTGGCAATCACTCGGCATTGCCTTTCCCGGCGCCGGCGACGCCAAACAGGAGGAGCGCGCGCAGGGCGGGGTAGGCCTCGTCGAGCTGGCGCGGCTCACCTGATAGGAGCCATCGGAGAACAGTCTGATTGATTGCGCCATACCAGGCATGGGCGGCTACGGTTGTGTCGAACGGGGGCACCTGGCCCTGGGCGATGGCGTCGTCGAGGCAGCCAGCGATCAGGGCCGCAAACGAGGCATGCATGGCCTGCAGCCGCGCGTTGAACTCCTTGCCAGCGCCAACGGCCTCGACCAGAAGTAGCCGCGCCAGCAGGCGATGCTCGCCAAATGCGGTCAGCACTTCGCGCAACGCAGCTTCACCACGCGCAAGTGGCTCCGTTTCCCGTGCCATGGCCTCATCCACACGCCGAAGCAATGCCTCGCTCGACTCATCGAGCAACGCCAGAAAGAGCGCCTGCTTGCTGGGGAAGTGGAAGTAGAGTCCGCCCTTCGACGTGTCGGAGGCCCGGGCCACCTGATCGACCGCGGTCTCGCTGTAGCCATGTTCGGTGAAGACGGCCAGCGCCGCGTCGAGGAGTCGCTGACGTCGTGTGCGGCTTCGTTCCTGTACCTGGACGTGCGTACCCATCACTGCCTGTTGCAATAACCGACCGACCAGTCGGTCGGTTATTGTACGACAGCCAGAGGTTTGGCGGCCGGCACGGCGTTCGATGCGCCAATCAGATGCGCGATCCGGCCACGTTGGTAAAAAGATGAGGCTGTGGCGACGGCTGCGGCAAGGAGACCACGAACGCGGTTTCGATTCCGGGAATCTCTTTCAACTCGGACAGCGCCTCTGCCGGAATGACGTCGTCGACATTGAGAACCATGATGGCTTCGCCGCCGCGACGCGGCAGATGCCGGCCGACCTGCATGCCGGCGATGTTGACGTCGTGCCGGCCGAGAATCATGCCCACCGACCCGATGACCCCCGGCTGGTCCCGGTGATGAGTAATCAGGACATCGCCCACCAGTGGGCTGTTCAGAGTGAAGCCGTCGACCTCCATGATGGCCGCGTCATTGCGGTCCCAGCGTACCGAGACATGATGGGAGAGCGGCCCATCGGGGCTATCGACGACCTCGAACGAGAAGTTGGGGATCGTCGCTACATCGGCTCTGTCCGTCACCACGCGGATGCGAACGTCGCGCTCGTCTGACACCAGCCGCGCGTTGACCGGGGTCACGCGCTCACCGGTCCAGCGCTGGAGGGCCTCGCTCAACGCGGCGGCGACCACATGCTCCACGACATCGGCCGGCACCTGGCCGCGAACCGTGACACGAAACGTCCGGGGCTGCTCGGGCTCCAGCACGGCCAGGAGCCGGCCTGCCGCGCCGGCGGCCGTCGTCAGCCGCTGCAGTTCCGGCGCGTGTAACGAGGCGGCTGGCAGATTGACCGCATTCGGAACGGCTTCGCCACGCAAGGCGGCAAGCGTCGTCGTACTGATGATCTCTCCCACGGCCGCCAGCGCCTCGGCGCTCGATCCACCAATATGGGGTGTGAGCACGGCGGTTGGCTGGGCAAACAAGGGGCTCTCAGTGCAGGGCTCATGGGGATAGACATCGACCCCGGCCCCGGCAATGCGTCCCTCGCCCAGCGCCTCGGCCAATGCCGCCTGATCGACCACGCCGCCCCGAGCGGCATTGATGACGATGGCTCCTGGCTTGAGCAGCGAGATGGCCTCGCGGTTGAGAAGCCCTTCCGTCTCGGCATTTTCCGGCACGTGGAACGTGACGACGTCGGCGCTCTGCAAGAGCGTGTCGAAGTCGACCGGCGCTGTGCCAAGCTCGGTAAATCGCTGCGGGGTGATGTAGGGATCGTAGGCCAGCACGCGCATGTCGAACGCGCGCAGGCGGCTCGCCACCTGTGAGCCGACGCGCCCCAGGCCGACGATGCCGACCGTGCGGCCGGCGAGATCGATGGGCCGCATTTTCTTCCGTTCCCAACGTCCGGCTTTGGTCGAGCTGTCAGCGGCAACGATCTGGCGCGTGACCGCGAGTAGCAAGGCGATGGTGTGTTCGGCGGCCGAAATCGCGTTTGCTCCAGGGGCGTTCAGGACGAGCACGCCGGCGCGGGTCGCCGCGTCGAGGTCAATGTTGTCGACCCCTACTCCCGCTCGCGCGATGACACGCAGGTTCGGCGCTGCCTGCAGAACCTCTTCCGTGACTTGCGTTTCACTTCGGACGACCAGCGCGTCCGCGGCGCGCACGGCCTGCATGAGCGCCGGTGTGTTCGTTCCGTCGACGTCCACGATGTCCGAGGCGGCCGCCAGACGTTCCCGGGCCGAAGGATCGATTGCGTCACTGATAACGATCACGGGTCGGGCGGCTTCGCGATCTTCCGGGGAAGCTTCCTGAGTGAACAACTGGGCAGTCACGGTATCGGAGCCTCCACGCTTCAAATGAGCGGCGATGATGTCAAACAGGACCGTCAGGTCGTCCGCCGGGGCAATTCTCGGATCGTCAGGCGGAGTTTCTGCCTTGACAAGAAAGCAGGTTACACCAGCGGCGGCGTAGTTTCTGGCATGACGGAGGCTGTCCTCCACCGCATGACTGAAGCCGGAACGCAGGGCGACGGCCGCCTTGAGATCGGCAAAAACGATCGGCACTTCGGGGAACCCATGCGTCCTCAGCCAGATTCGAGTCATCTCAGCAGACGGTTCCGGGCGCGCGGTTACGATCGCAATGTTCTCCGCGCCAACCAGTTCGATGGCGCGCCGCAGGAACTCCGGGGCCGCCGGATCGGGCTCGAGCTTCGAAGCGGGACCATCGGGGCCGTAAACCCAATCGCGCACCTGGTCCGGGACGTTCAATCCCGCGGAATCGACAAATGCGCTTTCAGGCATCTCGACGCCAAAACGGGCGGACGCCGCGTGCGCGAGTGGGCGGGGGTGCTCAGTGAGGACGCCGTCGAGATCGATTGCCAGTCTGAAACGCTTCGTCACTGCCGCTGTCCCTGTTCATTGCATGGCCGCGATCACGAACGCGCGCCGGGGTAACCCCGGCGCGCGCTGCCAGCGAGAGGGTAGCATCTGTTGTCGGCTGAAACAAAAACGAGCCAGGCGATTCGTGATGGCCGCCATCGGCGAGTCGTCATGCGGCCGTGCCGCTACCGCTGCTCGGCGTCAGATTTCGAGAGGCGGAGGTGGATTTTTCCTGTCCCGAACTCGCCGATGTCGGCGAGCGCGAATGTCGCCCTCTCACGATGCAGCAATCCCTCGGAAACGGTGACCTGCTCGACCAGACCCATGTCGCCGAGTGCGAAGGCGATTGCGTCACCGACCTTGTGCCCGTCGCTTGAAAGGACGTCCGTGCCCTTGCCCAGACGCACTTCGTTTTCGCCAAGGTTGGAGAAGATCTCGACAGGCGGAGGATCGATTGGGGCAATATCGAAGAAGCTGCTGTTGTCCGGGTATTCGCCAGGCAGGGAGGGTGTGTCGGCCACGATAGGACCGCCGACGCCGGCGGCTGGAATGTAGGTGATCGGCGGCTCGACTCGCTGCGGCAATCCGACTTCGATGCTATCAAGCTCTGGCGCCGTCGCATCAGTTCTGGCAGCGGATTCCTGGAGGTGCAGACCATCGCTGTCCGCGCGCATGACCGCTGAGACGTCAACGAAGAACTCGCCTCGATCGAGAACGCCCTTGTCGATGAGAATTGCGGTCGCGCGCTTGGTGCCCGCGTTCACGACCAAACCCTCGACCTCGCCAATTCTCTTCCCGCCTCTCCCCAGGACTGCCGCGCCGAGTTGTACATCCATGATTTGACCCCCCTCATTCACATCGTCGTGCGTCTGCCGCCGATTCGCCAGACGGCGCACATACCCCCCTGAGTGTGGCATGGTGCAAGTATCGTCGCAATCTGACAATTGGTCCGCGTCCGTGGCATGCTTGACTCCCAGGCGGAAACTGGGAAGCGCCGTTGAGCGTCTTTGCAATAGACCGCGCTGAGCCCCGGACCTCGTTTGCCCCGCGAGTTGGCGAGTTCCCGGAACATTCAATTGGGGACCAGGATGGATCATCAGTTGTTCGATGATCTTACGCGCATGGCTGCACTCCCATATGGACGACGCCAAATCATGCGTGCGTTCGTGCTGGCATGGTTCGGCAGTCTGCTTGCGTCGGGGAGATCACGGGCCGTTCAGGCGGAATGCCCGGACGGTTGCGACGATGACGAAGTCTGCCAGGACGGGCACTGCCGGCAGACGTGCGAGTTCGACCGGAATTGCCGGAGCAAGAAAGACGATCCGTGCGTCCTGAAGCTTTGTCTCAATGGCTTCTGCGACGAGGCGATTATCGACTGCCTGCCCGGCTTTGAGTGCTGTGACGGCGAATGCTGCGCGAAATCCTGTACGGACGACGAGGAATGCGCTGTTTACGACCCGTGCCGCATTGGAACATGCACCGAAGGCGTCTGCACCTTTTCCGAATTGGATCCCTGCCTGACATGCGCGAGCGATGAAGAGTGTGTCAACGCCGCGCCGAACGTGATCTGCTGCGAGGGCACGTGCCGGACTCCGTGCCCGGAGGGAACACTTCTGAGCAAGGGGTGCGAATGCCAGGCCGATCGTTCAGCGGAGATCCATGGCATTGTTGTGCGCGACGACGCGAGCGGGACGGATGGCAATCGCGCTTCGCCAGCGCAACCGACCGAAACGTCACCCTGAGCCGATTCCGTCATTTTCGGCGAGTTGGCGCAACTCGTACAACTTGGTCAGGGCCTCGAGCGGGCTGAGCGACTCAACCTCCAGCGCCTTCACGGCTTCGACCACTGGACTGGGCGGCGCGAAGAGCGTGAGCTGGATGGAATCGTTTCCTGGCGCGGGTCGAGCCATTGCCTGCCGGCGAGTCTGGATTGACGTCGCGCCGGCGTGTCCCTCCAGATCGGCCAGGACTTCACGCGCGCGCCGAATGAGCGCTCGCGGAATGCCCGCGAGCTCCGCGACATGGATGCCGTAGGAGCGGTCGATCGCGCCCGGCGCCACCCGGTGCAGAAAGACCACGCCATCGCCCTCGTCAAGCACTTCCATCCGAGAGCAGCAGACACCCGGCAAGACGTCCGCCAGTTCCGTCAACTCATGAAAATGTGTGGCAAAGAGGGTGCGGCAGCCGAGCCGCGGCGCGTTGTGGATGTACTCAATAACGGAGCGCGCGATGGCGAGGCCGTCCCATGTGGAGGTGCCCCGGCCGATCTCGTCGAGCAAGACGAGGCTTCGTGCCGTGGCATTGTGCAGGATGTTCGCCGTTTCCAGCATCTCGACCATGAAGGTCGATTGTCCGGAGGTTATATCGTCCTGGGCGCCAATGCGAGTGAAAATGCGGTCGACCAGGCCAATGCGGGCCGATGTCGCGGGGACGAACGAGCCGATCTGCGCCATTAGCACCAGCAGGGCGACCTGGCGCAGCCAACTCGACTTGCCGGCCATGTTGGGGCCGGTCAGAATCGTGATGCGATGCTCGCCGTCGTCCAGCAGTGCATCGTTGGCAATGAACTCGCCTGGCTCCAGCAGCGTCTCCAGCGTGGGGTGTCGCCCTCCCAGAATCTCGATGGTCAACGAATCATCGACGGTTGGCCGCACATAGTTGCGGGCTACGGCGATTTCGGCCAGGGAGGAGGCGACGTCGATGGAAGCGATCACGCTCGCGGCATCGCAGAGCGCCCTGGCGTGAGTGGCCACCTCGGTGACGACCCGGCGAAAGACGGCCGCTTCGAGCTCGACAAGCGTCTCCTGCGCGCCAAGCACGCGCGCCTCGTACTCTTTCAACCGCGCGGTGACATACCGTGTTGAATTTGCGAGTGACTGGCGAATTGCGTACTCGGCCGGGAGCACATCAGTTGCGCCATTCTGTCCGCCACGCTCGCGTTCAGCGACTTGCAGTGCGTTGGCAGTGATTTCAATGTAGTAGCCGGAGACTCGGTTATAGCTCACTTTGAGCGATCGAATACCAGTGCGTTCGCGCTCCGTTCGCTCCAGACCGGCAATCCATTCGCGCGCCTCTCGGACCAACCGATCGTGGCCATCAAGCTCGGGCGAAAAGCCTGGCCGGATCGCGCCACCAGCGCCGAGCGCCGGAGGCGGCTCGTCGGGAAGCGCGCGAGTCAGTAAGTCGTGCACACCTGCACACGAGTCAAGGTGTGGCG
The DNA here is from genome assembly GCA_964434995.1 of uncultured Sphaerobacteraceae bacterium. Taxonomy (GTDB): domain Bacteria; phylum Chloroflexota; class Chloroflexia; order Thermomicrobiales; family UBA6265; genus JACCXM01. Next base: position 20,825 of record CAYSXO010000025.1, read on the forward strand.
CGAGGTTGGAGATGCCGGGTGTTTCCTGGCCGCGGCGTCCCAACTCGGCCGCGATGCCAAGGGATTGCCGCAGGATGGAAAGCTCGCGTGGAGAAACGGCTCCGGTCACCGCGCGGTTGGCAAGCCGCTCGACGTCGCCGATCTTGCCCAACAAGTGGCGCACTTCTGATCTCGACAACGCCTGATCGACAAACTGTTGAATCGCTTCCTGGCGCTCATGAATTTCGTTCATATCGAGGAGGGGCTGGCCAATCCAGCGCCGCAGGAGGCGCGCGCCCATGGGAGTTCGCGTTTCGTCCAGGACGGCAACCAACCCGTGCCGCCGTTCGCCGCGCGCGCTTTCGGTCAGCTCGAGATTTCGACGCGCTTGCGCGTCCAGGACCATGAAGCCGTCGGCGCTATATGAACGAAGATCGTTGATCTGCGCCAACCGGGAGCGTTGGGTCGACGTCAGATAGGCGAGCAATCCGCCAGCAGCGCGAATTGCCGCTGGCATGCCGGAAAGCCCGAACCCGTCGAGCGAATCGACGCCAAAATGGTGAAGGAGCGCCTCCGTGGCATTGTCCAGGTTCCAGTGCCATTCATCCGTTACGCTAACGGCGATGCCGGATGGCAGCCAGGTTGAGGCTTCATCTCCTGCCACCGTAGTGAGGCTCGGTGAGACAACGATCTCGATTGCGCCGAGGCGCAACGCTTCCCGACCCGCCAGCGCTTCCACCTCATCAGTCGAACCGGCGACGAGCTGGGTAACGGCAAATTCGCCGGTCGATAGATCGGCATACGCAACGCCGCATCGCGTGCCGCCAATGGCCACAGCGGCAATGTATGTATTTCGCTGGCTGTCGAGCATCGAGGGCTCGGTCACGGTCCCTGGCGTGACGACGCGAGTGACGTCCCGTTCGATCAGGCCGCGGCCCTTGTCGGCGCTGCCGATCTGCTCGCAGATGGCCACCTTGTGGCCAGCCTGGACAAGTCGTGCGATGTACCCCTCGGCAGCGTGGTGCGGGATGCCGGCCATCGCCACGCGCGTCCCTTTCCCCAAGTCGCGGCTGGTCAGGACGATATCAAGCACGCTGGCGGCAATCTCCGCGTCCTGCTCGAACGTTTCGTAGAAGTCGCCCAATCGGAAGAGCAGGATGGTGTCGGGGAAACGGCTCTTGATCTGCAGGTATTGCCGTCGAACTGGCGCGACCTTCCCGGCGCCGGAGGCGTGCGCGCACGGATCTGCCAAGGCCCCCTCCACACGATTCTCAGTCGTCAATCGACTCAAGACACCCTCTGAGGCGGGGCAACGGCGTGCTGACGAAAAGGCGGGAAGGCGTTTAGGCTACGCGGTGCGCCGTGCCGTGGCAAGTGTCCATGTTCAGGCGGCCGACCGTTCAACGTGAAAGGGACTGGGAGAGGGATGCCGGCGTTTGCCGTAATGATCGAGTTCACCGACGACCATGAGCTGCGGCAGCAGACGCGGCCTGGGCACCGTGAGTATCTGCGGTCACTGCTCGAGGCGGGGAAGATCCGCTTGTCCGGACCATTTGTCGATGACTCCGGCGCGTTGATTGTCATGGAGGCGCGGGATGCCGCCGAGGTGCAGGCGATGCTCGATGCCGATCCCTACCGCAAGGCCGGGGTGATCGCCAATGCTCGAGTCAAGGAATGGAACATCGTCATGGAAGCCGGACGGTAGATTGGACTGACGGGGAGAATCCGGGCGGCGCCGCCACCGCCCGGATTCAGGATTGGGACGGGGACTAGAGTTCCTGGTGGTAGGCATAAAGCCGGTCGCCATCGAGCCGGCGCAGCTTCTGCAGTGCCTCGTTCTCAATCTGGCGTACGCGCTCACGGCTGATCTGCAACTGCTCGCCGACTTCCGCCAGCGTGTGCTGATGACCGTGACCGAGACCGAATCGAAGCTGCAGCACAAGTTTTTCCCGCGGGCTCAGCGTGTCCAGCGCCGCGTTGACATCGCGCTTCAGCATCGACTCCGAGGCGGCCTCATAGGGCGTCTCGGAGACGTCATCGGCAATGAGATCGCCGAGGCTCGTTTCGTCTTCGGAACCGATTGGCGTCTCGAGCGAAATGGTCCGCTGCGCGGCCTGGACGATCTGGTGGATCTTCTCCGGCTGCACGCTCATGGCCTCGGCCACTTCCTCGGGCGTCGGCTGACGGCCAAGTTCCTGAGCAAGCATGTTCAGCGTCTTGCGGTAGCGCGAGATCGAGTCACCCATATGGACGGGTAGGCGAATAGTGCGGCTTTGGTCAGCTATGGCGCGTGTAATTGCCTGACGAATCCACCAGGTGGCATAGGTTGAAAACCGGAATCCCTTACGCCAGTCATACTTCTGCACGGCGCGCATCAGGCCGATGTTCCCTTCCTGGATGAGATCCAGCAGGGTCAAGCCACGATTCACATAGCGCTTGGCAATGGAAACCACGAGTCGCAGGTTGGCTCGGACGAATCGCTGGGTGGCGTCGAGATCGCCCATCTCGACACGCTTGGCGAGCTCGATCTCCTGAGCATGCGTGAGCAGTGGAGTTTCGGCAATCTCTCGCAAATAGAGCCTGACCGGATCGTTGATGAAATTCGGATCGAGCCTTTGCAGGACATCGAGATCGCGCTCGATATCCGCTTCGGGCTCGATCTCGTCCGCCATCTGCGTCTGAATCTCTTCGGGAATGTCTATTCGCTCATCGCTGACACCGCTAACGACGAGATCATCAATCTTGTCCATCCCATATGTTTGAATCGGATCGCTCATGAGTGTCATACTCCTCTTGCGGACGGATATGCTCGGCTCAGAAGTCGGGTTGCGCGAAGGTGCAATCACAATGCGCGCAATTGACTCCAGCAGCCGGATGCTCGCTGTCGGCCAAGCAGCGATTCCGCCTCTGCACATTCAACGTTTTTGCACGCGCCTCGGTTCCCCGAGGGCGGTACGCGTGCGCCATGGCGGGGCGCTCTGATCTCACGCTACGGATCATATCAGGACGTAGCGGAATGACTACCCCCAAATGGTGGAATTGTTGGTGGGGAATCGGTCGCGTGCGCCGACTTGCCCGTTCGCCACATCGCGACAACCGTAGTGTATACGACATCTCGCGGCGGATGTGGGAGTTTCGATTACAGTGAACTACCGGTTTGAGTCCGCGGGAGGCCTCGATGGCTGAGATTCGGCCCTTGCGTGGCGTCCGCTTTGATGGCCGGAGATCGGGACCCGTCGGATCCCTGCTCGCCCCGCCATACGATGTGGCGAGCCTTAATGGCCACATACCCGAGTACAGCATAAGCGCGATCGAAAACGTGCATCTCGGCGTGGACGGAAATCCGCACCTCGTTGCGGCCGAGCGCTATCAGTCATGGCTGGCGGGCGGCGTACTTGCGCCCGACGAACACCCGGCCATCTATCTCCACCGGCACCGCTTCGACAGCAATGGCGAGACAACGATGCGGTCGGGACTGCTCGCTCGAATTCGACTTCAGGAATGGGCCGACCGCGTCGTTCTCCCCCATGAGCGAACAAACCCGGGTCCTCGGCTGGAGCGGCTCGAACGCCTGCGAACCGTGGGCGCGAACCTGAGCCCACTCTACTTCCTCTATCGGGATCCGGATGCTGAGATTCAGAACGTGATCTCGGCATGTGGTCCTCCCGTGCGTGATGCACTCGAAGAGCGCGATCGGACGGGCGGATCGCATGTTCTGTCACCTGTCTTCGACGAAGCCATTTTCACGAGACTGGAGGAGGCGTTCGCGAAGCGCACCCTTTTCGTCGCTGACGGGCACCATCGCTACGAGGCGGCGCTTGCCTATCGGGATGAAATGCGTTCACGCCATCCTGGTGTCGATGGCCCGTGGGAATTTGTGCTCGCGCTTCTCTCATCGGTCGAGGATCCCGGGGTGATCGTGCGGCCAACGCATCGGGTGCTGGCTGGCGGCAATCCGCCTCGCGCGGGCGAGCTGCATGCTCTGCTTGAACGCTGGTTCGCGGTCGAACCCGAAACGCGCGATGACAAACCGCTGTTCCGAGTCGCGGACGCGGAGGAGAAAACAGTCTGGCCCATCTACGCGAAACCGGGCGACCCGCACCTTGCCCTCATGCCCGGACAGCGCGGACGCGCCTGGCGATCGCTCGCCATCGCGGCAGTTGACGTCGTGCTGGGAAGCCTGCTCGGCGCTGGGCAGGATTGGGCGGAACGGCGCATCGAGCCGGTCGTCGACGAAGGGCTTGCCCTGGACAAAGTGAGAAGCGGCGAGGCACACGCCGCGTTCCTTCTTCCGGCGCCAGACATCGGCCGTCTGCTGGCGGTCGCCGAAGAAGGCGATCTTTTGCCCGCGAAGTCGACCTGGTTCGAGCCAAAGGCCCCCGCGGGACTGGTCATCAACGACTTTGCGCTGTCGGCCGCTCCGACTGATCCGTGAAACGGCTTCGGCCGGCGGCCCATTGGCCGTCGGCCGAAAAACCTGAGGGTTCGCTTGGGACTAGTGGCCGCAGCCGCAGCCCTGCGCCGTCTCGGCGTTGCCGCCGGCGTTGAAAGAATGCCCACACGCGCACCCCGAAACCGCGTTCGGATTGTGCACCGTGAACCCGCCGCCCATGAGCGAGTTCACATAATCGACCTGGGCGCCTTCCAGGTACATCGCGCTGAAGTTATCGACCAGCAGGCGCACGCCTTCGGTCTCAATGACCTCGTCGCCGTCTTCGGCGCTCTCCTCAACGGTCATTCCATACTGGAGACCGGAGCAGCCACCTGGGGCGACGAAGACACGCAGCGCGGCATCAGGCGTGCCCTGCTCAGCAAGGAAATCCTTGAGCTGGGTGACGGCCTCTGACGTAATCGTGATCATCTGGTTCCTCCGAGAACCCGGGTACAGTCCAAAGTCTGGACCGGGCAGCCGTTCTGCATCTGACTGAAGTGTAAGGTACGACCTGCCCGTGTCAAGCGATTCCGGTTCCAAAACGCCTCCGCGAGCGCTCGTGTTCCCAATTCAACTGACATGCTGCGGTGCAAAGAACACCAGGATTTCGAGATCGTCCTCGATATCGACGAAGCGGTGCTCGATCTCCCTGGCCACATAGACAATCGACCCTGGCGAGACTGGACGCCGTTCGCCAGCGACGGTAATCGCGCCGCGCCCTGAGACAACATAGTAAATCTCGTCTTCGCGATGCGGCGTCTGCACATCGTCCGCGCCTTTCGGCAGCACGTAAAGGCCCAGGCTCATCGAGCCCGCATTGAGAAACTGCAGGTAGCGGTCACCGCCCTCCGCCCGCAATTGCCGGACGTTCTCGTACTCGAAGGCTTCCATGCCGACCTCCGGCCACGAATTCGCGGACTCGTCCCTTCGATTG
>CAYSXO010000026.1:0-1478 GCA_964434995.1 uncultured Sphaerobacteraceae bacterium
CCCTGTGGCGGGGCGGGGGGCTTCCAGGGCTATCGGCCGAAGGACGTGCAGACGGTGGTGGGCTGGATCACCCTGCGCCGTGCCTACGACGTGTGTGCGGCGTGCGGTCAGGGGCACTGTCCCCTCGATGCGCAGTGGGGACTGGCGCGGGATAGTCTCAGCCCGGGCGTGCGCCGCCTGGTCGGCCGCTTCGGCGCGCTGTTGCCGTTTGCTGAAGCGGTGGCCAGTTTGGCCGTGGCCGCACGCGTCCAGGGCTCGGCCAGCACGGTGCGCACGGTGACGGAAGCCGTCGGCGCCCGGCGCGAGCAGGTGGTCGCCGCGGAGATTGCCGCTGCCTGGCGGCGGGGGCTGCCGCTGGCGACCGGGACGCCCCCGCACCGGCTGTATGTGGCGATGGATGGCGTGCGCATCTTGCGTACCGACGGCGGCGGGCGCGAGGTCAAGGTCGGCGTCGTGCAGCCGGTGCGCCAGCAGGCCGGGGGTGAGCAGCGGCAAGCGGCCAGCTACGTGGCCGGGTTGGAGCCTGCGGCCGCGTTCGGCCCCCGCCTGGCGCTGGAGGCGCATCAGCGGGGGCTGGAAGGGGCCGCCCTGGTCGCCGTCTTGGGAGATGGGGCGGAGTGGAGCTGGCAGCTCGCCGCGGAATACTTCCCCACGGCCGTCCAGATCGTCGCCTGGTTCCACGCCAGCGAGCGCATCTGGGCGTTGGGCCGCGCCCGGTATGGCCGCGAGACGATCGAGACCACGGCCTGGGTGGAGGCGCAGGTGGCCCGTCTGGCGCAGGGCGAGGCGACCGCGCTGGCCACCGCGTGGCAGGCGCTGGTCTGTCAAGGCGAGGCGGCGGTGATCCGCGACGAGCAGGTCACCTCCTTGACCCACCAGGCGCCGCGCATGGCCTACGACCAGTATCGCGCCGCCGGGTGGGACATCGGCTCCGGGATGGTGGAAAGCGCCGGCAAACACCTGATCGGGGCGCGCGAGAAGGGACCGGGCATGCGTTGGAGCGAGGCCGGGGCGCAGACGGTCGCCGCCGTCCGCGTGCTCTTCTTCAACAACCAATGGTCTACCCATGACCTCGCTGCCTGATCCCGACGATTTCTGCGCGCACCCCCGGGGTGGAGCCGAACTCGCTGTTCGTCGGGGCACACGTGCGGGAGGAGCGTCCTTCGCGTCGAGGCCGAAGCCCCCGGGAGCGGGATCTTCGACAGTTGCAACCTCGACAATGCGGTCATCCTTTTCAAGAAGAGCCGGACATTGTCTTTCTACAGAGCGTATGCTCGACCGGGGCGCTGCGGGGCAGTGGAGGCTTTGGCTCAGAGGTCCATATTGCGGCCTCGGGGCAGCGCCGGTTCTGCCCACCCCTTATCGAGAGGCCCGAACTGTCCTGGGCCAAGTGGCAGCCTATCGTCGATATGCGGAGATCGTGCATTGTCGAGCGCACCTGGAGTGCGCGCAGACGTGAGGCAGCCGCTCACCGCCTC
>CAYSXO010000026.1:1549-25369 GCA_964434995.1 uncultured Sphaerobacteraceae bacterium
ATACACATCCCTGGCCCGTTCAAAGCTGATGAACTGGCTGAGAACGTCCTCGCGCACGCGCTCCGGCTCGCGCTCCAGCGGATCGCCGTAGCCGCCGCCGCCACTCAATAAATGAAGCAGCAACTCGCCTGCCTGCAGATCAGTGTTGGCAATGGGCGGCAACGGCTCTTCCTCGCCGTCCGTCGTCACTTTATATGGAAGAGAGGGCGCCCCGTCGCCGCCGCCGCGCACGCCGCGCGGCGGGAAGTGGCAGCCGTCGGTGACGTAGAAGGCGCGCATCTCGTCGTGCTTCGGGCCGTAGGCGACGCGGAAGCCGGGCGCGCCGCGGCGGCGGCCAGCCCCTTCCGAGTCGGTGCGGGCGCGGATCTCGGTGACGCGGATCGGGTACTTCTGCTCGTCGATCTCGACGCTGTCGCGGAACATCAGGCCGTTGGTGACCGAGTTGCCGTAGGTTACCCAGCCGTCGATTTCCGGTCCGGCCGGGCCGCCCTGCGAGCCGAGGAACTTCTGGTTGACGTACGGATCATCGTTCTTGCGCCAGTCGTTGCCGGAGACAACCGCGAAGCCCGGCCCGATGCCGCACGCTCCCTCGGCCAGCCCATAGCCGTCCCAGGCGTCGGCGAAGGCCTTCTGCGTCGTGACCACCAGCCGCTCGCCGACGTTCGTCGTCGCCACCGAGCAGGAGTGGGGGAAGCGCGGGATACCGACCACGCAGTTCTCGCGCAGCCGCACGTTGATGCGGCGGAAGGTGCCGGCGTTGTGCGGGATGTCGGGGTCGATGCTGTTGAAGACCCCGGTCATGACGTTGTTCATGGCGCAGGTGCGCGATTCGTTGACTCCCGCCGGCACGCAGTCGATGTTATCGGTCAGGTCGATGTCGATCATCGCCGCCTCGGGGTCGATGCTCACCTTCACGTTGATCGGGATGCCGTCCGGCAGCGGCCCGAAGGGGTCGTGCCGGCCGTGGCCGGTGATCGTCCCCTTCGGCATTTGCGAGATGACGTGCGCCACCCGCCGCTCGGAGTAGTCGAACCACTCCTCGATGAACTGCTTCATCGTCTCGATGCCGTACTTGGCGACGAGGTCCTTCAGCCGGCTCTCGCCGATGCGGGCCGAGCCAACCATCGCCAGGTAATCGCCGTACCACTGGTCCGGCACGCGGATGCGGCGGCGGCACATACGGATGACGTCGCCGATGTCGGCGTAGTCACGCTGCACGCGGATGGCGGGGAAGATGATCCCCCCTTCCTCGTAGATGTCGCGGGCGAAGGGCATGTAGGTGGTTGGGTTGGCGTTGCCGCAGTCGGCCTGATGCGCCTTGGCGGCGGCGGTGAAGAGGTGCTCGCCATCGACGAAGACGGGGACCAGGATGACATGATCTGCCGGGTGGGTGTTGCCGAGGTAGGGATCGTTATGGAGGAAGGCGTCGCCCTCGCGGATATCGTCATGCAGATCGGTGACCGCCTCGGCCAGAAACTCCATGCCGATGACGTGCACCGGCAACCCCTCGGCGGAAGCGAGGAGGCGGTTGTCGCCGGTGATGAGCGCGCAGGAGAAGTCGCGCGCCATGTTGAGCACCGCCGAGCGCCCGGTGCGCAGCAGCGTGTTCTCCATCTCGCGCACGATGGTGTCGAGGCGGTTGGCGATGACCGCCAGCAGAACCGGATCGAGAGACATCAGGCGCTCACTTCCTCGCGTAGCGCTTCGGCCACGGCCAATGCTTCGGCCTCCGTGCCGATCTCCAGCAGGTAGTTTCCCAGCGGCGTGATCGTCGCCGTCGAGCCGGGGTAGACGACGACGGTCGTGGTCGGCTCGGTGATGATGGCCGGGCCAACGATGCGCGTGCCCGGTTTCAGCAAAGCGCCCTCGTAGCGCGGCGTCTCGACCGCGCCCGTCTCGCGGAAGAACGCCTGCTCCCGGCCTCCGTCCCCCGTCCCTCGTCCCCCGTCGCTGGCGCGAGAGGCGACGGAGGGCTTGTTCGTCACCGCCGTCGCGCGAGACTTCCAGACCAGGCATTCCAGGTATTGCCCCGGCTCGTCGACGGCAAAGACCCGGCGATGGGTGTCGTGGAAGGTCTGCTCCAGCGCCCGCACGTCCTCTTCCGTCTCGATGCGCGAGCCGGCGATCGGGATATCGAGCTCCCAGACTTGCTGCCGGTAGCGGGCGGCGACCAGGAACTCGATCTTCGTGGTCACCGGCTCGATGTCGGCCAGGTTGTCGAGAAACTCCTGCGCCCGGGCCTCGACGATCGCCAGCGCCTCGTTAACGGCGGCGACGTCGAGGGTGCGCGTCTCGGCGTAGCGGCTGACGGAAAATTCGCTGATGACGTCGGCGTACATCGCGCCGCAGGCGCTCAGGGCGCCAGCGGTGCTCGGCAGCAGGACGCGGCCGACGCCCAGCTCTCGCGCGATAGGCACGATGTTCAATCCGGAAGCCCCGCCGCCGGCGACGATCGTGACCTCGCGCGGGTCGATCCCCTGCGAAATCGTGATCTCGCGAATCGCTCCGACGATGTTCTCGGTGGCGATGACCAGCACCGCTGAGGCCGCGTCCTCGACCGACCAGCCGAGCGGCGTGGCGATGTGCGTCTCGATCGCCGACCGCGCGGCGTCGACATCGAGTTTCAGCCGCCCACCCAGGAAGTGCCCCGGATCGATGTAGCCAAGCACGACCGCGCTGTCAGTCACGGTCGGCAGCATGCCCCCGCGGCCATAGCAGGCCGGACCGGGGTCAGCCCCGGCGCTGTGCGGGCCGACGCGCAGCAGTCCACCCGGGTCGAGCCAGGCTATGGAGCCGCCGCCCGCGCCGATGCTCTTGACGTCGACGGAGCGGATGCCGGTAATGTGCCCGACCCAGCGCCCACCGAGCCACGTCTCGGCGGTGTAGTTGATCTCGCCGCCGCTGACCAGCCCGACGTCGAAGGTGGTGCCGCCGGTGTCACAGACGAGCAAATCCTCATGCAGGGCGTCGACGCTCGCCTCGGCCTGGCCATAGGTGACCGCCGCCACCGGCGCCATCGAGGGACCGGAGCCGACCGAATAGATGGGGCGCTCGATGACTTCTTCCGGTCGCCACGAGCCACCAAAGGAGGTGGCGATGAAGAGGTGGCCATCGAACCCGGCCTCGTGCAAATCGCGCTGCAGGGTCGAGAGATGCTCCTGCATCAGTGGCTTCAATGAGGCATCGATGACGCAGGATGACGTGCGCCGGTACTCGCGGATGATCGGGTTGAGCTGGTGGGAGAGGGTGTACGGCGCCCCCGGCAGCGCCTCCGCGATCAGCTCGCCGACGCGCAGCTCGTGCACCGGATTGACGATCGACCAGAGGAGGCTGACGCCGATCGCCTGCACGCCCAGATCCTGGCAGCGCTCCAGCGCGGCGCGCACCGAACCCTCGTCGAGCGGGATGAAGACATCCCCCTCGGAGTCGATCCGCTCCGCGATCTCGAAGGTCAGGTAGCGCGGCACGTAGGGCGGCGGGTAGGGCATCTGCTTGAAGGGATCGTGCTTCCCCCCTTCCCGCAGCAGCAGGATGTCCGGGAATCCCTGGGTCGTGAAGAAGGCGGTGCGCGCCGTCTTCCCCTCGACGATGGCGTTCGTCGCCCGCGTCGTGCCGTAGGTGAATGACTCGGCCCGGTCAAGCAACTCCCGCGCCGTCAGCCCGAAGGCCGGCGCAACGTCATCGAGCGCGGCGCGGATCCCCTCGAAGGCGCGGCGTGGCGTGGTCAGCGCCTTGCCAATGCGAAGCTGGCCGCTTTCGTCGGCGACAACCACATCGGTAAAGGTGCCGCCGGTATCGACGGATATGCGGTAGGTCACGTTTCTCCTCCGGATGGGCGTCAGGGTGTCAGGGTGTCAGGGTGTTGAGTTTTTCGTTCTCGCTGACACCCTGACACCCATCGTCAACCATCACCCTCGTCGTCTTCCTCTTCCTCGACAATCGAGCCACCGTAGAACTTCCGCCGCTCGCGCTCGAAGAAGAGGAGGTAGAAGGCGACGAAGGCGAAGGAGACGAGCGCAATCAGTGAACCGAGCGCGTAGAGCACTGGCGTGATGCGCACCGTGGTCGCGCCGATGATGGCAATCGGCAGCGTCTGGTCGCGCCCCAGCACGAGCGAGGAGCGCTGGATCTCGTCGAAGGAGAGGGTGAAGCCGAAGAGGAGCGATGCCAATACCCCTGGCGCGAGGACCGGCAGCGTTACCGTGCGGAAGACGGTCCAGGCGTTGGCGCCGAGGACGGAGGCGGCCTCCTCGATGGTGCGGTCGAATCGGTTGAGGAAGACGAGGAAGACGATGAAGCCGAAGGGCATCGTCCAGGCAATGTGGGTCAGCAGGCCGGTCGTCTTCCAGCCGGTCGGCAGGCCAATCTGGTCCGCGAAGAGGCGAAAGCCGAGGCCGAGGATGATGCCCGGCGTGACCATCCCGAGCAGTAGAAGATAGAAGACGACGCCGCGCCCACGAAATCGCTCGCGAAAGGCGAGCGCGGCCATCAGGGCGAGCACTGTGGCGACGATCGACGTCATCAGCGCCAGCGTCACCGAAAGTCCGACCGGGCGCAGGTAGTTGACCAGCGGCTCGCCGGGAATGCGAAACAACGAGAAGTCATTCGGATTGAAGAGCTTCTGATAGGAGATGAAGGAGAAGTCGGCGGGTGGGAAGACGGCGGTCGTCCGTTCGGCGAAGGAGAGGACGCCCATAATCAGGAAGGGCGCGTAGAGGATGATGAGGATCAGCGCGAAGAGCGCCGCCCCCACCACCCGAAAGATCCGTTGCCCGCGGCTGAGCTGCACCGTTCGTTCCCTATTCTGTCTTCCAACGGCTTGCCAACATCGTGTCATCCTGAATACTTCGCCACAGCCGCGGTGTCATCCCGAGCGGGGCGAAGGCTCTCGCTCGTTCCCGCGAACGAACGCGCCGCGCGGCGAGGTGGTTTGCTCCGCTCACCATGACACGCCTCGGCCGAGATGCTTCACGTCGTTCAGCATGACATGGCATACGCATGGTGCTCTAGAGCTCGTTGCGCAGGTCGTAGACCCGCATGAAGATGGTCAGGACAACAATGGCCAGGATGAAGAGCACGACGGCGAGAACGGCGGCGGTCGGCCACTGCCCGGAGCCGGCGTACTGGGAGATGGCGTCCGAAAGAAGCGGATTGGTGCCGCCGCCGATCAGGCGGCCGGTGGCGTAGTCGCCGAAGAGAAAGATCGAGGCGAAGAAAAGCCCGACCACCAGGCCGCCGCGCGCCAAAGGCAACTCAACCGTACGAAAGGTGGTCCAGGCGCTTGCCCCCAACGAGCGGGACGCGGCGATCACCTCCGGGTCGATGCGCGACAGTGCCCAGAAGACCGGGCCGATGACGAAGACGACATACAGCGAGGTCATGGCGAAGATCATCGCCCGCTGGTTGAAGAGGAACAATTCCATCTGCGGCAGGCCGACCTTGGCCAGGAGAAAGTTGATGACGCCGCTATTCCCGAACAACGGCTGCCAGGTGATGATGCGGATCAGGTAGCTGGTCCAGAAGGGGAGGATGGCCAGCATCAGCAGCAGCGCCTGCAGCTTGCGATTGGTGACGAAGCGGGCCAGATAGTAGCCCGCCGCCAATCCCAGGACCCCGACCAGCGCCAACACGATGATGACCGTCTGCAAACTCGACCAGGCGAGCCGGTAGAAGGTTGGGTCGCGCAGCACCGTGCCCCAGGCGGAGGTGTCGATGGTGCGCACGAGCTGCAGACCGTCCGTGCTCCAGAAGCTGACCCAGAGGATCATCGCCAGCGGCGCCACGGCGGCAACCAGAATCACCGCCAGCGCCGGCAGCAGCAGCAGCCACGCGGTGCGGGTGCGGCGCTGCTGGAGCAGCTCGTCTGCCGACGAGGGTGACAGGGTGACAGGGTGTCGGGGTGTTAGGGTGGAGGTGGCCTCCGTCATCACCGGCTCAACTCCCGCCACTCACCTGGCGCGAATACCCTAATTTGTCCTGACACCCTAACACCCCGACCCCCTGTCACCCTACGCGGACGTAAACGCCGTCCACAACCGCGAGTATTCCTCGAACTCGTCCGGGTAGGCCTGCCAGTCGGCGATGTGGTTGAGGCGCTCGCTCAGGGCCGGGCGCTCCTCCGGCGCCGCGCCCTCGTACCAGTAGTCCCAGTCGGAGATCCCCTCGACCGTGGTCGACTGCTCGGAGAGGATCGGCTGTACGCGGTCCGGCCGTGGCGAATAGTACCCCTGCACGCCAAGGATGGCGCCTGGCACGCCGCTGTCGAGATACCAGTTGATGAAGGTCATCACCTCCGGCATGTGCTGGGTGGCGGAAGAGACGGTCGCGCCCTGGATCCAGCCGTTGCTCCCCTCGGTCGGGTCGTTGACGAAGACCGCGTTCGCCCCGCTCGCTCGCGCCGCGGCGCAGGCGCTGGCCCAGAAGTCGCCCACCCAGATCTCGCCGGCCACCAGGAGGTCGACAAGCTGGCCGAAGTCGCTCCAGAAGAGACGGAACTGCCCAGCCTGCTTCAACCCGTTGAGGAACTCGAAGCAGACGGCCAGATCCTCCTTGGTCAGGTTGTTGAGCGCGCCCTGGAAGGTCGCCTGCTCGGTCCCTTGCAGATAGGTGGCGACCTTCATCACGGTGGTGATCGGCTCGTTGAGGAGCGTGGCGCGGCCGGCGTTGGCCGGGTCGAAGATCGCGCCATAGGAGGTGGTGTCGCCCTGCGCTTGCCCCTCGAGGTAACCGAAGGCGTCGAAGCCGAACCAGGTCGGCGTGCCAATGAAGGTGTCGTACGACTCGGCGTCCATCGCTTCCGCGGTGTAGGTGCCGGCCAGCGGCCAGCCTGACTTGTCGCTGTAGCCGGAGGTGTTCGGCTTGAGGAAGAGCTCCATCACCTGGTCGTTCCAGGCCGGGATGTCGGCGGTTGGGAAGGCCTGGATGGCGTCCTGCGCCAGCAGCGGCGCGTTCTGGCTGAAGTTGACCTGGTTGACGTCGTAGTCCTTGTAGTTCTGCAGCCAGAAGGTGATCTGGTTGCCGAGAATTTGCGAGTTCCCCTCCATGGTGATCCCGGTGTCCGCCTGGAACTGGGAGAGGATGCGTGGGTCCTCGGTCAGGCTTAGCCCGATCTCGCGCAGCACCACTCCCTGGGCCGCGGCATCGAGCGTCGCCCAGCGGCCAAGCGCGCCGACCGCGCCGAAGGCGGCGCCGAGCTGCACGCCGCGCGACAGGAGCCGGCGCCGGGTGACCGCGTGGTCGGCGGCGAAGCGCTTCGCCATCATTTCCGCGTAGCTCAGGTGCTTCATCGTCGATCTCCTTCTGGCTGAACGTGCCTCGTCCCGCGCCACCGTATCATTCCGAGCGCGTGGAGAAATCTCGGCCCCTTCTCCGAACAACCGCGCCATCGAACCGAGATCCCTGATGCCTCGGAATGACACGCGTAGGGGGCGCCGCTACCGTCAAGGGACACAATGCCCGGCCGGAACTCCACCCGGCCTCGTCACCCTCCTTTGCGCCCGTTGCTGGCAACGCCGTCTGCCTGGAGGTAGTGCACGTCGTCTGGTTTCCACCAGGCCTCGTAGGTCTCGCCGATTTGCGGATCGAGCTGGCCAGAGTCGTCGGCGGTAACGTCAGCGGTCAGTGGTCCCGCCGGACCGCGCAGGAACCAGGTGACGATCGAGCCGGCGTACTCCAGCGCTTCCAGGCGGGTGCTGAGCGAGGCCGCGCCCGGCGGCGGCGGACCGATGTGGATGGCGTCGGCGCGGATGACCGCGGTGACATTGCCGCGTGCCACCTGCCGCGCGCTTGTGCCCGCCGGGAACTCGCCCATGCGGCTACGAAAGCGCTCTCCCTCGATTGTCCCCTCGATGAGGTTGTTGCGGCCGACGAAATCGGCGACGAAACGCGTGGCCGGATAGCGATAGACCTGCGTTGGGCTCCCCTGCTGCTCGATGCGGCCGTCGTTCATGACATAGACGCGGTCGGCCAGGGCCAGCGCCTCGCTCTGGTTGTGCGTGACGTGGATGAAGGTCAGGCCCGATTCCTTGTGCAGCGCCTTCAGCTCCGTCTGCATCGCCAGCTTCAGCTTCGTGTCGAGCGACCCGGTCGGCTCGTCGAGGAGGAGGAGCCGCGGCTTCACGACAAGGGCGCGGGCGATGCCGACGCGCTGCCGCTGCCCGCCGGAGAGCTCGCCGATCTTGCGCGTGGCCAGCTCGCGCAGGCCCACCCGGTCGAGCATCGGCAGGACGACCTTCTCCTGTTCAGCCTGCTTCACGCCGCGAATGCGCAGGCCGTAGGCGACATTCTGGAAGACGTCGAGGTGCGGAAAGAGGGCGAAGTGCTGGAAGACCATGCCAAAGTCGCGCTCGTTCGGCAGGAGGGTCGTGATGTCCTGCCCGGCGATGCGCACGGCGCCCGTGGTGGGCGTTTCCAGCCCGGCGATCATGCGCAGGGTCGTCGTCTTGCCGCTGCCGCTGGGACCGATCAGGGAGATGAACTCCCCCTCGCCAATCTCCAGATCGAGATCCTTCAAAACGACGGTATCACCAAATTGCTTGCTGACCCCCGCCAGTTGCAGGAATCCGCCCGCGTGGGCGCCGGCAGCGCGGTTCTCCTGGAGAGTGCTGGCCATTATGCGAGCCCTCGCAATGTCACTCGTGTCATGCCACGTTCGCGAGGAATCACGTTCTCTCCCTGGACAGGCGCGCTATCGGGCCGAGCCCCCTCGATCCTCGGGGTGACACGCGGTGGATTCCAGGCGCGGCGGGGCCTCATTGATCGAACAACTCCCGGTGATTGGCGAGGGCCATCCTCGTCCGGCGAATGTGCGCGCGCAACAGCACCCCGGCATCCACCGGATCGCGCCGTTCCAGCGCGTCGAAGAGGAGCCGGTGATCGACATGCGTCATCGGCAAATCGGGCGATGGCCGCGCCTTCCGCTCGCTGGCGACCATGCCGTAGTAGACCCGGCGGTATTGCTGGGTGCTGTTCCAGAAGTTCTCGATCATCTTCAGCAGGCGCGGCATCGGCGCCGCCGCATAGCTGAGGAGATGGAAGCGGCGATCGCAGAGGAGCCAGACGGCTGGATCCTCGGAGCGCTCGATCTGGAGCATGAGGTCCTGGAGATGCGTGAGCTGCTCGTCGGAGAGCCAGGGCGCGCTCTGCGCGATGGCCAGCGGCTCCAGTTCCTCGCGTATCCGGTAGACCTCGGCCGATTCCTCGAAGTCGAGCCGGGCCACGCGCGCGCCGCTGCGCGGGACAAGGTGGATGAGCCCCTCATTTTCGAGTTGGTGCAGCGCCTCGCGCACGGGGATGCGGCTGGTGCCCAGCTCACGGGCGATCGCCTCCTGACGGATGCGGGCCCCTGCCCGTAGCCGCCCTTCCAGAATGGCATCGCGCAGGTAGCGAGTGACGGTTTCGCTGAGCGGCTCGGAGGCATGGCGATCAAAACCCGTGCCGCCAACGGGGACGGAGTCCGCTCGTTCCTCGGAAACGGACCATGATGCCAAGATCACTCCGAGCTTGCCAATTTCCCTGGTGCGTTGCGAGCGAAAACCAAACTGGATACAAACGGGATCGTATGCGGCGCAAGATGCCGCTGTCAAGCCGCGCTCGCGCGCGGTTTGGATACAAATCCATAAAAAGAGGCAATAGTCGGCTCGCGTGCCCAGGTCGCTTCGACCGCCTGACACGATAGCGCCTGTCCCGCCTTGGCCGGCGTTTGTCTCGTGCCTCGGCAGAGAGCGCGGCCCGCGTCATCGCGACTGCAGAGGGGGAGCGGTCTTTGCTCGATCACACGATGTAGTCAGGCTCGAGGGGAGCTTCCGGGACGCTCTCCGGGATGCCAGTCACCGCGACGAGCCGGGCGATCAGGACATCTGGATCGGATGTCCTGAGCCGGTAGGTGAGCAAGGCGGGATGGGCAAACTCGACCTCGCCATGCTCCCAATCGAACGACTCCAGGAGGCAGACCCCCCTGCCGAACTTCCTCGGGGTCGTGTCGATGGCCCCGGCGCGTTGGCCAATCTCCTCGAGGAGTGGCCCCAGGCGGGCGATCTCCTGGTTCTCCGGCGTGTCCGCCGCCGGGTCGAAGTGATCGCAGAGCCAGAGCAGCCAGTCGCGAAGATCGGACGCCCTGACCATCCTCGTCGCCTGGTTGTCCATGATCCGGCCTTTCTGGAGGGTGAACTGCCGTGAGTTCCGGAATACGGGATCAGGAATGGGCCTGTCTTAGCGGATTGGGATGAGGCTGTCAAACCGGACGCATGTGTCGTAAGCAACGCTTAATCTAGAGAATCGGCCCACCTCGGCCGCAGGGCCAAGCCAAGCGACCGGTCTGCACGATCGCTGGTAGATCGACATCTACGTGGTGAGGTCTATCACCCACTCGGTGGTGGTATCGCTTGGCGTATCAGGAGAGGCGCCTGACCCCGTTGTTGCGGCGTGTTCCTTATTCCGGATGACCCGCGCGGTTGCCGGCAATGGTGTTTCGGCAATCGCTTGACGAGCTGCTTGCAGTGTTGCCAAGCGCACAAACTGCGATTTGGTGAGGCCCTTTAGCCGAGCCGCGCGTTGAAGCAGCGAAGCGCCATCCGGATCGAACCGGATTGAAAGCGTCGCTTCCAACCGTGCTGCTGCGCCGATTGGCTCGGGTTCCACAGCCCAGCCTTGAGCCTCCCACTCGGCACGCGACCGCGCGGGTGCAAGTGGATTTGGGTTGACTTCATCAATCATGGCTTTTCCTTCGCTTACTGGTCTGGCGGCTGCGCTGCAGTCCATACATTTCTCGTTCAAACGGAGTTGAACGCCAGCCAGTTACTGGCCGCCATTGTGTCGGATCGCCATTGAACGGTTCCTCGAGAATAGCGGTGATGAAGCCGCCGCTGGCGTTGCGACCGATGCAGCGCCACCGATTTGGAGGATGACCAGCAGTGTTCCGAAACATGGAGAAATCGCCGCGCTCGATAAGTTCGTCAATCTCCCATGCGCCAATGTGTGCCTCGACGTGCTCCTCCGCTTTCTCGGTCCAGACGAGTCCTTCAATTCTGGGAGGCATTCATCTGGCTCCTGAATTGTAATACGCAATGTCATACACTATTCCGGATCGTCCAGAATGGCAACGAGGATTCAGTGGCGCAACGAAGTGGGGCAACGACATCAGGAGAAGTTCGGCGGGCGCGTGCTGAGTGCTTCCTTCTGTGTGATTTCGCCCGTGCTGAGAACGGCAAGCTCTACCTCATCGGCGGTGGCTGGGATCACATCGTCCCGAAAAATTTGCCTATGAGTTACGACGTGTACCTGGCAACCAAGCTTGTTCTACCGGG
The DNA here is from genome assembly GCA_964434995.1 of uncultured Sphaerobacteraceae bacterium. GTDB lineage: Bacteria > Chloroflexota > Chloroflexia > Thermomicrobiales > UBA6265 > JACCXM01. Next base: position 12,853 of record CAYSXO010000026.1, read on the forward strand.
AGTCCTGCTAAAAGACCTCGTCCAGGTCCGGGTCGATCTGTTGGACTCGAATGAGCACGTGATTGGCGAGCCGGTGCTTGAAAGCGCCATCGAGAGTGATTCCAGCTCCTCCCCCGATGAGTTTGGAGACACGCTTCATCGTTTTGCCACGCTGCTCATGGCCGATGCGATCAGAATGGATCTCACGCAACCAGGCAGGTACATTCTTCGGCTCCTCGTAAACGACGAACAGATTGCTTCGACCAGCTTCATTGTTTCTCCAGTTCCTGTCGTTCAGGAGAGTTGAACGGCTCAATCGATCTCCGTCCTCGTCGCCCGCCGCACCTCGCCAAAGTGATCCCGCAGATGGCTGGCCGCCCGCAGCGTCATCGCCCCGATGGTGCTGGTCGGATTGACCGCCGCTCCCGTGGGGAGCACGCTGCCGTCCATGATGAAGAGGTTGGGCACATCCCACGCCTGCTGCCACTGGTTGACCACCGATGCGCCGGGGTCCGTGCCGAGCCGGCAGGTGCCGAGCAGGTGCCAGGCGGGTGGGCTGTAGATGCCGTCCGCATTCGTGAAGGCGTTGACCTTGACGTCGAAGGCATCGACGGCGGTGGCCAGATCCCTGGCGCGCGCGATGCCGAAGTCGATCATGCGACGGTCATTGGGATCGAGTTTGTACGTGATCTTCGGCGCGGGCAGCCCGCTGTCGTCCGTTCGCGTCTCGGAGAGGGTGACCCGATTGGTGGCAATGGGGAGATCGTCGCCAACGACCAGGACGTTGAAGCCGTGGGCAAAGTGCTCGCGGAACCAGGCGTGGTGCGCGGCGCCCCAGGGTGCGACGTTCCCGGAGTGCGAGCCGTTCGCCTGATAGCCCGCGCCATTCATGCGCGTGATGTGCAGCGTCAGCCCGTTGACGAACCCGCGCGCGGGATCGGTTTCGGCGAACTCCTCGCAGATGTAGACAGCAGAGACGATCCCCTGATGGGCATCGGTCCGTTCCCGCGTCCAGATCTCGACGATGGCCAGTCCATGGTGCATCAGGTTGCGCCCAACCTGATCGCTGGAATTGGCCAGCCCATTCGGGAACCGCGCGCTCTCCGAGAGGAGGAGGAGGCGCGGGGTGCCGACCCCATTCGCGGCCAGGATGACGACATCCGCATCCTGCTGGTAACGCAGCCCGGTCTGCCGGTCGACATAGACCACCCCGGTAGCACGGCCGTCGGCGGCGGTCTCGATCCGCTCGACGCGGGCAAAGGGGCGCAGTTCTACCCCGGCGGCAATCGCCTTCGGCCAGGCCGAAATCTGGTAATCGTTCAGCGCGCCAGTGGGACAGCCGGATTGGCAGTTGCCGCAATTGTTGCAGGCCGGGCGGCCGTCGAAATTCTCGGCCAGGATGGCGCAGGGCATCGGCCACCAGTGCCAGCCAAGCTTTTCGAAGCCGCGCGCGGCCACCTTCCCCAGCGGGCCGGGCGGCAGCGGCCGCGTCTGAAATGGTCCGCGTGGAGGGATGGCCGGGTCGCCCAGCAGCCCGCTGACGCCGACCATCTGATCGTGCGCCTCGTACCAGGGCGCAAGATCCTCGTAGGTGAAGGGCCAGTCGGGTTGCAGGCCATGCTCCGTGCCCTTGCGGAAGTCCGAGGGGCGGAAGCGGGGCCAGGTGGCGGTGTAGACGGTCGAGGAGCCGCCGACGCCATTCCACATCAACGTCAGTTCGTCGGTGCTGTCGACCGGGTAATCCTGCGTGCGCTGGCGGACGTTCGGCGCGGTGCTCCAGCGGGTGGCGCGTTGCCATTCCCAGTCGGGTGAGGCGTGTGGGTGATCCTCCGGCCGGGTCCAGCCGCCCTGCTCCAGGCAGACGACCTTCAGCCCGGCGCGGGCCAGAGTCAGCGCGGCCAGCGCCCCACCAACTCCGGCGCCGACGATGACGACGTCGACGCGGTCCGGTTTCTTCCCACCAATGATCTCGCTCACGCCTGGCTCCTGTAAAGGCCGCCGCGACGGCCAGTTCGGGGAAGGGGCCGAGACGCGCCCCTCGCTCCATGTACCATCGTCCTCACCACGCGGGCCTGGGGGTGTGGAGGGCCGCCAGGGATGACGAGACGCTGCCGAGGCTCGTGGCCGAGCACCGGCGCGAGGAGCGGGATGGGCGGCGCAACGACCCGGCGCGGGTGCTGGCGCTCAGCGATGGGGTGTTCGCCATCGTTATCACCCTGCTCGTGCTGGAGTTGCACGTACCGAAGCTGACCAGAGGGCAAACGCTCGGCCAGGCGCTGGCGGAGATTCGGCCGTCCTTCGTCGCCTTCATGATCAGCTTCGTGGTGATCGCCATTGCCTGGGCCGGGCATCGCGCGCTCTTCGCCATGATCCAGCGCACCGATCGCGCCCTCGTCTGGTTGAACATCCTCTACCTGCTGCCCATCTCCCTGCTTCCGTTCGGGGCATCGCTCATCTCCCGCTACGATCTCGATCCGGTGGCCCTTTCCATTTACGGCATGTTGCTGATCGCGATCGTACTGACGCGGCTGGCCATCTGGTGGTATGCGTCGGGGCTCCCGCAACTCCTCTACGTGCCAATTCGCGAGCGTGAGCGCCGGATTGCCGCGGCGGCCGTCCTCGCGCGCGGCGTCGCCTACCTCTTTGCCATCATCGTCGTCGAACGAGCGCCGGTGGCCAGCTTGACAATCTTCGGCCTGGCGCCTCTCATCTACCTCGTGGCGCTGGCGGTCGGGCGAGATCCCGAATCGGCAGGCGTAACCGAAGAGTTGCCCTGAGCCGTTATTCATTGCGCGGAGGTCATCTCTCGGAGGCATCGGCCTGTGCTTCGCCGGTAGCCCTGGCCGCCGGCGGCAGCGCGATTCGCCGCACCTCGTCGGTCTTCAGGAAGAAGCCATGTGGCGCGGCCGGCACGTTCTCGCCAGGCGCGGGAGTGAAGGGCTCCATCGCATAGCCCAACGGCTGCGGCGCGTCGTTGTAGACGATGCCGAAGCCGCGCACCGCCTCGATCACCAGCGGAGGGCGTTCAAGAGCACGGCGAAAAGCGCCGGCTCCGCCTGCTCGAAGCGCCGCACGGCCTCGATGGATTCTGCCTCGTCCAGCGCCGCCAGCGTAGCCCCGCCGGCCGCCTCCGCCAGCGCGGCCAGCACGTCAGGCACACCGCTCGGGCCGAGGCGATCGCGCAGCCGCACCGCGAGGAGCCCCTGCGCGCCGATGCCGGAGGCCGCGGGGAAGCGGCCATCTCCGGGCAGAAGGACATCGACCAGCGTTTTCAGTTCGTCCGCAAACATGGGAATGGATGTGTCAGCCACCGCTGGCCCTCACGGTCGGGGTAATGGGTGATGCAACGAGTCGAGGAGTCGAGAAGTCACGAGGACCGTGCCTGGCCCCGTGTCCCGTCCTCCGTCCATCCCATCAGCCATCACCTATCACCCATCACCCGACAGAATCCGCCGGCTTGTGCGCGTCCATCGACGAGCCCTCAAACACTTCGTATGGCGAGGCCGTCGGCCATTGTGGCCAGAGCGGCACCAGCATGATGCCAGCGACCACCACGAGCTGGATCGTCTCGTCGCCGGTGTTGTAGACGCGATGGATCACGCCTGGCCGATTGAAGACCGCGCAACCGGGGGAAATCTTGTGGCGCACGCCGTCCGACTCCAGCTCGCCGCTGCCGCGCACCACGTAATAGACCTCTTCGCAGCGGTGGCGATGGAGCGGCGAGTGGTGTCCGGGGTCGATCTCGACCAATCCCAAACAGAGAGACATGGCGTCGAAGCCGGTCTCCGGGTAGATCAGCTTCAGGTCGCGCACCGCGCCATCCGACTGCTGCATCGGCGACCCATCGAGAAACTGGGCCGGCTCGATCACGACGCGTTGTTCGGTCACGTTCTTGCTCCTTCGGAGCGGTGATGGGTGATAGGTGATGGGTGATAGATCGCTCGTTTTTCCATCACCCGTCACCTATCACCCATCACCCTCACTTCACGGCTCCACTCGTCAGGCCGCGGATAAGGCCGCGCTGAAAGAAGAGCGCCACGATATAGACCGGGATCATCCCGGTCAACGACGCCGCGGCCATCTGGCCGAACTGCACTAAACGATCTCCCTGGAACAACGCGATCCCCACCGGCAGCGTCTGCGTTTCCGGCCGGTAGGTGAGGACCAGGGCGAAGAGAAACTCGTTGTAGGAGAGGATGATACAGATGATGGCGACGGCTACAAGCCCCGGCACGATGAGCGGCAGGACGATCCGCGCCAGCGTGCCAAAGCGGCTGGCGCCATCGACCCACGAGGCCTCCTCGATGTCGCGCGGCACCTCGCGCACGAAGCTGTCGAGCAGCCAGACGGCGACCGGCAGATTGGCCAGGCCATGCACCAGCGCCAGCCCCGGCAGGGTATCGATCAGGCCTCCCCATTTCAGCAAGTAGAAGAGGGGAATGACCGCCACGATCGGCGGCGCCACGTACGAGGTCAAGACTGCCGAGCGCAGCCACGATCCTCCCGTGCGGAACCGGACCATGGAGTAGGTGGCCGGGGTGGCGATCAGCATCGTGATCGCCGCGCTCAACGCGGCCACTATCACCGAGTTACGCAGAAAGAGAAGCACGTCGACCGATGCGAAGGCGTTCGGCCAGTTCTCCCAGGCGATGCGCGACGGCAAGAGCTGCCCGCTCAGTACCTCGGGCTGAGGCTTCAGTGAGACGAGCGCCAGATAGGCGATGGGCGCCAGGAAGAAGATCAGCACCAGGCCCACGGCCAGCCAGCGCAGCACGCGCCAGTGGCCGGCTGCCGGACGGGCGATCTCCTCCCGGGCTGGATTCATGGAGATGCGCCCAGCGGCGCTGTTCGCCGCGCTCACGACCACCGCCTCAGCGACCAGTCGCGCAGCATCACCACCGGCAGGGTGATCAGGCTGACAAAGAGCCCAAAGACCACGGTCAAGGCCGCCGCGTAGCCGACGTTGAACTGCTCCAGCGCCAGCCGGTAGATATGAAACGAGGCGACGGTGGTGTCGAAGCCGGGGCCCCCTTGCGTGAGGGCGTAGACGAGGTCGAAGAGCTTCAGCGCCATGATGAAGCGGATCAGGGCGATGGCGGCTAGTGCCGGGATCAGCATCGGCAGGGTGATATCACGGAAGATTTGCCACTCCGACGCGCCATCGATCGTCGCCGCCTGCCGGATGTCGTCCGGTTGCGCCTGCAACGCCGCGAAGACGAGCAGGACGATGAAGGGCGTCCATTGCCAGGCGTCGGCGACGGCGATGGAAGGGAAGGCCCAGGTCGAGGAGCCGAGGACGGAGACCGGCTTATCGGTCAGCCCCAGGCCGAGCATCATCATGTTCAGCAGGCCGCCCACCGGGCTCAGGATCAGCTTCCAGGCGACCGCCACCATCACCGGCGGCGTCATCAGCGGCAGCAGAATGAGCGTGCGCACCACATGCCCGCCCCGAACGCTCCGTTGCAGCAGGATAGCGATGGCTAGCCCCAGGATCAGCTCGACAATCGTCACCGGCACGGCGAAGCCGGCCGAGCGCAGCAACGAGTAGAGGAACGGCTGATCGGTGAGTGCAGCCCGGTAGTTGTCGAAGCCGATCCACTCCTGAAACGGCTTGCCCAGCAGCGACTCTGACGCCGAGAGGATTAGCAGATAGACGAGCGGATAGATGGCAAACGCGAGCAACGCCACGATGAGCGGCGCCACAAGGAGTCGAGGCGCCACCTTGTCGAGGAGGCGCGAGAGGGAGGGTGATGGGTGAAGGGTGATGGGTAATGGGCTATTGGCCATTGGCTGCTGGCTTTTGGCTTTCGTCGATCTCCCTACCACCCTGGCACCCCATCACCCATCACCCTTCACCCATCACCCGAGAATCGTCACCCACGCTGCCTGCGTATCGGCAATGGCCGTTGCGGCGTCCTTGTTCCCCTGCAGCATCAGCGCCAGCTCGTCGGCCAGGACCTGCATCAGCTCTGGCGATTGAACGATCGTCGGCCAGGCGAAGGCGCCGGAGAGAGAGGCGGTCGCCGCGGCCTGCACCTTCGGCGCGAAGGCCTTGTACGCCTCGGCCTCCAGGGCGGAGAGGCGCATCGGGTCGATGCCACTACCGGTGACCGTCAGCAGCTTGAGGTGGTAGTCCTTGCTGGTGGCGAACTTGACGAAGTCGCGCGCCATCTCCTTGTTCTTCGAGCCGGTGGAGACGGAGAAGCAGAAGCCCGCGTTGAGCGGAGCGATGTGCTTCGTGTTCGCGCCGCCGTACGGCATCTGCACCACGCCCCACTTGCCGGCGATCCGCGAGTCAGGGCCTTCGGCGTAGACGCCGAGATCGGTCCAGAACTCCATCATCGCGATCTGGCCGCCGAGGAAGGCTGGCAGCGCCTGGTCGAACGCGGTCTCCAGCGGCGTCGGCAGCGAGTACGGGGCGACGTCGAGCATCGCCTGCGCGGCCTGCACCGCCGCTTCCGAATCGAGCGCCGGCTTGGCATCCTCGTTCAGGAACTGGCCGCCGAAGCCGGCCAGGCGGTTCGCGTAGGATGAGCCGATGATGATCGGCGCCTGGAAGCCCTGCAGCGCCGCGCCGTAGACGCCGTTGCTGCTCTCTGCCTCGGTGATCGTCTTTGCCGCGTTAAGGAAATCGTCCCACGTTTCGGGCGCGGCAGTGATGCCGTTCCGCTCGAAGATCTCCGTGTTGTAGAAAAGGACGTGGGTATCGCCGTCGTAGGGGATGCCGTAGCGGCGGCCATCGTAGAGGGTGTAGACGTCGTAGATGGCGGGGATGAAGTCGGCCGGATCGATGTCCGGATCGCTCTCGATGAAGTCGGTCAGATCTTCAATTACGCCCTGGCTGGCCAGCGCGCCAACGGTCGGGTACCAGTAATCCAGGACGTCGAAGACGTTCGCCCCGGACTGCACGTCGAGGGTGGCCTTCGCCTGGACTTCATCGTACGGCACGACGGTCAGTTCGACGGTCGCGCCCGTGGCCGCCTCGAAGTCTGCCTTCAGCAGATCGCCGGTGACGGCGTGCGGCTGGATGATCATGAAGTTGAGCGTCTGGCCGGAGTAATCGGGCAGCGCCGCGCTCGCGGCGGGGGTGGCGTCTTGAGCCCGGGCGAGGCCCGGGCGCGCGGCCATGGCCGTCGCCAGCCCAGCCGCGCCCAGCCCCAGCAGGCGGCGTCGGGAGAGCGCCTGGCGAGCGTGGAGGTTTCGAAGATCACGTGATCGGTCGTGCATTGCGCGTCCTTCCTGTGTCTGTCGTGCCACGAGGCCATCGTCGGCCAACACAACGGCCGCATCTTGCGGCCGTCCATCGCGTCCCATTGTCGCGCCCAGGAAAAAGCAAAGGCTTCCGCCACTGGGACAGGAGCCTTGGGTTCGCGGCCAGCCCGCCGCGTCAGGTTCCTCATCTTCCAGGCGTTGCCTTCCGGACTTAGCACCGACCCCCGAGGGGTGGTTGCTGGAGCGTCGCCGGGCCGGTCCCTCTGCTCCTCGCGATGAGCGCGCTGTTCGATTGTGGCGAGGATACTACGGTTATCGATCAAGCTCGTCAACATTTGCCCTACATCACGTGATCGCCGCGCCTCTCTGTTCGGTTCCGCGCCGTGGGGATCGTCGCGCGCTGCCAATCGACGCATCGCCAAGCAAATTGTCCACTAAATGGACAGACAAAGTGTTTTTTTCTTTAGAGTGTGCCCGGTCAGCGGTGTGCCGCGGCGCCCGGACCGAGCGCCCCGCCGCGGACGTTCGCCTCCTTCGTCTTCGGCGCGCCGCGAGCGCTCTGAGGGCCGCCGCGTTGTCCAACATGTGCCTCACCAACAGAAAAGGAGATGATGTGAGAGCGACACTTCAACAACGGAACCCGGAAATCGACCTTTCGGCCTCGCCGCGGGCGATGCTGGCCGCGCTTGGCAAAGACGCTCGCCTGACCCCCTATGGCGGCGGCAATTTTGGCATGCCGCTCGACTTCATGGAGCCGGCCGGGGCGTTGGTCGTCCCCATCGAGCGTTTCTTCATGCGCTCGAACGGCCCGGTGCCGGTGATCGCGCCAGCCTCCTGGCGCCTCGCCGTCACTGGTCTCGTCGAACGCCCCCTGAGCCTCTCGCTAGCCGATCTGCAGGCGATGCCCCAACGCGCGCTGACTGCCTTCATCGAGTGCGCTGGCAATGGCCGTACTCGCTTCGAGCCCGTTCCTGACGGCACCCCCTGCTCGTCCTGCTCATGAATGGTGAGCCGCTGCCGGTCGCGCACGGTGGGCCCGTCCGGCTCCTGGTTCCCGGCTGGGCGGGCATCGCTTCCACAAAGTGGCTGGCCGGGTTGGAGGTGCTCGACCGCGCGTTCGCCGGGTTCTGGAACGCCGATACCTACGTCTAGTGGTCAGAAGATGGTGATCCGCTTCGGCCCGTGACCGAAATGCCGGTCAAATCGCTCATGATGACTCCCCGCGCAGGCGATGTGCTTGCGCCGGGACCGGTCACCGTCGCCGGCTATGCCTGGTCGGGTCATGGCCAGATCGAACAGGTCGACATCAGCATCGATGGCGGCGCGAACTGGCGGCCCGCGCGGCTGGAGCGCGCCGGCCGCCGCTCCTGGGCGCGCTTTCAATTCGGCTGGGAGGCCGTGCCCGGCCGCTTCACGCTGATGGCCCGTGCCACCGATGAGCGCCTCACCCGGCAGCCGCCGCGCGCGGCCTGGAATGGCAAGGGTTACGGCCAGAATGGCATCCATCGGGTCGCGGTCGCCGTCCGTGCGGGCGCGGGAGGGAACCGATGAGCGCCGTCCAGCCGGCGATCGACACGCTCGACGCCGAGGCGATCCGCGCCGGTGTCCCGAGCCTGGCGCAGACGAACGAGCACGGGCAGCGCCTGGTCCTTCTCGACAGTGCGGCCCGCTTGCAGAAGCCGCGCGGCGCGGCAGCCGTTCCTGCCGGCTCCGGAGATTCCTGCGCTCGCCGCCTGAGCGCCTGAAGCGCTGGTAGGGCAGGTGTCATGTTGAGCGCAGCGAAGCTTTTCGGCTCAGAGCGCGTACGTACGCGGAAGGTACGAGATCTCAGGATGACACGTCAAATCGGACGAACGGCTCGGAATGACGTGGACTCGGTACACCGTTTCGGGCCTTCAAGGAGTATCCCATGGACTTTCGCCAGTTTTTGAGCGACACCCTCGGTTGCTGCTCGTATCTCGTCGCCTCAGAACGGCGGTTCAACCATCTGGCCCGGTTCGGCCGCGCCGAGTTCGTCAGTACCCTCGCGGCCTCGATCCCGCCGCGCCTGCCAGACCCACAGTCAGATCAGGCCGCGCGCCCGGGCGCGGGCGGCCGCCTCACCCCGTGACGGCGCTTCGAGCTTGGCCAGGATGGATTGCACGTGCCAGCTCACCGTGCGCCGGCTGAGGAAGAGGGCATCGGCAATTTCCTGATCTGTCCGCTGCTCGCCCAGGAGACGGAGCACCTCGGTCTCTCGGCGGGTCAATGTGCCGCCGAGTCTGGCCGTGCCCGCGGCTGCCGCCGGCTGAACGACCGCGGAGGCGACGGCGACCGCGTCCGCCAGCGACAACGCCCGGCCCTCGGCCAGCATCGTGGCAACTGCCCGGTCACCCATGTCGTTCCGCAGCGTGGCGAGGCTGCGTTCCACCGCAAGCGCCTCGGCGGGCCAGAACATGGTCGCTCCCACCCGCTCCCGCAGGGCTTCGGCGGCGCCGAAGAGGAGGAGGGCAGGCCGGTGCTCTCTCCGCGTCGCGGCGACGCCGGCAATGCCGGAGAGGACGTCGGCAACCATGCGCATGTCGCCCCGTTCGCCCATCAAGACGATTGCCGCACGCCACCGCTCGGCTGCCAACTCGGTTTCACCCGAATGTTGGGCGATGGCGCCGAGATCCATCAATAATCGTGATTCGGCCAGCTCAAGATGCAATCCCTCGTAGATGCGGAGCGCTTCCTCGCCGTGGGCCGTGGCTCGCGCGAAGTCGTGCTGGCCCAGCGCCGCGCCCGCGAGATTGCCCAGGGCCCTCCCGGCGATCCCGGCGCGCAGGAGCGGGTCGCCAAGGTCATCCGCCAGAGCCAAAGCCTCGCGTAGCGGCGCCTCGGCTGCCGCGTAGTGCCCTTCGCTGTTCCAGACCGCGCCATGCAGGATCAGCGCCAACGCCCTGTCGAGCGGATCTCCTTCCGCGCGCAGGAGAGCCAGAGCCTGCTCCAGAGACGATGCCGTCTCGCTGATGTTGCCCTGTGCGAAGAGCACCCCGGCGTGCCCGATCAGCAGGCGCGTCTGAATGGGAACTGGCGCTTGGCCGCGCTTGGCCAACGCCTGCTCGAGCCAACTCAGCCCTTCGCGATAGGAGCCGTAGACATACCACGAAAGCGCCAGGGCGGAGACCATCTCGGTGAAGTCGACCGCGGGCCCTCGCGCCTCGAGCCAGCACAGGGCTTCCTGGAGATTGGCGTGCTCGGTGAGCAACTGGTCGAGTGGCGCTTGCCTGGCATGGACGCTGGCCAATGGCCGCATTTGCCGTGTCCACAGCAGGAAGTAGCGCGCGTGCAGCGCCCGGGCGTCCCATTCCTCCCCAGCAGCGGCCAGTTGCTCCAGGCCGAACTCGCGGATCGTCTCCAGCATGCGAAACCGCGGCTCGCCATCGAGCCCGCGCGCCCGTACCAGCAGGCTCTGATCGACCAGCGAGGCAACGATGTCGAGGACGGAGAGGGTATCGCTGCGCTCAGGGGGGGCCGGCTTCGCCTCAGGGGGGGAGGGGGGGAGGGGGATAGGGGGAGGGAATTTCCCCAGAGGAGGCCGAGGACGACTCGTCTCGTCGTTCCGCATGGCCCCATGGCGGGGCTGGGCGTTGCGCGCGCCGCGCGTCAGAAAGGGGAGCCGGCGTTCGAGACGGGTGTGCATCTGCCGCGGCGACAGCACATAGGCCTGCGCGGCGGCCAACTCGATCGCCAGAGGCAGGCCATCGAGCTGGGTGCAGATGGCGGCAATGAGCGGAGCAGACTGGTCGTCCACGAATAACGCGGGATCGTGCGCTCGTGCGCGCTCGACAAAGAGGCGTCCGGCTTCTGACGCCAACAGCTCGACCGCGGTCGCTAGTTCGCCAGCCAGCGTGAGCGGTGGAATCGGCAATGCGCGCTCGCCATCCACTCGCAACGGCGCGCGGCTGGTAATCAACGCCGTGACATTCCGGGTCGTGATCAGGAGTTCTGCCACCGCTGGCCCAGCGGCCAGAACGTGCTCAAAGTTGTCGAGCACAAGGAGAAGGTGCTTTCGGTCCAGAGTCGCGCGGATCTGCGTCTTCTGATCCAAATCGTTGTGCTCCCGCAGCCCCAGGGCCTGGGCGATGGACGGAATGACGTCCTCCACATGACGGACGGACTCGAGGGCGACAAACGCCACGCCATCGGGATACGCATCCTGCGCCGCGGCCGCGGCCGCCAGGGCCAGCCGCGTCTTGCCGATGCCGCCAGGACCGGTCAGCGTGAGCAGGCGAACCGTGGGGTCGGCGAGGAGCTCTACCACGCGCGCCACGTCCTGCTGCCGGCCAATGAACGAGGAAAGCGGCTCGGGCAAGGGCGCCGCGTGCTCCATGGCGCTCGGAAAGGCGAGGATGGGGGCCAGCGGTAATGTGGTGGCCGCTCGTTCCAGGTCATACGGCGCCTGGCCGTCACTCATGGGCAATGCTCGCTGGCGCCAATAGCCACGCTGACCATATGGACGATGAACCGTGCATCCCGCCGCCCCAAGGCAGCACAACGCCGACCGACCTCTGCTATCGTTGGCGCGGAACCCAGTACAAAGTCACATGCAAAACCCAGTATACCGGTGTGCGGACAGGTGCGTCTCGATCTGGCAGGCTTGGTTCTGAACGCCAACGCGCGCGATGGTGAACCGGTCCGTATCGCGGCCCGCCGGTGATTGATGACCGCACGATGGACTGGAGGGCAGTGTGGACGGCCAACATTTCGATGCTCTAGTCCGCACCTTGTCCAAAAGCGGCACTCGCCGCGGGCTACTGGCCGCGCTGCCGATGCTGGGCGCCCTCTTCGATTCCAAAGAGACCGATGCCGCCGGCCGACGCAAGCGTCGCAAGAAGCGGCACAAGCATGGCAAGGGCAACGGCCGCAATCGCAAGGGCAAGCGCAAGAAAACGCGCTGCACGCCGGAGTCCGCCGCCCAGACCTGCGCCGGCACGTGTGGCATCGTCAAGAACACCTGCAAGAAGACCGTCGATTGCGGCGTGTGCGCGTGTAACCCGCCGTGTGATGCGTGCCTTGTCTGCAATGAGACGACCCTCACCTGCTGGGTCGATCCCAACCAGGTCGGTGACTCCTGCGGCCAGCCCGGCCAGGTCTGTCAGGGTGATGGCTCATGTGCCTGCTCTGTCACCCCCAATACATGCCAGGGCGAGAGCTGCTGCGGCAGCGCCTGCGCCGACCTGCAGAGCGATCCCGAGCATTGTGGCGCCTGTGGCACTGTATGCGGAACAGGGCACATCTGTCAGGGTGGCGTTTGTGGGGTGAGCTGCGGCAGCGGCTTCTGCCCGGCGGCCACCGAGATTTG
>CAYSXO010000027.1:0-10823 GCA_964434995.1 uncultured Sphaerobacteraceae bacterium
TTGCTACTGCTCGGGCACCTCTTCGTATGTCCCGCCGAGGAGCGCGATCACCTCATCGCGCGCCGGTGGCTCGATGTAGGCGGACAGATCGACGTCCCCGGCCAGATCGACGACGCAGGAGACGCGGCTGGAGAAGGCCGCCAACGCGGGATTGCTGTTGTCGCGGGTCTCGCGCGTGCCGAGAAGCGCCGCAAGTTGTCCGCCCGCCGACCAGCCATACGAGCCGATGCGGCGCGGATCGACCCCAAACCGCCCGGCATTGGCGCGTATCCAGCGCACGGCCCGCTGCGCGTCATCGAGTTGCGCCGGCCAGCGGTTGAGGCCCGACGCCGCATCGACCAACCGATAGTCGATGCTGCAGGCGACGTAGCCAGCCTTTGCCAATTCCCGCGCCGGTTCGGCCATGTCCGAGCGTGAGCCGGTCCACATGCCGCCGCCGTGGATCAGGATGACGGCCGGACAGGGAGCGCCGCTGGCGACGGGGCGGTATGCGTCGAGCAGCAGCGTCTCGCCCGATGCGACTCCGTAGCCGATGCCATGCTCCGCTTCGATGCTGGTCTGGTTGAGGAGAGACACCGACACCCCATTCGTGATCTCGATCGACTCCCAACAGTCTGCCTCACAAGGAAGGGCGTTCCGGAATTTCCGCAATCCGCACGTCAGAAAGCTCCTCTCCCTGCGCACAGGGAGAGGGTTTGGGGTGAGGGTGTCTGGTGGCGATCGTGGTGATTCTGGCGGAAACTCCCCTCTATTCTGGACAGTCTATCGGCGAGACTATGCCTTGATGAACACCTCTCGCGGTACGTGCGAAAAGACCTCTGGCCCGCCGTCCTCCGTCACCCTGAACGTCTCGCTGATCTCGAATCCCCAGTCTGCCATCCAGATTCCGATGATCATGTGGAAGGTCATGTTCGGTTCCAGGATGGTGCTATTGCCGGGTTGCAGGCTGGCCGTGCGCTCGTTCCAACTCGGGCCGGGGTAGCCGATGCCGATCGAGTAGCCGATGCGCGACGATTTCTCGATGCCATGGGCTGAGGCGATTGAGCGCCAGGCGGCGTGGACCTCGTGGCCGGTGACGCCCGGTCTGGCCTGTTCCAGCGCAGCATTCATTCCCTCCACGACCACCGGGATCATGCGCGCCATCTCCGCCGGTGGTTGACCGAGTACGACGGTGCGGGCCAGCGCCGCCGTGTAGCGATGGCGCGACGCGTTCAATTCAAGGTTCGTCGCCTCCCCGGCGCGGTAGGGTTCGTCGGTCCAGGTCAGGTGAGGCGCCGCGGTGCGCGCGCCGGCCGGCATCCATGGTCCCTCCGGCATGTCGCCGCCGAACTCAGGCGTGCCGCTGACTGCCGCCTGGTAGAACGCTGCCGCCACGTCGCATTGCCGCACGCCCGGTTCGATCATCTCAATCGCCGTCTTCATCGCCTGCTCGACCAGCGTTCCCGCCTGGCGCATGGAGTCGATTTCGCGCGGCGACTTCACGATCCGCACCCAGTTGACCAGCAGATTGGCGTCGACGAAGCTGGCGCGGGGCAAGCCTCTGAATAGTTCCTGATAGCAGCGGGCGGTGAAAAAGTGGGCGTCCATCTCGACCGCGATCCGGCCGCCGCCCCATCCTTCTTCTGCCAGTGTCGCCGCGACAAACGCCATCGGGTGGCGGTCAGACACGCCGATGTAGGTCTCTGGGTAGCCGCGCAGCCGATCCGGCCGGAGAAAGGTCGTGAACCGTGCGCACGCGGTATCCATTTCACGGCCGATCCAAAGTGGTTCCTCGGCATCGAGCGCCAGCGCGACCATCTGGTGCACATAGTAGGACGTGGCGTCGTAGCCGGTGAGGTAGTTCATGTTGCAGGGGTCGCTGACGAGCAGCACGTCGATGCCAGCCGCGTCCATCCGCCGCTTGGTAGCCGCGATTCTCTCCAGATACTCACTTTGCGTGAATGGCAGCACGGCATTCTCCTCAATTCAATGCGCTGCATGCCAATGAAGTGAAGACATCATCGCCCAGCGCGGCGGATTTGTCCGAAGCGAGTTCGCTGGCATGCCGCTCTGGCCGAGAAGGCCCGCGTCTGTTTGACAGCGAACCCCATGCGCCGTACAGTCAAGCCCGCATTGTCGACAATCTCCAAGGGCAACCTCTATGGACACTCTCGAACCCGTGCGCGCTGGTTCCCTTCGCGACAGCGTCCTGCCGGCCCTGCGCGGCGCCATCCTCGATGGGCGGCTGGCAGCTGGGGCGCGGCTAAGCGAGAACGACATCGCCCGCGCCATGCAGGTCAGCCGCTCACCCGTGCGGGAGGCGATCGCCCAGCTCGAGAAAGAGGGGCTGGCCGAGCGCTTTCCGAATCGCGGCGCGTTCGTGGCCGAGGTCTTCAGTCGCCGCGCCATCGCCGAGCTGGCCAGCGTGCGCAACGTGCTGGAGTGCTTCGCCATCGAGCAGGCCGCGCCGCGAATCCAGCCGGAGGATCTGGCTCCCCTTTGGATGGCGACCGCGGAGATGGAGGCCGCCGCCCTACAGCGCGAGCATGAGGCCATTGGCGAAGCCGATTTTCGCTTCCACGAGGGGCTGGTCGCCCTCTCCGGCAACCGAAAGCTCCTCCATCTCTGGACCGGCGTGGCCAGCCACTACTGGGCAATCTACCTGCCGCGCATCCAGGCGCTGGAGCGAGACATCGACCACTGGGGCCGTAATCATCGGCTGATCGTCGATGCCATCCGCGACCAGCGTCTCGACCTCGCCACGATGTACCTGCAGTTCAACATTCTCAACAGCGCCGAGCAGCTACGCGACCTGCTGCCGGGAGAACAAGGTGAACTGCCGGAGCGGAAAGAGCGAATCGAGGTGATCTTCGCGCCGCTTCGTGAGCGCCCCTTGGGTAATGGGAGCGTTTCCGTGGCCTCGGCGATCAGCGGCTCGCCGGGTCGTGTCGAGGGGGGTGATTGACGAGACTGCACAATCGCGTAGACTTTCGATTGTCGACAATCGGCATTTCGGCGGCGAACTGCCAGGTGGACGATCGTATGCTCGAACAATGGAGTTGCCAGATGACGAACCAGGCTCGTGGTCTTTCCCGCCGCGCACTGCTGCAAGGCTCGGGCGCCGCGGCGGCAATGGCGCTCGCCGGCGGCGTCGTGTCGGGCATTGGCCCGGTTACCGCGCGGGCGCAGGATGCCTCGAAGCTGACCTTCTGGGTCATCAGCCCGTTCACGCCCGATGAGGAAGCGCCGATCTACGCGGCGGCGAAGCAGTATCAGGAGGAGCATGGCGTCGAGGTCGTTATCGAATCGACCCCGCCACCCGACATGCTCAACAAGCTGATCACCGCCGTGCGCGGCGGCGGCGGGCCGGACGTCGTTTCTGTCGATAGTGCCTGGAACGCCACCCTCGGCGCGGCGCAAATTCTCTCGGACATTTCCGAGCGCTTCGCCCCGATTGCCGACCAGTTCTTCCCCGGCCCGGTCGCCACCGGCCAGTATCTCGGCGCGCAGTACGCCGCGCCCTGGTACACGAACAACGTCGCCCTCTTCTACAACACGAAGCTCTTTGCCGACGCGGGTATCGACGGGCCGCCGGCGACCTGGGACGAGTTGGTCGAGAAGGGTACGGCCCTCACCTCCGGCGACGTCTACGGCATCATGCTCGGCGGCGGCGGCTTTGGTTCCTTCGAGTTCTGGCCCTTCGCCTGGCAAAACGGCGCGACCCTCATCAACGAAGATGGCACGCGGGCCGAGTTCGGCAGCGAGGCGGGCCTGGAGGCCTGGCAGTTCTACAGCGATCTCTTTCTGACCCACAAGATCGTGCCGGAGGACGTCAAGAGCGCGGGCGAATCGTGGGATCAGGTCTTCGCGCCCTTCATTCAGGAGCGCGCGGCCATGGTGATGGCTGGAGACTGGGCGATCTTTGCCTTCAAGGAGGGGAACCCCGATCTCGAGTTCAGCGTGGCGCCACTCCCCAAGGGGAAGGAGGCGGCGACCGTCATCGGCGGCTTCAACCTCGGCATCCCGGCGACGTCGCAGAACGCGGACGCCGCCTGGGACTTCATCGAATGGTTCACCGCCAAGGAGCAGGAAGGGATCCTGCAGGGCTATAACCGCATCCAGGCTCGCGCCGACATCGTCGAGACCGAGTACGCCAAGCAGGATCCGCTGATTCAGGTCTTCATCGAGCAGTCGGCGGTCGGCCGCGCCCGAGCGACGGTCCCCGCCTGGGATGAGATCGAGAACACCGTCATGGCCGATGCCTGGGATTCGGTCATCCTTGGCGTGGCCTCGCCGGCCGATGCCCTGGCCGACGCGGTCGAGCAGACGAACGAGCTTCTGGCGGAGTCGTAAGTGCGCGTGGCTCCGTTGTTGCCATGAGGTTGCTTGTCTCCCAGGGCTGGCCCTCACCCCCGACCCCTCTCCCGTCGAGCCGGGAGAGGGGAGCGTGGCCTCCTAGAAGGTTGCCAAGCCGGAGCGATTCTCGATGCCACCTTTCCCCCTCTCCCGGCTCGACGGGAGAGGGGGCTAGGGGGTGAGGGTCTTCCTCCCAATGCCCGCGAATTCATCTCAACTCACCGCCGCCGCGTCACCGAATCTGGCGTCCAGCCGCGGCACTCCAGCAACGCCCCGCCTCAATCCCGGGCAGCGCGAGCGGCTCTTCGGCTACGCGCTCCTGCTGCCGACGCTCCTCGTGCTGGCCCTGGTGATCCTCTATCCGCTGATCGACGGCTTTCGCATCAGCCTCATGAAGATGAAGATCACCAGCGTTGCCGAGCCGCGCTTCATCGGCATCGAGAACTACATCGACCTCTTTCAGGACGAAAAGTTCTGGTTCACCCTGCGCACCACCGCCATCTGGACGGTGTCCAACGTGGTGGCGCAAATAGTCCTGGGCCTGGCGCTGGCGGTGCTGCTCAACGAACGGCTGAAGGCGCGCGGTCTCTACCGCTCGATCGCGCTGATTCCGTACATCGTTCCTTCAGTTGCGGCCGCGTTGATCTGGCGCTGGATGTACGATGGCAGCTCGGGAATCATCAATGCCATTCTTTACCGGCTTGGCATCATCGATAGCTACGTTGCCTGGCTGGGGGAGGTGAATACCGCCTTGCCCGCGGTCATCATCGAGAGCGTCTGGAAGGGGACGCCCTTCGTGATGATCATGCTGCTGGCCGGTTTGCAGACGGTCTCCCCGGAATACTACGAGGCGGCGGCGATGGATGGCGCCAGCGCATGGCATCGCTTCCGCGATATCACCCTGCCGCTGCTGCGCCCCGCGCTGGCGGTCGCCACGGTCCTGACGACGGTCTACACGGTCAACAACTTCAACGCCATCTGGTTGATGACCCAGGGCGGCCCGCTGGGCAGCACCGAAATTCTGTTCACCTGGGCCTACAAGCTGGCGTTTGACCGCTTCGACTTTGGCATGGCGGCGGCCGTGTCGGTCGTCCTCTTCGGCATCCTGGCCATCTTCGCCTCTATCTACATCTTCCTCGTCGAGCGGGAGGAGGCGGCCTGATGCGACCCATGCCGCGCGCCCAATTCGCCAAGCACCTCCTAGCCGCGGGAGCCTGCTGCCTGATCATCGCGCCGTTCCTCTGGATGATCTCGACCTCACTGAAGGATCCGGCAGAGGTCGTCCTGCGTGAGCCGACCATCATCCCGCGCTCCTTCGCGGTCGAGAATTACATCGAGGCCTTCCAGCGCGGCAACTTTGACCGCTACCTGATCAACAGCGTCGTTGTCGCAATGGCCGTCACGCTCTTCTCGCTCGCCATCGCCACGCTCTCCGGCTACGCCTTCGCACGCTACAAGCTGCGCGGCGGAAAGGCGATTCTGCTCGGCATTCTGGCGACGCAGATGTTTCCGGCGATTCTACTGGCCATTCCCCTGTACATCCTCATCCGCAATCTGGGCCTGCTCAACTCGCTCCTCGGCCTGATCCTCGTCTACACCAGTTTTGCCCTGCCGTTCTGCGTCTGGATGATGCGGAATTACTTCCTGACCATCCCGAAGGATCTCGATGAATCGGCGATGGTCGACGGCGCAACGAGGCTGCAGGCGCTCTGGTCCGTGGTGCTCCCCGTGGCGATGCCGGGGATCGCCGCCACTGGCATCTTCAGCTTCATCTTGAGCTGGAACGAGTTTCTCTACGCCAACACCTTCATTTCGAGCGCCGACTTGCGCACCCTCCCGGTTGGTCTGCAATCGCTGATCGGCGAATACACGACCAACTGGGGACTGCTGATGGCCGGCGCGGTCATAACCACCATGCCGATCGTGGTGATCTTCTTCTTTGTGCAGCGCCGATTGACCCAGGGGCTCGCCGCTGGGGCGGTGAAGGGATAGAGCAACTCGTGAGTTGGATAACGGAACATGCCGCCGCCGTCTTCGAGGCGGCCAGTGAAGGCTGGAGCGCGACAGTCGATCCCGAGCGAGGCGCAGCGGTCCTGTTCAAGTCGGATGGTAGCGAGGCCGTCAGGTTCGCTGCCGGCGCAAGCTACCCCAGCGCTCCGTTCGCCGCTCGTATCGATGGCGCCTGGCACGGCCTCGGCGCGCCGGACGGCACGTTACTCGAGCATGGGCGCCTCACGCTCTCCTGGCGCGAGCCGAAAGCGACGGTGACTGTTGACGCCGATCCCGCGTTTGGCCTGAACCTGCGCCTGCACGTTCCGGATGCCGATGCCGTGGCCATCGCACTCGTTGCCAGCTCGGATGAGCATTTCTATGGCCTGGGCGAGCGGTTCAACAAGCTCGATCAACGCGGCGACGTCGTCGAGCTGTGGGTGAAGAATGGGGCTAGCGGCGGCGAAACCTACAAGCCGGTGCCCTTCATCGCCTCCAGCCACGGCTATGGCCTCGCGGTCGATACCAGCCGCCGCGTATTTGCCGCTCTCGCGCACGGAACGACGCCGGACGTCTCGACGATCACGGTCGAAGGGGCTGAGATCGACATCTGGCTGATTCCCGGCCCGACGCCGGTCGATGTGGTTCGCCGCTACACCGCCTGGGTCGGGCGGCCGCCCGTGCCGCCTGCCTGGTTCTTCCGTCCCTGGAAGTCACGCGACTGGCGCTTCGAGGACCAGCAGACGGTGATGGAGGACATCATCAGGCAGCAGGAGCATGGCATCCCCTGCGGGGTCAAGCTGATCGACGCCGGCTGGGAGACCGAGGGGCACTCGTTCGTCTTCAACACCGAAAAGTATCCTGACGTGGCGGGGATGATCGGCGCGTTGCAGGAGGCCGGCATGGAGCTGGTCCTCTGGTTCAGCCCGTCGATGACCGCCGGCTCTGAGGACTACGACGAGGCCGCGCGCCGCGGCTACCTGATTACTGACGCGGAAGGCAAGCCCTATCTGCACCGGCTCGGGAACGAGCCGGGCTGGGAGGGGACGACGATCGACTTTTCGAATCCCGAGGCCGTCGCCTGGTGGCAGACGGGGATTCGTTCGTTGCTCGAACTGGGCGTACGCGGCTTCAAGACCGACTTCGGCGAGCAGGTGCCGGAGGATGCCCGCTTCGCCAATGGCAAGACCGGCGCCGAGATGCACAACATGCTGCCGGTCCTCTATAACGAAGCGACCTGGGATGTCGTCAGAGAATACGATGGCGTCCTCCTGGGACGCTCAGCCTGGGCTGGCTCGCAGCCTTTCCCTGGCATCTGGGCGGGCGACCAGAGCGCCGATTTCAGTCCCTGGGGCGGCTTGCCCACGGCCATCGTTGCCGGCCAGTCCGCGGGATGGAGCGGGTTCCCCTACTGGGGGAGCGACGTCGGCGGCTACTTCAACCCCCCGGATGACGAGGTCTTCGCTCGCTGGGCGGAGTTTGGCGCGGTTTCGCCGGTGATGGAGGCCCATGGGCTTGGCAAGCGCGAGGCGTGGGAGTTCTCGCCGGAAACGCTCGCCATCTACCGTCACTACGCGCGGCTGCACGACCAACTCGTTCCCTACAGCCTCGCCGCCGCGCGGGAGGCGAGTGAGAGCGGCCTGCCGATTATGCGGGCCATGGCGCTTCTCTACCCGGACCGCGCTGAGGCCCACGAGGACTGGGTGCAGTACCAGTTCATGTACGGACCGTCGCTGCTGGCCGCGCCCGTCTACTCCTGGGGCAAGCAGCGGCAGATCTGGTTCCCTCCCGGAGAATGGATCGACATCGACACGGGCGAGACGTTTGGAGGGCCGCTGGTTACGCGCGTCCCAGCGCCGATCGACAAGTTGCCCCTCTATGCGCGGAGCGGCGCGGCAATCCCGCTTGCGCTCGATCCGGAGAGCGAAGACCTTGCGCTCCTCCAGTTCGTCGGGGAGGACCCGGCGCCGGTTTCGCTGCGGATGCTGGATGGCACGGTCATCGCCTTTGCGCCGCGCGGCGCGACATCCGGGGTCCTGCTCGTCTCCGGACCCGCTCGACGATACCGGTTGCAGGTTCCCTTCGTGCATGCGGCCGCGGCGCGCATCGACGGCGTGGAACTGCCAGTGAACGCAGAAGGGGCGGCGTTCACGGGTCCGGCCGAGATTGACCTGGAGTGGAGCCGATGAAGATCGCGCGCGTTTCGGCCGAGTTTTTGAATGTGCCGCTGGGCGCGGAGTTCCGGCCAACCTGGAACCCCGGCGTCGTCCAGCGTTCGGCATTGACGACCCTGGTGCGGGTCGAAACAGATGAGGGCCACGTCGGCATTGGGGCTGGGCCGTGCTCCGGGCCGGCGGGCGCGCGGCTCATCGAGGACCAGTTCACCCGGCTGCTGGCCGGCCTCGATCCGCTGCGCATCGAAGAGATTTCCCGCCTGACCCGGCCGGTGGCGAACGAATACGCCTGGCCCTGGGCGGTGGAGATGGCGATCTGGGACCTCGTTGGTAAGGCGCTCGATCAGCCGGTCTACAAGCTCCTCGGCGGATTCAGCGATGCGCTCCCCGCCTATGCCAGTCTTGGCGAGTGGCGGGATGCTGAGACCCGCCTGGCGGATGTCGCAAGACTGCGCGACGAGGGCTTCCGCGCGGTGAAGTTGCGCTTTCGCGACGACCAGATCGCGGACGACCTGGACCTGACGCGAATACTGCGCGACGCCCATCCCGACCTGACGATCATGGTCGATGCCAATCAAGGGCACTCCATGCCCGGGTCGGCGCGCATCCGCGTCTGGGATGTGAAGACCGCCCTCCACGTTGCCGACGCTCTGGCCGAGCTGGAGGTCGCCTGGCTGGAGGAGCCGCTGCCCCGGCGGCAATATCGGGAACTGGCCGAGCTGACGCGCATGGCCCGCCTGCCGATTGCTGGGGGCGAGTTGAACCTGCGCATGGACGAGTTCGCCATCCTGATCGAGAAGCGCTGCTACGACATCATCCAGATCGACGCCGCCTTTAGCGAAGGGATCTGGGGCTGCCGCAAGGTCGGCGCGGCAGCCGAGCTCTTCGGCCTGCCCTGCATTCCCCACACCTGGTCGAATGGCATTGGCCTTCTCGCCAACCTCCATCTGGCCGCCTCGATGCCGAATTGCGGCTGGCTGGAGCTTCCCTATGACCCGCCAGCCATCACCCACGAGGGACGTGACCGGTTGCTGGCGGCCCCGCTGACGGTTGATGCCGATGGCATGGTGCGCGTGCCCGACCGGCCCGGCTTGGGGATCGAGCTTAACGACGTTGTGCTGCAGGAGCTACGGGCAGGCTAGGGCAATTCACCCGCGGCTGGTTTCAGCGCCCCGTTGTTCAAGGTCCGCGTCAGCCTGCATGTCAGTAGGAATGGACGCTGCCGAAGTTCACTGGTTTGTCGCGTGCAATGGCCTACTGGAACCGCTCCGCCGCGTACGGGGCCAGGTCGAGCGCAATCGGCGCCCCTCGGGTCAGGTCGACGATGAGCGACCCGGCGTGTGGCCCCAGCGTCAGGCCCGTCGGCCCGTGGCCGGTGGCAATGTAGGCGTTCTGAAGCCCCGGCAGGCGTCCCAGAATCGGCAGGCCATCGGGAGTCAGCGGGCGAAAGCCGATGCGCACCTCGCGCAACGTGCCGCAAGCGAGGCCCGGCGCGATCCGCAGAGCCTGGTCAAGCACCTGGTGGACACCGCCGGTGGTCAGGCGATAATCGAACCCGGAGTCGCTTTCGCGCGTCGCGCCCGCCACCACCCGGTCAGGGGAGAACGTCAGCAGGTAGTGATCCTGAAAGGTCATCACCACGGGCCAGCGGCTGGTGTCAGTCTCGGGCATAGCCAGATGCGCGATCTGCCCGCGCTGCGGGAAGACGGGTACGTGCACGCCGAGATCGGCGGCGAGCGATCCTGACCAGGCGCCGGCGGCGATGACCACGGACCCTGCTGGCAGTGGGCGGCTGTCCACGACGACCTGAACGGCATCGCGCGCGTCATGGCCAAGCCTGGCCTCACCCTGCAGCATCGACGCGCCGAGATGCCGCGCGGCGCGCTGCAGCGCGCCGCGCATCAGGCGGCCATCGACCCGCGCCGTTCCCTCGAAAAAGAGTGCCGCTGGCAGTGACGCGAGCGGCGGGAAGAGCTGCCGAGCCTGAGCGCCATCGAGCAACGCAAGCGCGTCGATGCCCTGGACGCCTGCCGCGAGACACTCGTCGGCAAAGCGTTTGGCGTCGGCCAGCCAGGTAGCCTCGTCGTCGTTGGTCGCGATCAGAACGCCGCCGACGCGATCGTAGCCGGTGTCCCGCTCGCCAACGCTGGCAAGCTGGTCAAGCAGGGTGGGATAGTACGCGCCAGCCTGTGCCGCCAACGCGTGATGCGCATCGGCGTTACGATGGCCCACTCCCGAGGCGATGATCCCCGCGCCGGCGGCGGTGGCATGGCCCTCGCCGGCGCGGTCAATCAGGGTGACGGAAAGTCCGGCCCGCGCGGCGTG
>CAYSXO010000027.1:10833-21156 GCA_964434995.1 uncultured Sphaerobacteraceae bacterium
ACCGACGATTCCCCCTCCAATGACGGCGACATCGCTCACGGAAGTTCATCCCCTTCGCCTGATAGGCTCGTTCGTCATACTGACAGAAAGGCGACCGATTCCACCTCGATGCTCGCATCTGGCGGCAGGGCTGAATGCCACTGCCACGCGCCCGGTTCTGTCCGGAAGAGCCTCCCGCCGGCGCAAATGGCCCAGATTGCGCCATCCGGCGCGGCCACGAACAGCTCGACCATGTCCCGCATGGGCATGTCGATGCCGTCGCCGGCTGGCCGCCAGCTATCCCCCTGATCGGCAGAAACCTCGATGCGGCCCTGTTTGCCGACCTCCTTCGCCGGACCGGCGAGCAGCAAATCTGGCCGCGCCGGGGGCACAATTGTGGCGCGGGTGTAGTCGGTGTACAACTTCGTCCAGGTCGTGCCGCCGTCGCGTGACCGCGCAACGCCACCAAGCGGCGGCGCGCTCGCGGGTCGGACTTCGCCTTTCAGCGCGGCCCAGCCCAGCGAGGCGAAGAGGAGATCGGGATCGGACGGATGTCCGGTGATATGGTGTAGATCATGGTCCGTCTGCACCGGCAGATAGGACCAGGTTTCGCCCGCGTCGTGGCTATCGAGCAGGCCGCCGACCTCGACCGCCGCCAGCAACCGGCGCGCGCCGGGCGGGGCATAGAGCGCGCGCACCGCGCCAGCTCGGGGCGAATAGGGGAGATACCAGTCTTCATGCCCAGGCAGGTCCCGGATGCCCGCCAGTTCCTGCCATGTCACTCCCGCGTCGCGACTGCGATAGACACGGCCTGGCTCTGTGCCACAGAGGATCGCTCCGGCTTCGATCGGGTCGGGAACAATCGTGCGGAATGCGGGCGCGGTCAGGCCGTCACCAATTGGGTTCCAATTGGCGCCCCCATCCGACGCGCGGAAAAGTCCGTCGCCATAACTTCCGGCAAGCATGATCGTTGTGCCGTCCAGATCCTGCCAGGCGTGCACCGCGCTGATGCGCTGGTCCGCCAGACCCAGCGGTTCCAGCTCCTCGCCTGCGCCTGCAAGCCGATAGACGCCCGCGTTGGTTCCCAGAATGGCGTTCAGCATGGCCACGCTCCCTTCTCCGTGGATGTTGCTGCCATTCTAGAGCCCGTCATTGACTTCTTCGGAGCGAAGGCCGTTCCTCATCTGGTCGTCGAATTGGGACGTTCCCTCCGGAGAATTGGATAGACATGCCTCTCACGGCCATTGAGGATGTTGAGCTTCGTGTCGAACAGCGCGTAAGCGGTTGAACAGATCAATGGTTCATCGCGAACTCAGGGCCAGATTGGCCCAGATAGGCGGGCATCCGGCTGAGCAATCGCCGCGCGTGCCGACAAACACCTGGTCGTATGAAGGGCGCGATCATGATGCTTGAAGTGTTACACACAGCACGAGTGAGGATTGACAAACCGCAACAATAACTGACACAGTTGCCGTGCCCGCACATTGTCGTCAATCGCGGACACCTGGTGGCCGGGTAAATGGCCGCAGAAAATGCTCGGTTGCCACAAGCGCCAGTAGCGTTTTTACCCGTCGCGAAGGCGTCCTTGCTCACGGGCAGGGTCGAGGCGAGCCACAGAGTTCGTCTAGCGACGGGGTTTTTGTATCCTCAAACACTACAGAGTCGGTCCCGGATCAGCGTGAGGCATTTTCCCTCCAGTGCTTGATAGTCCATGACTTCGCCGGCGATCATATCCGCAACCTGGATCATTGCGCCCAGGTTGCGGGTATCAGGGCATCCACGCACATCTGCATAACCTGTTCGGCGTGGCCTGGCGAGCTTTAGGGCGTTCCGAATATCTGTCTTCAAGCTGACGAGTTCCGCCTTCTGGCTCGGGTCGATATCAACGTACAGTACGTGACGCGCAACAACCCCATCAGGGCAACCTTCGACCAAGCGAATGATGCCATCGCGGATGCACTTGGGCCCTGTTGGTTTCCCAGTCTGCTGAGATGCCCAATGAACCTTGTCCAGGATGAAGATGTGCCCGGAAAATTGCAGATGTTGAATGGCTCCGAAAAACTCTCGCCTGGCGCGAGAGCTTGCGCCATTGTGCCTGAAGGCATGGCCCTCAGGCAGCCGTAGGACCGATCGCGCACTCCCAAGCGCAGAATCCAATCGCGGTAGATCATCTCTCGCAATGTGCAAAGCGGCGAAAACTATGGTGCGGCCGCGCTCTTTACCCGGACTGCCAGACCAATCGAGCCCCGAATAGATCACGCTGCTCCCTGAATAATGGCGACCTGGTTGCAGCAGAAGTAGCCCGGAGCGTTCGAACCCGTCGTCATCGGGTGATGCCAATTGACGCTTCGTAGATTTAGCGCACTGTCCCAATGAAGCCAAATATAGGCGCTGGTGTACGTACACCTCCGACGACCAAAGGTCCCAAAAATGGCTTGATATTCCGCCTGGGACTGATCTGAAATGCGACGGGCGCGGGTGGTGGTGGTTTCTTTAGCGCATGAGATGCGGCTGGTATGGACGTAACGGGCATGCCGCGAGGGAATCGATCGCGATTTCGTGGGCGAGGATGCGGAAGCATCCTCGCCCACGGCCACACGAGTTGGGGAAACCACATTACCAATGGAAACAACCTGGCCGGGTGCGCGACACACCCGGCCAGAATCGAAAAGAGAGAATTGACAGCAAACAGGGACTACGAGGAAGAGGGCGTCGCCGTGCCGCCTTCTTCCATTTCCCCAGCCTCGTGTTCCTCGCCTTCGTGCGGCTCGTCGCCGTGCTGCATCCCTGGCGGCACGATGTACCAGACATCGCCGACGTCATGGCCGTGCGTATCCCCTGGCGCCACGTCGTCGTGATAGGAGTAGAGGGGGATGTCGTTGTAGGCGAGTTGCATCGAGCCGTCTTCGCGCTCGATTGCGCTGAGCGTTCCATGTATGCCCGGTGGCAACGTAAGCGCCTCCGTGGCCGGAACCGGCGGCCACTCAGTGGCGCATTCGCCGGTGCATGTGCTCACGCCCGGCGTGGTGTCCCGCGTGAAAAGATAGACGGTCAGGCCTTCGGCATCGGTCAGGAACGGCCCCAGCGCCTCGGTAAAGCCGACTTCGAGCGATGAGGCGGGAACGGGCGTGCCTTCGCTCGGCGCGGCCGGATACTCGCCGAGCATCGATCCCGGGTGAACGATGAACCAGACGCCGCCGACACCCTGCCCATTGACTTCGCCGGCCGCCCGATCCGCGGCGTAGGTGTAGAGCGGAATGTCGTTGTAGGTCACCTGCTGGGAGCCGTCGGTCCGCTCGATAGTCCCCAATTCGCCGGGAACGCCTTCCGGGAGAGCCATCTCGTCCGCCGGCTCTAGCGGAGGCCAATTTTCGGCGCACTGGTCGTAGCAGGCGCTTTCGCCCGGTGTGGTGTCTGGCGTGAAGAGATAGAGCGTCATCCCGGCGCTATCGGTGAGGATCGCACCATTGGCGGCATCGTTGGCGACGGAGAGAAATGCGTCATCTTGCGCCGACACCTCGGGCGTGACGTGGGGAGCAAGGAGCGCCAGCGCGAAGACCGCGGCGAAGAACAGGCGAGACATGGGTTGGATCCTCCTTCGCGAAAATCGCCGCCGCCCGCCGGACTCTCCATGACCGGAATGGTGGCTGGCGTTGCCTGTCATGCAGGACGAGCGAGCGTCGGGCGCTATTCCGACCCGACCGGATGCGGCGGTCGTTTGCGCGACAGATGGCTCTGTTCCCGATTTGGCAGCAGCCGCGTCGGCGGCTTGACAGGATTCCCGGGTTTCGTTCCGTACGCTCGACGGCATGTGAACGGGAGTTCCCGCTCGCAAGGGGCCGGCTAGTCCGCTAGTCCGTGCAACAAGGAGCAAGTCCTTCGATGGAAACCAGTCAGTTCGATCGGGTCACGACGACCCTCGCCCAGGCACGCGGCCGACGCGGCGTTCTTCGCCTCCTCGGAGCCGCGGCATTCGGCGCGGGTGGCTTGAGCATCCTCGCGGCCGCTGAGGGCGATGCGCGAAAGCGGCGCAAGCGGAAGAAGAAGAACAAGGACGAAGATCAGCCAGATCCGGCAGACCTTGCGCCCGACATCGCCATCACGGCCATCCAGCACGAGCCGTCGGCCGAGGCCAACCACGACAACGTGGTAGTGAAGTACACCAACAAGGGAACCGATACCGCGACGGGATTCCGAATCGGCATGTCGGTCAAGCGTGCCAATGGAACTGTCCGCAACGAGGTCTTCTCGTTGCCGCTGACGGTCGCTCCTGGCGCCTCCGGCGAAGAGACGTTCCGGCTTGGTTGCAGTTGGATCAATTCCGGGACGGTGACGGCCCGGACGGACCTCTCGCCGATTCCAGGCGAGCCGGGCAACAAGACGGCCGACAACCTGCTCGCCGTCACCTTCGCTAACGTCTGCTCGTAAATCCTGGCAACGATTCGAGTCGATCGGTGGTGCGGCCCGCGAGGGATCCCTCGCGGGCCGCACCGCGTGTGACGGGATGGCGCGGTTCGTTCAGGAAGCGGCTGACGACCTCCAGCGCCGCCTGATCGCCGACCAGCCGGCAACGGCAAAGACGCCCAGCATTGCTATCGTGGCCGTGGCGCTCACGATCAGGCCGACCCGAAGCGAGAGCGGATCGTAGCGCAATTCGACGGTGTGCTCGCCAGCAGGGAGCGGAACGCCCTGCAAGGCATGGAAGGTTGGCAGAAGCGTCACCTCCTTGCCATCGACGTAGGCTCGCCAGCCATCGGAGAAGATCTGGCTGACGACCAGCAGACCCGGGGCCGCGCTGCTGGCCGCAAGGGTCATCGCGTCCGGCTCGTACCGCGTGACGGTCACTGTCTCGGAAGCGGCGCCCGGTGGGACGCTGGACTCGGGCGGCGTCCCTTCCACCAGGGCGATCTCATATGGATCAATCACTTCGGCTGCCAACAACGGCAGAGCCTCTCCGCGTTCGACCGCACGCACATCGTGCACGATCCAGGCCTTTGTCGGCGCCGGATCGCGTTCGTAGATGATGACCCGTGGCGTGCGGAGCACCTCTTTGCGTCCGTCCTTCAGCGCGAGCACATCCTCGCGGTTTGGCGGGAGGGCGGCGTCGATCAGCACGTAGCGCACGTTGAGCAGATCGAGCAGGGGCGAGGCCGTGCCCGAGGGGAGCAGGTAAGCCGTGTGATAGTCCTGCGTTTGCCCGTTGAGCGCGGCGATGAACTCGACATAGCGTGAAAGCTGCAGTGGATTGTACCCCTGCATGTCGTTGAGGCCGAGAAAGATGGCCCGGCCATTGACCAGGAGCGCCTGAATGTCCGGTTCCAGACGGCGGGCCATATAGCTCTTGCCGCGCGGATCATCGCCGGGATAGCCGAAACCGCCGTAGCCAACGTAGCGAAATGGGCCGGAGCCGGCCATCTGGTGTTGCAGAAACTCGCCCGCGCCTCCAGGATCGTCTCTGCTCACGTCCGCTGCCAGCGCGGCGGCCATCTCCGCGTCGCGGCTCAGTTGGCGTCCGACGACGCCGTCCCAGTGCCAGCCGAACCACGAACCGGTCAGCTCCAGCCCCGTGGGAAACAGGAAGATGACCACGAGCACGAGGGCGGAGACCAGCCGCGTGACCATGCTGGACGAGATCCCACTCGTGATGGGGAAGGCCAGCGCGGTGGCGACCAGAACAGTCGTCAGCAGCGCGGCGACGACCGCTGGCCAGCCGAGGAAATAGCCCGCTTGCGTAAGCGCGATCGTGACCAGCAGGTAGAGCAGGAGCGGCACGAAGAGAGCGGGCCAGAGGCGCGCGCGGCCTCGCCAGCAGGCGAGTGATTCGACGGCCGCGCCACTGAGCATGGCCGGGCCAATGGCGGCCAGGGAGATCGTGCGCCAGGCGTCGTGATCGTGGAACTCACGAAAGCGTGGGATCAAATAGAAGAGGTGGTGCAGCGGCGTGGTATCGAGCGTGAGGATCAATGCGGCCAGCGTCAGCGCCGCGAAGAAGGGCGTGGCGAAGCGCTGCCTTGCCAGGGGCAACGCCAGCAGAGAGAGGATCGCCACCGCGCCGCCGAAAGCCGCCGCGCGAAAGTGGTACCCAGCGCCGGAGCCGAGTGTCTGCGCCAACAGGTAGTCGAGTTGCCAGGGGGGATTGAGCACCCCCTCCTCCCCGAGTTGGGAGTAGTTGCCGCCCGCGAGGTTCGATTCCAGATTCACCGTGTAACGCGGCAACATGCCCGCCGCGCCGAGCGCTGACCCCAGGATGAGCACGGCGAAGCCCGTGACCGCGCCGGCCACGACGCGATCACGTACAGGAATGCCGGATTGGGGCGGCGAAAGGAGCGCGCGGTAGACCGTGTAGGCCGAGGGGAGGATGAAGGCGTAAAGCCAGCCTTCGCCGATCCAGCCCGCCAGCATCTGACTGATGGCGAATGCGCTGAGGAACCAGGGCGCCAGGCGGTTTCGCCAGGCGGTGGCGCGCAGCGCCAGCTCGACGCCGAGGAGCGCGAGTGGGATCCAGGCGGCAAACTGCGAGAAGATCAGGCAGCAGTGCGTGTTCCAGTGCAGAAAGGGGCCGGTGGTGTAGGCAACGGCGGCGACAAGGCTGGCCACCGCGCCCATCCCCAGCACGCGCGCGAAGGCATAGGTGCTGAATGCGGCAATGGCGAGCTGCGCGGCCACCATCCCCTTGAACGCCGTCGTTGCGTTGGCGAAGAGGGAGAAGAAGAGCATCGCCGGGGCATACATCCACCCCGACTCGGGATCGCCGGCGAAGGGAGCGCCGCTGAAGAGATGAGGGTTCCAGCCCGGAACGTCGAACGCGCGCAGGCGCTCGCCGAGGACGTGGTACCAGGGAAGGAAGAACGTCATCAGGTCGAGCCGGGTCAGCCACGCATCGAACGCAAGCCGGTTCCACGCGACCACTGCCGTGATTGCCAGCAGCACGCCAAGGGCCAGGGTGTCGGCGCGCGCGGTGCGATCGGGTGGAGGCGAGCCAGGTGGCTGGATCATGGCTTTCGGGCCAGGACGACGTCGTGCGAGCAAAAGCGGCGCAACAGCGGCGTGGCCTCGAAAAGTCGTTCGATGAATGCGGCCGTGCCCATCAGAGGCGGCGAGACGAAATCGGGCATCAGTCCGCGCCGTTCGGCGCGGAGGATCGTCGCCCCAGCCGATTCCAGATCGAGCGTGATCTCGTCGATCGGCACCAGGCGTTCCGCTCCGATGTCCTGCGGCACGCGCTGCATGAGGAGAGGCCAGTAGGGATTGAGTGGATTGTGATCCCAGATCAGGATGGCGCCGCCGGGCCTCGTGACCCGGACCATTTCCGCCAGGGTCTGCCTGACCAGTTCCGGCCGCGCGATATGGTGCATCACCGCAACGCTGTAAGCCAGATCGAACGTGTCGTCCGGGAAGGGGAGCGCCTCCCCCTGCCCGACCACGGAAGGGATATCGGGCCGTCGTTGGCGCAACTGCTCGAGCATCCTCGGAAATGGATCGAGCGCGACCACGGCGATGCCCGCGTCGGTTAGCCGTTCTGCCAGGAGGCCGGTGCCGGCGCCGACGTCGAGCGCCGTTTCCGACGGTGCATGCTTCAGCACATAGCTGACCCGCTGGCGCAGATAGTGTTCGACGACGTGCGAGGGAAAGACGTCATCATAGATGCCGGCAATGGCATCAAAGTTGGTCGCATCGTGGGTGTCTGGCGCGGTTGGGAGCAAGGCCTGGCCACTCGCGACTAGACGGTGTCGGGCCGTGGCTGGCAGGCGCGGATCCTGCCCGTCCGCGCGGGAGACCGGCGCCCCTGGCCGATGGTGGCGAGGCGGTACCGGAGAATGAAGGCGATCATCTGCAGGCCAAGAATGAAGGCCTTGCGCAGATTGCCGGTAACCGCCGAGTGGCCGACTCGCGGCAGGTAGTTCACCGGTACTTCGACGAACCGCTCGCCCGACGTGATAACGCGCAACATCAACTCCGGGCCGAAGTGTGAGTCTCCGACGGTGAAGCGGGGCAGGAGCTGCTCGGCCAGGTCGCGGTGCAGCAGCTTGTAGGTGCAGCCCACGTCGCTGAGATGGCTGGTGTTGAAGAGCGCCTCGGTCATCTTGGCGACGGCCCAGTTCCCCCACTTGAGGAAGGCGCCCATGTTCGCGCCGCTCCAGATCAGCTCGCGTGTCGTGCGCGTGCCGAAGACGGCCGCGCAATCGTCGGAATAGGCCAGCAGCTTGACGATGTCGGAGGGGAGGAAGGTGCCGTCCGGCTCGGCGAGAATGAGCAGATCGCCTTTGGCTTCGGCCAGGCCGCGTCGGGAAGCCCAACCATACCCCTGGCGGTGCTCGAAGACCTGTCGGGCCGGGGTCAGCGCAACCTCGTCGGCTGTGCCGGGAGCGGCGTTGTTGTTGACGACCAGGACCTCGTCAACCAACCCGGTGGCGTAGAAACCCTCGATGGTGGCCCGGATGGAATCGCGCTCGTTGAAGGTCATCAGGATGACCGAAACGCTTTTCCCGTTCCACATCGCCCGAACCCTTCTCCCGATGCAGCGTCTGGTATTCCTCGAACGGAGCATCCGGAGTATACGGGCGCGGGGGTAGAGCCGGTGACGAGGACGCGGTTCACACGACACGCGGAGCGTGGTCAGCCAGATTCCGCGCGACGCGCGGCGCCGCGCACGGGGCCGGGGTGGATGATCGAGTCTCAGTGGAGCCAGAGAGATCAGGCGCCGCTGGAATTCTCAATGGTGATCGATTCTGACGCGGTCACCGGTTCCGAGGTGCTCCCGGCCTCCCCATTCGCACTCGCTCCCGATGCCGGCGCCTCGCCGCCGACGAGCAGAATGGTGATGAGAATGTTGTCGAAGCCCGGGTTCGGGGTGAAATAGACGATGCCGGAGAGTCCGGAACCGTTATACTCGACCATGCCGGAGGCCAACGTGCCATCGGGGTTCCGTGTTCCGCCAATCTCCCCACAGGCCACCATGGTGTCCGGATTTGATGCCGATTCATAGACGGCCACGATGTGGTTCGACTCGAGCAGCGTAGAAACGGTAAACGGCACGATGGTGCCCGATTGCTCGACCGGCATGGCCGTTGACTGACCTTGTGGATCACCCAGGGTGACAACCAGGTTTGCCAGCGATGCCACCAGTTCGCCTGGCGCGGCGCACGTCCCGGTGAGCAGCGCGGCGGGCCGTTCGGTGGCCGCTTGCGCTGATGTGGGGTGCGATATCGAGAAGAGCATCGCACCGAGTGCGATGAGAACGGCGACGAACGATCTCACGGACACGGACATGACGGAGTCTCCTTCGGCAGATCGATCGGCGGGATACCAGGGACTCATCGTCACCATGATAGGAATACCGGGCAGACGCCGCATGCGTCGTTGCCCACATCGTTCCCAAGCCTGACCGAGGCTGAACGTGGTCGCACAGGCCGCCGGATGCGTTTCCCTGGGGAGAGGGTATCACGCTTCTCCTTTCCTCGGCCGGCTTTTCTGGGTAGAGAGTCCGGGGTAGGAAACACGGTAGAACCGCCCGGAAGAGAGACGTGGACGTAAGCGCGGCCCAGCAGGAAGAACCGAACCGGGGCAAGAGCAGCTACGGTCCACGGTCGAGGCGACGAGTCAGGCGCCGACAGATGGGTTCGATGGTTCCTGAGGCGCCACTTGCGGCTCGATGACATCGACCAGACGCCGCGGGATGTGGCTGGCCTGCTGCCGGCGAATCGAGAGGCGGGAGGCGTGTGGCAGACCGACTTGTTGCACGGTGTCCACTGCCGGCCGCGGGAGACGGCGGTCCCCACACCTGAAGCGCCCCACGCCCTTGTATCGAGAGTGTCAGCCGCAAGTTGACCGCTCCATGCGCGAGCAGTTCGTCCAAACGCCAGGCGGGGTGGCAGTGTCAGTCCTCCGATTTCGTGCGAATCGGTCCTCAATTCCGACAAAGAACTCCCAGAGAATTCTGTACGTGTTCCGATGGGAGCGCTCGGGCCGCGTCCTTACACTGCTTGGACCAATGACAGACTCGCTTGGCCGCGCCGGGAACCCGGGAGGGCGCCGTTCGTGGACTCGTCAGGTACACGGTGGTTCCCAGGCCCGCCGGCATCCATGAAGTGACGTAGCGCTTTTCAGCACGTGAGTATGCGGAGGTGACGACGAAGATGGTGACGCGCGCGAGCGATCGCATGAAGTTCAGTATCGCGGTACACATGGAGCGACGCTCGCCTGACGAGTCGATGGAACAGCAGGCCGAGCAGGTTCTCGAGATCGTGAAGTTTGCCGACAAGGCCGGGTTCGAGATCGTCTGGGCCACGGAACACCATGGTCAGGAGTACATCATTGGCCCGAACCCGCTCCTCCTGCTTGCCC
>CAYSXO010000027.1:21166-25044 GCA_964434995.1 uncultured Sphaerobacteraceae bacterium
GAAGATTCGGCTTGGCACCGCGGTCATCGTTGCGCCGTACTGGCATCCCTTGCGCGTGGCTGGCGAAGTGGGCATGGCCGACCTGTTGACGGGCGGCCGGATCGAGCTTGGCATCGCGCGCGGCGCGTTTCAGTATGAGTTCGACCGCATGGCGAACGGCATGCCGCAGGAGCAGGGTGGCAGCCACTTGCGGGAGATGATTCCGGTCATTCGGAACCTCTGGGCGGGCGACTACGCGCACGAGGGCGAGAACTGGCAGTTTCCAACCTCGACTTCCGTGCCAAAGCCGATCCAGCAGGACGTGCCGATCTGGGTCGCCGCCCGAGGATATGACACCTTCGACTGGGCGGTGAAGAACGATCTCCATGTGATGTCGACGCCGCACAGGCTGCCCATGAGCGAGGTGCTGATCCTTGCTGACCGGCTACAGGTTGCCCATGACAACAACCCCGGCCACGAGCGAAAGCGGTTCCTTGTCTCGCGCATGAGTTGTGTCTACGACGATCCAGCCGCCTGGACGATCCCGGTCGAGGCGATGCGCGAAGGGGTGCGCGTTTTCATGGGGCTTTTCAACAACAGCAGCGGGGTGGTCAATGGCTTCCCGCAGCCCATCTCGATTGCCGAGCAGGATGCGCGTGGCGACTACCGGCCCGAGGCCATGCACAAGAACATGATGTTCGGCACCCCGGACGAGGTGGTGGCCAAACTGCGGCAGTACGAGGCGCTGGGGGTCGATGTGTTCAGCTACAACACCCATTTTGGCCTCAGTCACGACATGGTCATGCGGTCGTTGGAGCTCTTTGCCAACGACGTGATGCCGCACTTTGCTGACGGCGAACGGGCCACGATCGAGGATGCCTTCTCGGACGATGAGCTCCTGGAACTGCAGGCCGCCGATAGCGAGGCGCTGCAGCGCGTCCGGGCCGGGGTGCTCGTGTGAACACCACGGGGCAACTCGGTGAAGTTCAGGCGGCGGAACGGACGGTCATTTCGTGTGGACGGCTGATCGACGGCAACGGCGGCACGCCGCTGGCCCCGGCAACCCTGGTGCTGGACGGGGAGCGGGTGGCGGAGGTGCTGCCCGGGCCGCCACCGGAGACCTTGTCGGCGAACGCGGCGGTCGTCATTGACGCCAGCCGACAGACGGTCATGCCGGGGATGATGGATCTGCACGTTCACCTGGTGAACGGGGTCACGGACCCGCGAGATCCGCACATCCTCTACGGAATGCTCTTCAGCACGACCCAGATGTTGACGCTCTGGGCGGCGCGCAACGCCCGGCTGCACCTGGAGGCGGGCTTCACAACGGTGCGCGACTTCGCCAGCTTCGTTAGCGATGGCCGCAACCCAGAGGTGCTCGCCTTGCGCGATGCGATCTCGTTGGGGCTGGCGCCCGGACCGCGAGTCTTTGCCGGCGGCTGGATCAGCTCAACGGCAGGCCATCGCGACATGTTTCCTCCGCGCACCTGGTATCGCCAGCCGGGGAGCCTGGCAGACGGGCCGTGGGAGATTCGGCGCGCGGTGCGCGAGATGGCCCGCGATGGGGTCGATTTCATCAAGACATCGACGTCGGGCGGGGCCGGCGGGCATACCGAGGAGATCTGGTGGCGCAGCCTGACCTTCGAGGAACTGGAAGCGCTGGTCGAGGAATCGCACGCTTTCGGCCTGAAGGTCGCGACCCACTCGCATACCCCGGAGAGTGTGAAATCGGCGCTGCGCGCGGGCGCGGACACGATCGAACATGGTATTTATCTGGACGATGAGGCAATTGCCCTTCTGGTCGAGCGGGAGGCGGTGCTTGTGCCGACCCTCTCCGCGCGCTCGGAACGGGCCATCGCTCATCGACGGAAGGCTGGCTCGCCGCCGGAGGTGATTCGAAAGTTCGAGTCGACCCAGGCATCGGGCTATGACAGTTTTCGCCGCGCCCATGCGGCGGGCGTGATGATCGCAATGGGAACCGATACCGGGCGGGGCCTTCGCGAGTACCACGGCAAGAACGCCTACGAGCTTGGGCTGATGGTGCAGGGCGGGCTGACCCCGATGGAAGCGATTGTTGCCGCGACGAAGCATGCCGCGATCGGCCTCGGACAGCAGGATGCACTCGGGACGCTCGAACCAGGCAAGTTCGCCGATCTTCTGGTGGTCGACGGGGATCCCCTCGCGGACGTGACGATGCTGGAAGACGCAACGAACATCACACTCGTCGTCAAGGGCGGCGCGGTCGTCGTCGATCGCCGCGGCGAGCATGCCGCGATGTGAATCCCCGGCTCAATGAGAAAACTCGAGCGTTCCTTGAAGGCATTGCCGCATCATGTCGCGTTACGTTGGTAGCCGAATCCTGCAATCGATCCCGGCGCTACTTGGCGTTACCGTCATCGTCTTCCTGTTGCTCCAACTGTCCGGTGACCCGGCATCCATTCTGCTCCCACTCGATGCTTCGGATGCCGACCGGGCGGCGTTCCGGCGCCAATATGGCCTGGATCAACCGATTCCGGTTCAGTACGCCAGTTACATGTCGGAGCTGCTGCGAGGTGATTTCGGCGAGTCGTTCGCGTATCAGGAGCCGGCTCTGCGCGTCGTGATGCGACGGCTGCCGGCAACGCTGGAACTGGCGGTCCTGGCGACGATTCTGGCCAACCTGATTGCCGTGCCTGCTGGCATCTTCGCGGCGCTGGGCTCGGAAGTGACGCTGCTCTACCGCGGCGAGATGATTCTGCGCGGCTTCGACAGGGATGTGCGGACCTTCCTCGCCGACGAGCAGCGCAAGAAGAAGATCGACCTCAGGCTCAAGACCGACGTCACGCGCGTCGACAAGACGATGCGCGGCCTCGCGGTCGCGCTGACCGACGGCAAGACGATCGAGACCGACGCGGTGATGATGGCGACGGGCCGCGCGCCCAACACGAAAACGCTGGGGCTCGCCGAGCTGGGCGTGAAGATGAACGAGAAGGGCGCCATCCTCGTCGACGAATGGTCGCGGAGTTCCGTGCCCTCGATCTACGCGGTCGGCGACGTCACCGACCGGATCAACCTGACGCCGGTCGCCACCGCCGAGGGCCACGCCTTCGCCGACACGCTCTACGGCAACCGGCCGCGCCAGATGGACCGCCGCGACATTCCGTCCGCCGTGTTCAGCCAGCCCTCGGTCGCGGTCGTGGGCTTGAGCGAAGACGCGGCGCGCGAGAAGGGCTTCGCGGTCGACATCTACCGCACCGACTTCCGGCCGATGAAGCACACGCTCTCGGGCCGCGACGAGCGGATGATGATGAAGCTGGTGGTCGACCGGGCCAGCGACCGGGTGCTCGGCGCCCACATGGTCGGGGCCGACGCGGCCGAGATCATCCAGGGCCTGGCGATCGCCATCAAGGCCGGCGCCACCAAGGCCCAGTTCGACGCCACGATCGGCATCCACCCCTCGGCGGCCGAGGAGTTCGTGACCCTCAGGACCAAGGTGCCGGAGCCGGCCGCGAAAGCCGCGGAATAGAGGCTTTTCAACGCTCTGCTGGCGTTTCGGGCTTTGGCGCGCTAAAACACCTCCCCTGATTCGCCTGGGCGGGAGACCCGGGGCTGGTGGAGTGCGAGAAATGGCGATGCAGAAACCGATGAACTGGACCCCCGATAGCTGGCGGACGAAGCCCGTCCGGCAGGTGCCGGAGTATCCCGACCAGAAGGCGCTCGCCGCGGTCGAGGACCAGCTCGCCATCTTCCCGCCGCTGGTCTTTGCCGGCGAGGCGCGCGACCTGATGACCTCGCTGGGCAAGGTGGCCCAGGGCAAGGCGTTCCTGCTCCAGGGCGGCGACTGCGCCGAGAGCTTCGCCGAGTTCCGCGCGAACAATATTAGGGACACCTTCAAGGTGCTGCTGCAGATGGCGGTGGTG
>CAYSXO010000028.1:0-21428 GCA_964434995.1 uncultured Sphaerobacteraceae bacterium
CAGATCTCAACAGTGTCAAATGCACCTGCCTCGAACAGACGATCCCGAAGCCACTCCTGGGCAGGCCGTTCGGCCAGGGCGTTCGGTTCCAGGTCCGGGTTGACCGACGGCTGACGAATCAGCTCGCTGGCGAACTCGACAATTTCGCCAGATCTGGCGTCGATTTGATCCAGGACACGCTGAAGTCGGGGCTCGATCTCCGATTCGACCATGCAATCCTCCTCGTATCTGGTCCACTTGCCGTATCTTGACGCCAGAGAGTTTGGCACGATCCGGGCACTCGACGTCCAGAACCAGGAAGTGACAATGGCCAAGAACAGAGCCACCGATTCCGCGGCCGCGGCGCTGACGCATTTCGATGCCTCGGGCCGGGCGAAAATGGTCGACGTGGGCGGCAAGGCCGAGACCGAACGCCTGGCCAGCGCCTCCGGCATCGTGCGGATGGCGCCGGCAACGCTGCAGCTCATTCGCGAAGGGAAAGCCGCGAAGGGGGATGTCCTGGCCGTTGCCCAGGTGGCGGCGGTGATGGGCGCCAAGCGGACGCCAGATCTGATCCCGATGTGCCATCCGCTCATGCTCACGAAAGTCGATGTTTCATTCTCACTTGGGGAGGACTACGTGGAGCTGAATGCGACCGTCGGCACTCAGGGGCGAACCGGTGTCGAGATGGAGGCGCTGACGGCGGTTTCGACCGCGGCGTTGACGATCTACGACATGTTGAAGGCTGTCGATCGGGGAATCATCATCGAGCGAATTCAACTGGACCACAAGGAAGGCGGGAAGTCCGGGGTCTGGCGCCGGCAGGAGAGCGACTAGCCAGCTTCAGATTCGGATCTGGCTCGTCGATCATGGTCTCGCGGGGGAAATGCGCGGCCCGCGTACAATTCGGCTGAGAGGGAAGACTCGGCACGAGTCTACAGGGAAGCCAAGGAAAGGGTGTCTCAGTGGCATCGGTCGCGGGCGGTCGTGCGGTATCTGGAGTGACAATCCCGGGAACAGAACGCCTCGTCTGGTACTTCATGCGCATTTCCGGGGCGCTCCTGGTGGTCCTGGCCGGGGGGCACATCCTCATCACGCACTACCTGAATGTTCCATCTGAAACGACCTTCAATTTTGTCGCGGGGCGATGGGCCAATCCCTATTGGCGAACCTTCGACTGGCTCCTCCTCATGCTTGCCCTGTGGCACGGCGTGCTCGGGTTGCGATATTCCATTCAGGACTACCTTCGCGCTCCCATGGCGCGGACGATCGCCATGGGCCTCATGTGGGCTCTGGGGCTGGTCTTTCTCGCGCTTGGCTCGATCACGATCTTCACGTTTGACGAAGCCGCCGCTGCCGCCAATAGCGGTCCACTCTCCGACGCAATGTGGATCGCCCAGGTTATCGGGATCTCGCTATACGCCTTTGCCGTCGTCACCTATGTCGGCGCCGTCGCGCTCGTCATCTGGGTCGGCCGCTCGTTAGCGCGGGGCGAAGTTCCGGTCTACAGTGGCGGTCCTGGGCAATATGCCTGGGTACTGCATCGCGCATCCGGCATCGGCGTCCTCTTTTTCCTGCTCGTCCACATCATCGACATTTCCCTGATCGGCTTGGGCAAGAATCTCTATGATGAGTCGGTCGCGTTTTACTCGCAGCCGGCGCTGATCCCCATGGAGATTCTCCTCGTCGGCGCGGTCATCTATCACGCGCTCAACGGCATTCGAATCATGACCGTCGACTTCACCAAAGAGGGGCACCGGCGCGAGAAAACATCGTTTGCCGTGGTGATGATTCTCACCATCCTGCTGACCCTGCCCAGCGCGTGGATCATCTTCAGCCACGAACTGATGCGTTGACAGCCGAAGCCGCCGGTCCAAAGCGACCGGCGGCTTCGGGACCGTGCTCTGGCTCGTGTCAAGTCGCGGTCAGGTACCGCAGCAACGTTCGCACGCCCACGCCAGATGACCCTTTTGGACCAAGGGGACCGGCTTTCGCTTGTCGCGCCGCGCCCGCGATGTCGAGATGTGCCCAGGGAAGCTCCTCGCTGAAGTGCCGCAGGAAGAGCGCGGCGGTGATGGCTCCGCCCGCGCGTCCGCCCGTGTTCTTGATATCGGCCACATCCCCTTCGATCTTGCTTTCGAACTCGTCGATGAGCGGCATGCGCCACATGCGCTCACCCGCTGTTTCAGCGGCATCGAGCAGACGATTGGCGAGCGTGTCATCCGTCGCGAAGAGGGCCGTGGTGCCATCGCCGAGCGCGACCACCGCCGCCCCGGTGAGGGTCGCCAGATCAATCATCTCGGTCGCCCCGCGTCGCGCGGTATCGACCAGGCCATCGGCCAGTACGAGCCTCCCCTCGGCATCGGTCGACAGGATTTCCATCGTCACGCCATTCATGCCCTTGATGACGTCGCCCGGACGAAATGCATCACCGGAGATCATGTTTTCGGCGATGCACAGGGTTGCTATAACCGGAAGGGGGCACTGGAGCGCGTGCAGGGCCGACATTGCGCCCAAGACGGCTGCCCCGCCCGACATGTCCCCTTTCATGTCGAGCATCCCCTCATAGGGTTTGATGGAGTAGCCACCGGTATCGAAGGTGATCGCTTTGCCAACAAGCCCGACGACGCGATCCGAGGTGGACCCTTCCGCTGGTTGGTAGCGCAATCGAACGAGCCGTGGGCCGTTCGAGCTTCCGCCCCCAACGGCAAGGATGGCCTTGGCTCCAAGATTTTCCAGCTCGTCCGGGCCGAGAACCTCGATCTCCAGGTTCGAGCTTTCGGCAACCTCCCTGGCACGCTCCGCGAAATGCTCCGGGGTGAGGACCGATGCTGGCTCGTTGCCAAGATCCCGAGCGAGATTCACGCCCCGAACTATGGCTTCCGCCCGCGCGATAGCCTGCTGTGCTTGCTCCTCGGCGAGGCCCGCGGCATGGAGGTCGATGGCATCGACACCGTTGTCGTCGCGGTCCTTCTCAGACGCTTTGCCTCGATAGTGGTCGAATTTGTAGAGGGCAAGGCCCGCCCCGGTGACGGCGGCCTCAATCGCTGCCTGGGCATCCAGACCCCAATCGTCATCTGGCAGCGCGATGCTGATCTCGCGAGCGCCGGATCGCCTCGCTTCGCGCACCGCCGCGCCCACCGCCCGCGCCCATGACTCCGCGGCGAGCGGACGATCGGGGCCAACGCCAGCGAGATAGAGATACCCCGTGGCCGTCTTGCCCAGTGTCGGCACGGCCAATACCGAGGCCGCCTTGCCGCTGAACTTGACCCTGTTTGCCAGCCTTGCCAATTCCCCATCGAGCGCGGCATCGACTTTGCGGGCGACATTCGACCAGAGTGGTCCATCATCACTCGCGCGAACGGCGACGACGAGCGCATCCGTGATTCGGGCTGCAGGATCATCGCTGCTGAAACGGAAATCCACGAGCGTCTTCCTCCTGGCGCATTCGCGCGCTACGGAACCGTGACATGGTCTGAACTCTACGCGAAATGCCACGGCGGCTTTCACCTCAATCTCCCCGGAGCAAACCATTGCGTTCGCCAGCGGCTGGTGCTAGCATCGCAATCGGTGTCCGTACACAGAGCACGAACACCGTTCGGAGGATGAAGGTGCACCGAGGTGACCCGAGCGCGCAGGTTCAGGTCGATGCAGACCTTATCTGGCGCGCGGTTCTGTCGGACCTGCAGGGAACGATGCCCGCGAACGCCTTCGAGTGGCTGCGCCATACGCGGCTCTCGGGCTTCGCGGCGGACGACGTGGCGACCATTCAGGTTGCGGATCGCGTTGCCGCCGAGACGCTGCAACGCCGGTTTTCGCGCGATATCGAGCGGAAGCTCTCGGAACGCGTTGGGCGCCCGATCAGCGTGGCGCTGCGGCCAGACGCGCGGGCCGACGATGCGGTGCGGATGCCACGTGGCCTGGACCCGGAGCCTGTCGCACCGCCAACGCGACGTCCAGATGCCGCTCGGCGGCGGAATGTCGGAGCGGCGATCGCATCTGACGCGGCGAAACCGACGCAGATGGCGCTCGAGCCGTCTCGCTCGCATGGCCTCAACCCGAAATATGTCCTGCGCACCTACGTCGTTGGCGCGGCGAATCGTTTTGCGCATGCAGCCGGTGTCTCTGTTTCCGAGCATCCCGGCGGCAAATTCAACCCCCTCTTTATCCATGGGGGCGTGGGCCTTGGCAAGACGCACCTCCTCCACGCCATTGGCCATCGCGCGCTTGACCTGCATGTCAACATTCAGGTCGCGTATGTTACCTCCGAGAAGTTCACCAACGACCTGATCGCGGCGATCCGACAGCAGCGGACGGATGAGTTTCGCGCCCGATACCGCGAAATTGACGTGCTGATGATCGACGACATTCAGTTCATTGCCGGCAAGGAAAGTACCCAGGAAGAGTTCTTCCACACGTTCAATTCACTTTATCAGAGCGGAAAACAGGTCATTATTTCCAGCGACAAGCCGCCAAAGGCGATCTCCGCGCTGGAGGAACGCCTGCGATCGCGGTTCGAGGGTGGACTCATCGCCGATGTGCAGGCGCCGGACTACGAGATGCGCCTGGCCATTCTTCGTATCAAGGATGAAGAGCTGCGCCTGGACCTGCCCTCTGACGTGGCCGAGTACATCGCCCAAAAAGACCACCAGAACATTCGCGAACTGGAGGGGGCACTCAACAAGGTCATTGCTCGGACGCAACTTACCGGGGAACCGCTTACGCTCGTTCTTGCCATGGAGGCGCTGAGCGATGGCGTGCCGGGCGGCAGGCGCGGAGCAGTCACGCGCGATGATGTGATGCAGGCCGTTACGCGGCACTTCTCCGTCGGGCGCCGGGAACTTGCCGGGCGCTCGCGAACGAAGGACATTGTCCTGCCGCGGCAGGTGGCCATGTACCTCCTGCGCCTGGAAACGGATGCCTCGCTGGTGGAAATCGGCGGCGAACTAGGGGGACGCGATCACACGACGGTCCTGCACGGAATCCGGCAGGTCGAGCGGTCCCTGGAAACCGATGCATCAATGCGTTCGATGATTGTCTCGATCAAGGAAGCCATCGTCGCGGGCAGCGCCTAGATTTCGCGCTCTGGCCCCATGGAGCGCGTGCGGCCTCGTTCGGCTAGATTCTCTCACGACAATCAAGACGCCAGGAGAGATGAAGCTCCACGAACGACGCTGACAAACCCCTCGTTCTGAAATCGGGAGCGCCGCGCCATATACGACCAGCAGACCAAGAGCCGAACAGGCCCTCGGCATTCCTCGATGATCCGAGTCCTATCCGTCTCATCGCTCCGATGCCGGCGGGAATACGAACGATCAGCTTCCGGGCGCGGACTGGAGATACGCGGTCAAGTCCGCGATTTGCTTGTCGCTCAGCTCCGTCTCTTTGTACACCCCTGGCGGCGTATGGCCCGTGCCGTCCCGGATCATGGCCGTCATGGTCTCGAGTGTAACGCTAGCTCCCGGGCTGCCGGCGGCCAGAATCTCTGGCCCGGAACCGCCTGGACCATGACAGCCGATGCACCACGTGTCGTATTGCCGCTTCCCAGCGGCGACGTCGCCAACCGAGGCGGCCCCCGGAGAGGAAGATGCCAGAAGTTTCGCCTCATGCGTCGAGGTCACGGCCGCCGTTGCCGAGGCGATCTGCTCAGGACTCATGGTGGCCGTCGGCGTGATGCCGAGTGCCTGATTGATCTGATCCTCGGTCGCCCGGCCGCAAGCAGCACCGATTAGCGCGATCGAGATCACGGTAACCAAAAGGGTGAGTCGTCTCCTCAAGGCCCTCATCCTCTGTCTCATTGGCTCGCGGATGGAGGGTATCAATTCATCAAGAGGGTGTCAATTGTGTTCAACGCCTGACCGGAAGCGGGCTGGTGAACACTCTGGGTAGGAGGAGAAGCAACAGCCCGGCGCAAATGAGGCCCCAGCTCAGCCAGAACGCGGCAGGCAGCGGCCCGATGTAGAGGCTATCGGTGCGAATCCGCTCGATCAGAAATCGGCCAACGCCGTAATTGATCAGATAGATGGCCAGCACGTCCCCGTGCCGCAAGGCCGGGGAATGTGGCACGCGCAGCGCAATCCACGACAGGATGACGGCGTTAGCCAGATTGAAAAGCGATTCGTATAGAAAAGTCGGGTGGAAACGCTCGGCCTCGGCAAACATGGCGGGGCGATGCGACGCCGCTATCTCGACGCCCCATGGCAGGGTCGTCGGCGTGCCGAATGCCTCCTGATTGGCCCAGTTTCCCCAGCGGCCGATGGCCTGCGCCAACGCCACGCCGGGAATTGCGGCATCGGCCCAACGCAAGAACGGCTGGCCCGAGCGGCGGCAGAGAAAAGCCACCGTCGCGATGCCCGCAACAAGGGCGCCATGATACGAAAGACCGCCAAGCCGGATGTTGAG
The DNA here is from genome assembly GCA_964434995.1 of uncultured Sphaerobacteraceae bacterium. Taxonomy (GTDB): domain Bacteria; phylum Chloroflexota; class Chloroflexia; order Thermomicrobiales; family UBA6265; genus JACCXM01. Next base: position 6,382 of record CAYSXO010000028.1, read on the forward strand.
GGCTTCGACCGGATGCGCGGCAAAGTAGTCGAGTCTCAACAGGACATAATAGAGGCGAGCGCCAACGATGGTTGCCAGCACGACCCAAGGCGCGACGTCGAGAACCCAATCGGAATCGAGGTCGAGTCTGCTTGCAAGCCACCGGGTCAGGACGATGCCGGCGACAACCCCTGTCAACATGAAGAGGGCATACCAGCGGACGTCGATGCCAAGAACCGAGACGGCAATTGGGTCGATTGGCGAAGGCATCAGCGGCGGCCGCCGACGGGCATGAAGCGCATGGTCCGGCCGAACTCAGGCCAGACCGAGGAATGCATCGAGTTGCCCCCGGGATGGCAGGCCATCCCAGGCGCCCTGTCTTGTCGTGGCCAGTGCGCCCGCGGCTGCCGCAAACGTCACGTCGTCGGTCGCCAATGTTGACCAGCCATTCTCGATCATCCTGGCGATCAATGCGGCAAGAAACGCATCGCCCGCGCCGGTCGGCTCGACAGCGGCGACCGAGAAGGCCGCGACGAAGGTAGGCTCTGGGCGAGCATCCGTAGCGAACCAGCATCCGCGATCGCCATCCGTCAGGACGACGTAGGGGGGACCAAGCCCCCGCGCGTAATTGATGGCGTCAACCGGTTGTGTCTCTAGGCCAAGCAGGCCGATCGCATCGTCCAGGCTCAGTTTGACGAGAAGCGACTTGCTCGCAATACGCTCGCAGCAGGATGCCGCCTCGCCCAGATCGGTCCAGACGGTCGGCCTGAGATTGACATCGAACACGACTGGCACGCCGGAGTCACGCGCGATGTCGACCGCGCGTTCGATTGCCGATCTCGCGGGCTGAGCGGAGAGCGAGACAGATCCAACGACAAGAGCGGCGAGTTCACTGATGCCCGCCGCCTCGGCATCCGCGGCCGAGAGAAGCGTATCGGCGCCGCGCAGGATCCAGAAGTGGCCGTCCCCTCGATCGTCCTTCCAGGCATAGGCCAACGCCGTTGCGGCCTCGTCCGTCTGCCGCAAGCGGGAGGCGTCGACTCCCTGAAATGTCAGTTCCGTCCGGAGCCGGGTGCCGAACGGATCAGCCCCGGCCACTCCGCAGAACGCCGCCGGAAGGCCGAGGCGCGCCAACGCCACGGTCACGTTCGCGGGTGCGCCGCCAGCGCGGGCGTCAAAGGTCCGTGCGGTTTCGAGTGAGGTTGCCCCATCGCTGACGATGAAGTCGATAAGCAGTTCTCCCATCGCCAACACTGGACTCGTCCGGTTTCCGCTATCGATCATTGCCTAGTCCGCCGTCGATCTGGGCGTGGATCCACTTGAATCCCGGCGGACCTCGTAAACTTCCCTGACGCTTTCCAGTTTGCGCAGAATGGTGCTCAACTGACCGATCCCCTCGACTTCCACGGTCGCGACGAGCGTTACCGTGCGGTCATCGTGGGTCGTTGTCGAAACGCCGACGATGTTGACGCGCTCGTCGGCAAGAACCGTGCTGACGTCTTTGAGCAGCCCGACCCGATCCCATGCGTTGACGTGGATCGTAACCGGGAATGTCTCCTCACCTTGCGAGCCCCAGGTGACGGGAACCAGCCGTTCGGGGTCAGAGACGTTGGCGATGTTCGGGCAGTCCACCTGATGAACGGTTACCCCGCGTCCTCGAGTAACGTACCCGATGATCCTGTCGCCATTGACCGGCCGGCAGCACATGGCCAGGTTCGTCAGCAAGTCGCCGACGCCCATGACCTGCAGGCGCGGCGGAGTCTTGGGAACCATGATGCTTGGCGCCGGTACGAGAACTTCTTCCTCGCCATGTTGCGCCAACCGGACGGCAATTCGTTGCGATGGAACGGCGCCATAACCGATAGCGGCCAGAAGATCGTCGAGCTTCGGGTAGTGCGGAAATGCTCTCAGCAGGTCGTCCGGCTTGAGCTCGACATTCATGCGCCGTAGCTCTCGCTCGAGAATCTCCTTGCCCTGGGCGATGTTCTCTTCGCGTTCCTGACTTCGGAACCAACGCCTGATCTTTTCACGCGCCGAGGCCGTCGTCACGTACTCGGACGATGACAGCAGCCAGTCGCGATTGGGTCCCGTCCGTGAGCGGCTGGTGACGATCTTGACCACCTGACCGTTCTGGAGCCGGTAATCGAGGGGCACGAGTTGGTCGTTGATCTTGGCGCCGACGCACTGATGGCCGATCTCGGTGTGAATGCGATAGGCGAAGTCGACTGGGGTAGCCCCGGCTGGCAATTCGACGACGTCGCCAGCCGGGGTGAATACGTAGATCTGCTCTTTGAAGACGTCCGACTTCAGCGACTCGACGAATTCTTCGGCGTCGGCTACTTGATCGCGCCATTCCATGAGCTGGCGCAGCCACGCCACCTTCGCTTCGACGCGCGCGTCGGACCGGCCGCCTTCTTTGTACCGCCAGTGCGCGGCGACCCCGTGCTCGGCGATCCGGTGCATCTCGCGGCTGCGGATCTGGATCTCGATCGGATGCCCGCCAGGGCCGACGACCGCGGTGTGAAGCGACTGATACATGCTGTCCTTGGGAGTCGCGATGTAGTCGTCGAATTCACCCGGCAGGGGATGCCAACGGGCGTGGACCACGCCAAGGGCGCCGTAGCAGTCCTTCCGGTCGTTCACCAGCACGCGTAGTCCAATGACATCATAGATTTCGTCCATGCCGCGGTGCTTGGCGACCATTTTTCGGTAGATCGAGTAAATGTGCTTGGTGCGGCCAGTGATCTCAGCCTCAATGCCGGCCTCGCCCAGCGTCTCCAGAAGCTCGGACTTCACGTCTTCGATGTAAGGAGCCGAGTCACGGGCTCGCTGTTCGAACTCCGACTTCAGCGCGCGATAGGCCTCGGGATTGATGTAGCGAAATGCCAGATCCTCCAACTCGGACTTGAACTGCCATATGCCGAGGCGATTGGCGAGCGGCGCATAGATTTCCAGCGTCTGTTGGGCGATACGGACTTGCTTGTTCGCGGGAAGCGCCTCTAGCGTGCGCATGTTGTGCAGCCGGTCGGCCAATTTGATCAAAACGACTCCGATGTCGTCGACCATCGCCAGGAACATCTTGCGGAGATTCTCGGCCTGCTGCGCTTTCTCGCGGGAGCTGGCGCTTTCCGCGTCGTCCCGCGTCCAGGGGATGCGTCCCAGTTTCGATACGCCGTCGACCAACCTGGCAACGCGTGGCCCAAATGTCTCCTCGATGGCCTCCAGAGAAACGCCGGTGTCTTCCACGACGTCATGCAGCAGCGCGCCGGCGATCGTCTCCGTATCGAGTTGAATACGAGCCAGGATTTCCGCGACCGCGATCGGGTGAATGACGTACGGTTCACCAGATTTCCGAAGATCTGTGCCATGAGCGGCGACGGAAAAGCGAGCGGCGCGTTCCACCAACTCAACGTTCGCGGCAGGGGACGATGTCCTGATCGTCTGCAGAAGCGATGCGACAGCGCTCTCGACAATCGGCGTCGATGGAACTGCCGCGGCCGTTCCGGAAAACGCATCTTGACCGACCGCCACCAGCGGTGGTGTGGCGGTAGACGCTCGTTCTGGGGCGGCCGAGCGGCTGGGAGACATTGCGGTCGGAGCTTTCAGGAGTGTTTCCGGCAATAGAAGGGCCAAACCAGTGCGCTGACTGTAGAGAAGTCCTGGTAAATCGTCAACCGCAAAGCCGCGCGGCCTCCTGCGATAGAGCTCCTCGGCGTGCTCCCGTGGTACGGGAGTCCCGCGCCTCGGAACGGTACCATTGCGGTGAATTGCCCGATCAGAGTGGCCGCTTCACCGGCGGCCTGGATGGTGATCGACATCGTGACACGATACCTTGACCGCATGCTGCCGCCCAGTGAAGCGCGAAGCATCATCTTTCAGTTTGTTCAACGACTCCCTGTGGAACGGGTTCCTTTGCGGCAGGCCGCCCGGCGCGTCCTGGGCGAGGATCTCATCGCCCAGGAGGATTATCCGCCGTTCGCGGCGTCAACGATGGATGGTTATGCCGTCGTCGCGGATGACCCGTCGCCCTGGCGCGAGATCGTAGGCCGGCAGACCGCGGGGACCGTCGAGGACATCGAGGTTGACGTCGGCACTGCCGCGTGGATAACGACTGGCGCTCCTCTGCCCGCCGTGGTGCCGGTCGAGGCCACGGAGATTGCCGACGACCACGTGATCATCCACCAGGAGCAGATCGACCATGGCGCCTATGTGCGGCCAGTTGGTGTCGACCTGGCCAAAGGATCGCTTGTCCTCCAGGCAGGGACGGCGATTGGCCCCGCGGAGATCGGATTGTTGGCGGGACTCGGCGTTGACCCCGTACCGGTCGTGCAGCGGCCGCGGGTCAGCATCCTTTCCACAGGCAACGAACTGGTTGAGCCCGGATCGCGGCCAGGCCCGGGTCAGATTCGCGACTCGAATCGATTCAGTCTGATCGCCGCATCGGAAGAGGCGGGCGCCGACGTCATCTGGGCTGGGCATGGGCCAGACGAATTGGGCGCCTTGCTGACCACCATGCACGAACGCATCGAACAGAGCGATGTTGTCATCACCAGTGGCGGCGTTTCCATGGGCGACCTCGATCTGATAAAGCCAATTCTCGGAGAATTGGCCACTGTCCACTTCCGCCGTATCTTCATGAAACCGGGAAAGCCATTCCACTTCGCAACTGTCGGCGACACCTTGATCTTTGGCCTGCCGGGGAATCCGGTGTCGGCAATAGTCGGATTTGAGGTCTTTCTGCGTCCGGCGATGCGTGCGATGGCGGGCGCCCTGGCGATCGACCGGGCGCGGCTTCCCGTTGCGTTGGCGCATGAGGTTCAGCCCTCGGACCGGATTGAAATGCAGCGCGCCACCGTCTGGGCTGACGGCGCGGGCAAACTCTTCGCCAGGACGACCGGCGCTCAGGCCTCGTCCCGCCTGGCCTCGTTTGTCGGCGCAAATGCTCTGCTCGAAATCCCGGAGGGCGTTGAACCGCTTGGTGAAGGATCGGAGGTTCAGGCGCTGATGATCGGTCCGTTGCAGGTTGGCTTGGGTGCGTAAGGCGGGATTCTGAGTGCGCTGGTTTGACGACTGCTGCTTTCGCGCCATTGAACGAGACGGGTGGAAACTGTGGAAATAGAAGTTCGCTACTTTGCCATGATCCGTGAGATGGTTGGCCGTTCGTCCGAAAAGCGCGAGATCCCGGATGGAAAAACCGTTGGCGAGCTCTTCGATGCATTGACCGGCGAGCATCCTGGCCTTGAGCGAATCAGGCCGGTGACGATGCTCATGGTCAACCAGGCTTATGTTCCAGACGATCATGCCTTGCGGGACGGCGATGAAGTGGCGTTCATTCCGCCGGTCAGTGGTGGCGCCGAAAAGTACTTTCGCGTGCAGGCCGAGCCGATAGACGCGAGGGCGCTCGAGTCGCTGGTCGCTCATCCGGGCGCGGGCGCGATCGCCACCTTCTCGGGAACGGTGCGCGATCATGGCCGGGGGCTGGCAGTGACGCATCTCGAGTACGAGGCCTACCCTCCCGCGGCAGAACGGATGCTGGCGCAGATTGGCGATGAAATCCACGAGAGGTGGGGCCTTGACGGGGTCGCCATTGTTCACCGAGTCGGGACGCTTGCTGTTGGTGAAACGAGCGTGGTGATCAGCGTTGCGTCGGCTCACCGGGACGCCGCCTTTGATGCCTGCCGCTATGCGATCGAGCGCATTAAAGAGATCGTTCCTATCTGGAAGAAGGAACACTATGCGGACGGAGCGTTCTGGCTGGGGAGCGAGCACGACTATCAGGTCGAGACGGGCCGGGTTCCGGGCGATTGAGCCTGGCAGGAGCTCCGGCTGGCAACGTCAACCGCAGACATTGTGATTTTGGATCAAAAACTCTAGAATAGTATCAATCACATTCGGCGCTGTTTGAAGCAGGGAGCGAGCAATGGCCACATCCGCAACCGCGGAACGAGATATCGATCTTTCGCTGACGCCACGCCGTGACCGGCCGGCGATCGCCGAAGACGCAACGCAACTTATCGGCAACACGCCGCTTGTCTACCTGACCCGCTTCGGGGGTGACGCGCCCGGCAGGCTCGTCGGCAAGCTGGAAGCCTTCACGCCAGGCTATTCGGTCAAGGACCGCATCGGCGTGGCGATGATCGAGGAGGCTGAGCGGCGCGGCGAGATTGCCCCAGGCAAGACCACGATCGTGGAGCCGACGAGTGGCAACACCGGCATTGCTCTGGCCTGGGTAGCTGCCGCCAAGGGGTACCGCCTCATCCTGACCATGCCGGAGAGCATGAGCCAGGAACGCCGCCTGCTGCTGCTTGGCTATGGCGCGGAACTTGTTCTGACGCCTGCATCGGAGGGAATGTCTGGCGCGGTACGTCGGGCTGAGACCATCGTCGCGGAGACGCCCGATGCCTGGATGCCACAGCAGTTCGAGAACCTGGACAACCCCGAGATTCATCGCCGAACCACTGCCGTCGAGTTGTGGGAAGACACGGCCGGGAAGATTGACGTACTCGTCGCCGGAATCGGCACGGGCGGCACGATCACCGGAGCGGGCCAGGTGCTGAAGCAGTTGAAGCCGGATCTCAAGGTGGTTGCGGTCGAGCCGAAAGAGTCTCCGCTTCTGGCAAGCGGCCAGGCGGGGCCGCACAAAATTCAGGGAATCGGCGCGAACTTCGTGCCGGGAGTTCTCGACCTCGAGATCTACGACGAGATTGTCCTGATTGACATCGACACCGCCATTGCCGCGGTTCACGAGTTGATGCGAACCGAGGGACTTCTGCTCGGGATTTCCAGCGCGGCGGCCGCTGCCGCCGCGCGCGAGGTCGCCCGCCGGCCCGAGAGCGAAGGCAAGCTCATCGTCGCGATTCTGCCGGATACGGGTGAGCGCTACCTGAGCACCATCGCATTCACCGAGCTGCGAGAACGCGCGTCTTCGATGTCGGCAAGCTAGCAGCGAGCTGCTTCACGCAAGAAGGGCCGGCGAAGCGCCGGCCCTTCTTGCTGGGCAACGTGGCGCCATTGTCGTCAGGAACAGCCCAGACTGTTGCCGCAGTTGAGGCACTTGTAACAGGATCCGTTCCGGATTGTGATGTGGCCGCAGACATCGCAGAACGGCGCATCGCCCATCATCTCCGAGAGATGCATGCTCATCATGTTCACGACCGCCGTCGATTCCAGAAGCGCGGTGGCCGCCCCAGTTCCTTCCGAGTGCGCACCCTGGTGACCATGGCCATTCCCATTTCCACCGCGTATCGATTTCGGTACCGCATGTGAAGGCGCCGGAGCGGGCACGGATGCGCCAGTCGCCGCTCGAGCGGGTGCTCCGGTTGGTTCTGGCCGGATATCCGCGTGTTCCGGCTCGTTCAGTTCTGGCGGAACCTGGGTCAGGTCGGTACGTCCAAGATACTCGAGGCCCAACACCCGAAAGACGTAGTCGATAATCGACGTTGCCATCTTGATGTTGGGATGTCCGGTCACCATGCCCTGCGGCTCGAAGCGGGTGAAGGTGAAGGTCTCGACGAACTCCTCCAGCGGCACGCCGTACTGCAAGCCCTTGGAAATGGCAATCGCGAAACAGTTGATCATCGACCGGAAGGCAGCCCCCTCCTTGTGCATGTCGATGAAGATCTCGCCAAGTGAGCCATCCTCGTACTCGCCTGTTCGCAGGAAGACCTTGTTGCCGGCGACACGAGCTTCCTGGGTAAAACCGTTGCGGCGGGCGGGCAGGCGGCGGCGAACGGGGCCATGTGCGGCCGCCGGAGTCGATGCTGCCAGCTGCTCTTGCTCCCATTCGGCACGCGCGGCGGCGACCGCTTCTGCAACGGCGGTGGCGGTCACTGCCTCGACTCGCTCCTTGACCCTTTCCTCGACCTCCGCGGCCATCCCGGCCGTTCCGGACGCCTCGCTGCTGGTTGAAAGCGGCTGGCTCAGTTTGGAGCCGTCGCGGTAGATCGCCATGGCCTTGATCCCATGCTTCCAGCTCTGCTCGTAGGCCTGCAGAACATCGTCGACAGTGGCCTCGTTTGGCATGTTGATCGTCTTCGAAATGGCGCCGGAGAGGAAACTCTGCGCCGCGCTCATCATCAAGATGTGCCCCATGTGATGGATAAAGCGCGTGCCAGTCTTCCCGCACGTGTTCGCGCAGTCGAACACGGCCAGATGCTCCTCTCGCAGAAATGGTGCGCCCTCGACGGTCATCGTGCCGCAGATGACCTCGTTCGCTTCGTTTATCTGGCGCTGGGTGAAGCCCATGGCGCGAAGGAGGTCGAACCCCGGCGCGCTGGCGTCCAGCGTGCTGATCCCGGCGCGATCAAGAGCCTCCTGACCAAGCGTCCAGACATTGAAGGCAAACCCGAGCTCGAAGACGCCAGGTAGCGCGTTCTCGATGTGGTCGATGTCACTGTCGAGCAATCCGCGCTCTCGTAGGGACTCGCGGTTGATGTGCGGCGCTCCATCAAGCGTCATCGTGCCGAGGACATAGGACAGAATCGCTCGCCGCTCGTCCGCGGCATAGCCGAGGTTCCTGAGTGCTGGCTCGATACTTTGGTTGGCGATCTTGAAATAGCCGCCGCCTGCCAGCTTCTTGAACTTCACCAGCGCGAAGTCCGGCTCGACGCCAGTGGTGTCGCAATCCATCAGCAGGCCAATCGTGCCCGTTGGCGCCAGAAGCGTCGTTTGCGCATTGCGATAGCCGTGCGCCTCTCCATCTGCCAGTGCTCGGTCCCAGGCATCACGCGCGGCGGCCAGGACACTCGCCGGCGCCAGGGCGCCATCGATCGCCATGGGCAGAACAGAGAGACCCTCGTACTCCTTGGAAGCGGTATCGTACGCCGCGCGGCGATGATTGCGGATGACCCGCAACATCGAATTGCGGTTCTCGGCGAACTTCGGGAACGCGCCGAGATGTTTCGCAATCTCAGCGGATGTCGCGTAGCTCTCGCCGGTCATCAAGGCCGTCACGGCGCCCGCGTAGGCACGGGCCCTGTCCGAGTCGTATGGCATGCCAAGCAGCATGAGCAGGGTGCCAAGGTTGGCGTAGCCCAGGCCAAGGGTTCGGTATTCGTACGAGAGCCGGGCGATCTCCTCACTTGGGAACTGGGCCATCAAGACACTGATCTCGAGGACAATCGTCCACAGGCGCACCGCGTGGCGGAATCCGTCGATATCGAACTCGCCCGTCTCCACATCGAGGAACGTGAGCAAGTTCAACGAGGCCAGGTTGCACGCCGTATTGTCGAGGAACATGTATTCAGAACATGGGTTGCTGGCGTTGATGCGGCCGCCCGCGGGGCAGGTGTGCCAGTCGTTGATGGTCGTGTCGAACTGGAGCCCTGGGTCCGCGCACCGCCAGGCCGCCTCGGCAATCTGCTGCCAAAGATCCCTGGCTCGGACGGTCTTGCTGACATGCGAGGGATCGGTGCGCCAGCGCAAATCCCAATGCTCATCGTTGGCGACGGCTTGCAGGAACGCTTCACTGACGCGAACCGAATTGTTCGAGTTCTGGCCAGAGACTGTCGCGTAGGCCTCGCCATTGAAGTCGCTCGGGTAACCGGCAGCGATGAGCGCGCTGACTTTCTTCTCCTCGTCGACCTTCCAGGTTATGAATTGCTCGACGTCAGGGTGATCGATATCGACGACAACCATTTTCGCGGCGCGGCGCGTGGTGCCGCCGCTCTTGATCGCGCCAGCCGCGCGATCGCCAACGCGCAAGAAGCTCATCAAGCCGGAGGAGGTGCCCCCGCCGGAAAGCGGCTCGCCTTCGCCGCGAATGCGAGAAAAGTTGGTGCCCGTGCCGGAGCCATACTTGAAGATGCGCGCTTCGCGGACCCAGAGGTCCATGAGCCCGCCTTCCTCCACCAGCGAGTCTCCGACGCTCTGGATAAAGCAGGCGTGCGGCTGCGGGCGCGAATAGGCGTCGATGCTGGCTTTCACCAGACCATCGGCTGGATCCACGAAGTAGTGTCCCTGCGCTGGGCCGGTGATGCCGTATGCCCAGGAAAGCCCGGTGTTGAACCACTGTGGTGAGTTAGGCGCGGCCATCTGGTGGACGAGCATGTAATTCAGCTCGTCTTCAAACGCTGCCGCATCAGCACTGGACGCGAAGTAGCTATTTGACTCGCCCCAATGGCGCCACCCGCCAGTAAGGCGCTCGATAACCTGACGTGCCGAGCGTTCGGGGCCGAGGACTGGCTCGCCCGCCTCGCCTCGAATCGGGTGGCCCGAGTTGTCGAACTGCGGCACCCCAGCCTTGCGAAAGTATTTGGAAACCATGATATCCGCGGCCACCTGACTCCAGGCGGCGGGCACTTCGGCATCGGTCATTTCAAAGACAACAGAGCCATCGGGATTCGTGATGCGTGACGTTCTGCGAGTCCACTCAACGCCGTCGAAGCCATCCGACTTGCCAGCGGTGAATCGCCGCTCTACCGTCAGGCCTTGTGCCGATGCTTTTGTCGTCACGCTCATTACCCTACCTCGATGGCCAATTGCCGGGATGCTTCGGGACCGCATCGCCGCTCGAATCTCTCATTTCGCGGTTCACGGGTCGTCGAATATCGCCTCGGGGAACGCTTTCAACCGGTTCACGGGGAAACGAGGCGACGGCTCTCCCCAAAGTCTCGGCATCTCGGTTGATTTCCCGAGAATTACACCACATATGGTACCAGCCTACGATCATCAGCACAACATGTGTCATCAGGTCAAACGGTGAACGGGGGGGCGCGGCGCCGAAACGGGACCACGATTCCAGCTTCGCCCGGAATTTCCGCCGGGGCGTGTTCCACGGGGTGACCATGTGGCCGGATCGATTTGGAGGAGTTGGAACCGAAACTGCCTAACCGTGTCTCATGGGCACAAGGACGGCGCGATAGCGGCAGTCCGCGTCGTTGAGCAGGCCGTCAGTGAGCGCTTTTGGCGATTTGGCGGGGATTGCGCTTTGGAATCGTCGATTCCGTGAGAAGTCGCCAATTGGAATGTGCAGCAATTGGCAAGGTTCCGACTATTATGGTCGCTCACGAGCCGCCACGAGTCCCCGAGCTGGCGGCAGAACCTTTGACGTTCGATGAGCATTGCCAGTCATGGACGTGACGCTCGAAGACTTGCTGACGATGGAGCCGCGCCTGGTCGCGTTGGCCGGAACTGCCGCGCCCGAAGCGCTGCAATGCTCGCTTGCTGATACGGTCGTTTCATGGGCGGTCACCACGCGAATATCGCCGCCACATCTGCCAGCGCTCCATGGTGGCGAATTGATCCTGGTACCGGCGCGGGTGGCGGACGTGCTTGGTGATGCGTTCGCGGATTTGCTCAGAGAAGCGCAGCTCCTCCGCGCAAGCGCTGTCGTGGCGCCAGTGGCCGCTCATGATGCCGCGCGGCTTGGCGGTGTGTCTGCTTCACTTCCGATTCTCGTTTGGCAGGGGCAGATCACGGCCGATATCGAGACGGTGATCAACCGCGAGCTTACCGAGTGTCGTGGCAACCTCTATCGGGTTGGTACCGAGCTCGAGCGGCGGATCGCCGACGTCGTGGTGACGAGCGCGGGCATCGAGGTGCTGGCTCGAGTTGCCTCCGAGGCCACTGGGCTTCCGATCCGGGTCTATGACGCCGCACAGCGGCTCCTGGCTTCGAAGCCGGAAGTTGCTGCACATGACGAAGAGGCGTGCGGCCTGGCCCAGCCGGAGGTCCTGCAGCGGCTATCTTCTGGAGCGACACTGATTCTCGGCCCCCTCGCCGATCGCCAGCGTGTCATGGCCCGGTTCCTGGCCCCTCGCATCGCTATGGCCGCGGAGGCGGCGCTGCGCCGAGATGACGTGGCGCGCCCGCGAGGGCACCGGCGGGTCGAGGTGACCGAGACATTGCTGTCCGGCCGGCGCCAGACCGCAAGCGACCAACGCGCGGCGGCGTTGGCGCTTGGCCTTGATCCCGACGCGCTCTTCTTCGTCGCCATCACGCAAGGCGGCAGCGAACCGGCGCTGGCGCGCGCCCTGACGCCATTGGGGAGCGTCTATCCGGCGGGTGGGACGAACGGCCGGAGAACGGCCCTCGTCGAGTCAAGCAATCGGGTTGCCGGCAGCCGCGCCGAACGGATCAGCGAGGTCAAGCGGCGATGGGAAAAGGACCACGCGAATGACGGCGCCACCCTCGCGATCTCTGCACCGGCAGTTGGGGTTGCCAGTGTGCCCGGAGCCGCGCGCGAGGCAAGCTTCGTGGCCAGCTTTCAGGAACAGGCGCGTTTTCCCCGGCGAGCCGCGTCATTCGAATCCATCGACGACATAGGCGCCTTGCGATTGCTGTACCAATTACGGGACTCAAACGAATTGCGGCAGTTCGTGACCCAGGCGCTAGGCTCACTCGAGAATCAGGATCAACGAGGAACGCTGCGAGATACGCTTCGGGCGTTTCTGGAAAGCGGTGGTTCCCAGGTGGACGCCTCGACCCGATTGGGAATTCACCGCAACACGCTCGCCTATCGACTGCGCCGCATCGGCGAGCTCGTGGGCCGGGACGTGGGTGATCCTGCCTCCTGGTTGACGCTTCATCTCGCGCTGAGCGCCTCAGATTTGCTCGACGTTTGCGGCGATGACAGCTAACGGGGCGGAGAATGCTCCTGGATTGCGGGCATATCCTGCCGTCTCGCCGCGAGCCAACGTTTCCGAGTTGGTCATTCCGGCGCCGGTGCTCGACGCGATGATCGAGCATCTCGCTGGTTGCCTGCCGATGGAAGGCGTGGGCCTCCTCTCAATAGTCGATGAATCCCATGGGCCAATCGCAAGTCGATACTACGCGGGAACGAATGTCGATTCATCCCCGACGAGGTTTACAATGGACCCGGTCGAAGTCGCTTGGGCGTTGTCGGACATGAAACTGTGCTCTACGCGGCTCGGAGCCATCGTGCACTCACATCCAACGACGCCTCCGATTCCATCCGCGCTCGACCTCGCCGAGGCGACGCTGCCCGGTGTTTTCAGCGTGATCGTAGGATTTGCGCCACCCGTCGTTGTTCGGGCATGGCGGCTACCATTTGGCGAAATGGCGGTCGGGGAAATCCCAATCGAAGCACAACTTCGGATTGTGGCGGGCGTGAACAGCTAGAGGAGAGATGATGGACATGGTCGCCATGGAGGCGCGAGAGGCCCTGGAGACTGAGGCACGCGTTCGGAGGCTTTCGAACGATGCGCTGATCATCGACCTTATCCAGACGCTCAATCATCTGTCGCGCTGGCTGACGCCAATCCACGACAGGACCCGCATCGAGCACACGGCGCACCGGTCTGAAACGACCGTAAAAGACGTCTTGCTTGGCCTCCGCGATACGGAAAGCCGCATCTACTCCTTCATGCACGCGATCGCCACCCAGAGCAACCCTGATCTGGATCGTGTTCCGGTTGTCGAACGGACGCTGGCGCAGCAGTTGGCCGACCGGAACGCGAACGCGCTCGTCATCATGTCGGAGTTTCGCCGCATCAGGGAGAGCTCAACGTCCCTGCTGCGCGCGTTGCCCGACAACGCGTGGCAGCGCGACGGCTACAGCCGCCGCGAGCGAGATTGGTCAATCCGCGAACTGGCGGAGTTTCTGGCCAGCAATGACTGGGCGCGGTTGGGCGAGATTGACCGATTGCTCTCGCGCGTTGGCGTACGCGAGGAAATTGCCAGGGTCTCTCGCGTCGGGCTGGAAGAAATTCGCGCGCCGTTTCGAGCGGACGTTGGGCGCGGCTGAGCCCAGAATCCCGCGTGTGACGACGGCGGCGGTGAAGCGGCACGCGGATCAATCGGACGTTGAGCCAAACTGACCGGAGTCCCTCTCGTATTCAGATTGGCTCCCGATAGTTGCGCCGAACGAGGGTTCCATGGATCATGAGAGTGCACCAAGGGCGGACCACGCGACCGCGGACCAGTTGGGCCGCGAGTTCTTTGCGGCCATTGACGCCCGCGATCCACGTAGACTGCGTTCCACGCTCGCCAATCACGCATCGTTCCGAGCGCTGCCGCATCGGGACGTGGTGCGGCCGGCCGATGAGATCGTCGCCTACTTTGGCACGGTGGTCAGTTCCTATCCGACGGCTCGCTGGGAAGTCACCGACGTAATTTCTGATGGTGATCGAGCAGCCGTGCAGTTCACCCTGCGTGAGTTCGCGGCGCACCTTGGACGCGAGCTTCTGTCCGAGCAGGTCGCAATTGTGCGGACGAATGGCGGCAAGATCACGAGCATCGTTGGCTATTACGACACGGACGAATTTCGCGGCCAGTTCTGGAATGAAGCCACGCCATGATCCTGGGCCTGAGCACGGAGCGGCGAGCCCGGAACTCCCGGAGACAGAGAATGCGCAAGGCTGGGACTCGGAATGCAGGCGCCAGTTAGCCCTGAACCGCGGACAAATGCCGGTCCGGATGCGAATCATGGAGAACCGGCATTTCCCGGCCGTCTGGCCCGAGCGTTGGGCAACCCTCGGCTCCGCAACAATCTGACGACATTCCAACGAGGCTGGCGTTCGTCGCGCGATTCGGCAATTGCGGAGATCGACTTCACGACACTCCGGCGGCGAATGAAGGCCGCAAAAACGAGCGTAACCGCCGATCTCGATCGATATCTCGGTGAGTTTGTCGCCGCCGCGGAGAAGGCCGGGGCGAAAGTTCATCTGGCAGCCGACGCTGGCTCGGCCAACGACATCATCATGTCGCTCGCGCGTGAGCGCGGGGTCTCGGTGATTGCCAAGTCGAAGTCGATGGTCAGTGAGGAGATCGAGTTCAATCATGCCGCCGAGGCAGGCGGAATTCGCGTCGTCGAGACGGACCTTGGCGAGTGGCTGGTGCAGATCCGTCACGAGCGGCCAAGCCACATGGTTATGCCGGCCGTCCATCTTTCCCGGCAGGAGATCGGGGCAGACATGTCCCAGGCGCTGGGACGAATCGTCTCGCGCGATGATATCGCCGAACAAGTGACCATTGCCCGCGACGAAATCCGGGAGGCGTTCTTCTCGGCAGGGATCGGCATCACCGGCGCCAATGCGCTCATTGCCGAATCCGGAACGGTGATGATGGTGACCAATGAGGGGAATGGGCGTCTCTGCGCGTCGGTGCCC
>CAYSXO010000028.1:21438-24607 GCA_964434995.1 uncultured Sphaerobacteraceae bacterium
AAGAGCTGGTGCCGACGTTTGACGACGCCATGACGCAGGTGCGCCTACTGGCCCGGTCGGGGACGGCACAGCGAATCACCAGCTACACCACCTTCACGACCGGACCCACGCCGGGCCACGAGATGCACATTGTGCTCGTGGACAATGGCCGCCGCGTGATGGCCTCATTGCCCGAGTTCACCGAAGCGCTGCACTGTATCCGCTGCGCCGCCTGCGCCAATGTATGCCCGCCTTACCGCGAGGTAGGCGGACACGCTTTTGGACACATCTACACCGGGGCCATCGGCCTGGTGGTCACCGGATTTCACCATGGTCTGGAGGCCGCAAAGGGGCCGCAGAGCCTCTGCCTCTCCTGCAATGCCTGTGAGACGGTCTGTCCAGTCGAGATTCCCTTGCCCAGGCAAATTCTCGATGTGCGGTCGATGGTCGTGGACGAGTTTGGCATCAAGGAGCCCAAGAAGTCGATTCTCGCACTCTACGCGCGGCCAAGGTCAGCCAACCTGGCGCTCAAGATCGCGCGGAGGATGCAAAGGCCGCTGATGCGCGACAAGCGGCTCTTCCGAACTCGCCGGATTCCGATCGCGCGAAGCTTGACCCGCTGGAGGGCGCTCCCGTTGCTTGCGGAGACTCCGCTTCGCGAGCGGTTGCCACACGACAGCCCGCTGGCCTCGGTCGGGTCCGTTGTTCCGAACGGGCTTGCCGGAAAGCGGGTCGCCCTCTTCCCGGGTTGCATGACGGACAATCTCTACCCAGGCCAGGGCGAGGCTATCGTTCACTCGTTGCAGGAGCTCGGAGCAACCATCGTCTATCCCGGAGGGCTGCACTGCTGTGGCCTGCCGGCTCTGAATTCGGGCGACACGCGGCATGGCGCGTGGATGGCGAGGCAAACGATCGGCACGCTGGCGGAATGTGAGGCGGATTACATCGTCTCCGGCAGCGCGAGTTGCGTGGCGACGCTCTCACAGGACTACCTGCACCTTTTTCGCAACGAGCCCCGCTGGCTGGCGAAAGCCCGGCGACTGGCCGACAAAATCATCGACTACACGTCGCTGATCGACCGGGTGGCGGCGTTGCCGGCTGGGAGTCTCTCTCATGCGCCACGGCGCGTGATCGCGTACCACGATTCATGCCAGGGGCTGAACGCCCTCGGCTTGCGGGAAGCGCCCCGGCGCATTTTGCGCGACATCCTCGGTCACGAGGTGCGCGACCTCGCCGAGGCGCGGCTCTGCTGCGGTTTCGGAGGCAGCTTTTCCTTCGATTACCCTGAGATATCCGAGCGCCTGATGAACCGCAAGCTTGATGATGCCGAGGCAACCGGCGCATCGCTGATCGTCACCGACAATCAAGGCTGCATTCTGCAGCTTCGCGGCGGGTGCGATGCCCAAGGCCGGCCGCTCGAGCTGCGGCACATTGCCGAGCTGGTCTGCGAGGGGATTCAAGCAACGCGAGCCGCGCAAGAAGCGGACGTTCGCGCGAAGGGTCGAGATCTCCCGGCGAGCCGTGGCGGATGAAGCCGCGGCCACTTGACCCGATTCCCCGGGCAATCCTGTTCGATCTCGATGACACCCTGTGTGACTACAGTTCCGCGCGAGACCTGCGCCTGCGCATTGCGCTCTCGCGCAATGGCGCGGGCGAACCGGTAGCGTGGGCAGAGGATGTGCTGCGTGAAATGATCGAAGTGTCGATCTCGATGCATCCGCACGGCACGGACCATTTCGAGGAGTTACTTGCTCGGTACGGTGTTTCGGACCCGGCCGTCGCCAGGTCGGCCGTGCGCTGGTACCGCGACAACCGGTTTCATGGCCTGGAGCTCTTTCCTGGCGCAATCGAAACGCTCCGTGCCGTGCGGACCGTCGATGCCCGGAATGACACTCGACGGCCCATCGGCATCATCACGAACGGGCCGACCGAGGTACAACGGGCAAAGCTCGATCTGCTCGACCTTCACCAATTCGTCGATGTCATATTGATCTCCGAGGATTTTGGGGCGGCGAAGCCCGATCCTTCCATCTTCCGTGAGGCGCTCAACCAGATGGGTGTATCTCCCGGCGAAGCGGTGTTCGTCGGTGACGCCGCCGAGTTCGATATTGCCGGCGCGCGGTCGGCCGGGTTGCCTTCGATCTGGATCAATCGGCGCGACGAGCGGTGGAACGGACCTGGGCCCGAACCTGATAGGACCGTTCGACAGGTTACGGACGTGCCGAATCTCGTGGGCTCGTCACCGGTTGTCGCCAGCATGCGGGGAGACTAGCCGAGACAATGTCTTCCAAAGGCCCGGAGACGAGCGGACACCGCCGTGGCGCCGATGCCCATGCGTGGGCAGCAGCCCGCCCCGGACCGCGCCTGTCGCGGCGTGGATTCGTCCTGTCGGCATCAGCAGCCGCGACCAGCGCACTCCTTGTCGAACGCGGGCGCGTTCTGGCACAGGAGCCTGGGGCCACCCCAGTGGCAACGCCGATTGGGGGCGAAGCTGCCGGGCCGGTGCGAGGCGGCGAAGTTCGCCTGGATCGTCCGGGCTCGTCGCTCGAGAACTTCAATCCAGCAGCGTTCGCCCAGGACCTCCAGATTCCGCACAGTTATCTCGAGCCCCTGGTCCGCCCCAACCCGGACACGTTGAGGCCGGAGCCGTGTTTGGCCAGCGGCTGGAGCTGGCGGAACGACGGGATCGAGTTGCAGTTCACGCTGAGAGACGACGTGCTCTGGCACGACGGCGAGCGATTCGATGCCGAGGACGCGGCCTTTTCGCTTGCGGTCTACCGGGACGACATCGAATCCCTCGTCTCGGGGCATTTTTCGCTCGTGGAATCGATTGAGGCGACCGCAGAGGGCGACGTACTCATTCGGTTTACCGCGCGCGACGCGAATTGGCTCTTCAATGCGGCAACGCTGCCGGTTTTCTCACGCCGTCAATACGAGGCGTACTGGTCGGCTGAACCCGAGGGCGCGCGGACTCTCTCAGGGTTCGATTGGGCCGCGGCGACCCCAGTTGGAACCGGACCATGGCGCATCGACTCATGGGATGCGGACGAGGTGACGTTCAGCCGGTTCGATCGACATTGGCGGGACGAGCCCTGGCTCGATTCGTTGAAGGTGTCCGTCGAGCGCGGGGCTGCCCACCGCATTGAGGCATGGGAAGCGGGCGAGAGTCAATTGGTCTGGCCCGTCGATG
>CAYSXO010000029.1:0-20761 GCA_964434995.1 uncultured Sphaerobacteraceae bacterium
CACGGTCTGGAACAGCGAGAACTGGGGCGTGCAGGGGCTCCTGGATACGATTACAGCGCTCGACGCCTATGGGATGCCCTATTTTGGCGCGGGGCATGATCTTGCCATCGCCCGGGCGCCGTGGATTGTCGAGGTCGCGGGCGTCAGAATCGCGTTCCTGGGCATTGATGGCGTTACGGCCAACTACGAGGCTGAGCCAGGGGTTCAGAATGGCGTCCTCGATTTCGACGCGGGGGCGACGGCTGACAGGCCGGGTACGAACCCGCTCCTCGCCTGGCAGGTGCTTGAGGACATTACGGCGGCGACCGCGCTGGCGGAGGTCGTCATCCCGTACTTTCACTTTGGCGCTGAGTATGTTGCGGTCCCCCCGGCATGGGCGACGCATGTCGCGCGGCTGGCAATCGACGCGGGCGCAACGATGGTGGTCTCCAATCATCCCCATGTCATCCAGGGCATGGAAACGTATGCGGGCAAGCCAATTGTCTATTCGCCTGGAAACTTCATCCTCGATCAGATGTGGGCGGCTGAGGTGCGATCGGGCTACGTGCTCGAAATTGACTTTCGGGGTGTCGAGATCGTCGGGCTTCGCTTCCATGGGGTGGAAATCGAGGAGTTTCACCAGCCGCGGCCGATGTCGGCAGGCGAACAGGCAGCGCTCATGGATCGTTTCTGGGCCGCGTCCGATCGCCTTGCCGGCCGGGATGGCCTTGGTGGGTAGTGGCTGACTGCTCTTCTCCGAACGCCACTGGTCCCACCGCGCGCCGCGTCTGGCACTCACGCAAGGATTCCTCTGCCTTCTCGACCAACTGCTGGCTTACGGAAACCTGAGCCTGAACGCCCCTGAGCCGCTCCAGATCGCGTTCGAGCGTCTTGAGCGCGTTGGCCAACTTGCGTTCGGCTTTGCGCTCCTGCCGCAGCAGCGCGAGCTCGGCTTCCGTTCTCGTTCGAATGAGCTCAGCAGCCAATGAAATGCCGGCCAGCGGCTGGTTCTTTTCGCTCATGGCTGTCTGCGACCGTAATCCTTCGTCAAAACCTGACAATCAGTAGAATGCGCAGCATGATAGCCATGCCCACGAATGTTGCAATTCCCGTGCGCGCGGTTGGCGATCGATGACCGAGGATCAGCGCGTGGCGGCCGCCATCGATATTGGCTCCAACTCGATCAAGATGACGCTGGCACGGCCCGGCCAGAACGGCGGAATCGAACAGCTTGCCTGGGACTCCGAGGTGGTGCGCCTTGGCCAGGGACTCGATGAGACCGGCCGACTCGATGATGAGCGCATCGACCATGCCGTGGCTACGTTGAGCCGCTTCGCCGCGAGCGCGAGAGAGTGCGGCGCGCGGCGTATCCTGGCCGTGGCTACTGAGGCGACGCGTTCGGCGGCGAACGGCGCGGACTTTCTGAAGAGGGTCGAGTCCGAAACGGGCATTGAGGTTCGGGCGATTGATGGCCTGGAGGAGGCGGAGCTTACGTTTCGCGGTCTCGCGTCCGACATGGATGTTTCCGGTCAGGTGGTGGTTGCGGACATTGGTGGGGCTAGCACCGAGTTGATCGCGTCCAATGATGGCGTCATGCTTGGCGCGCGGTCTGTGCCCCTGGGGTCGGGGCGGCTGACCGAGCGGCTGGGATTGAGTGATCCTCCGACGCTGAGTGAGCTCGAGATCGCGGAGCAGGAAGCGGATGCGACGCTCGCCCGCATTACGAAGTCGCTGAAGTTGCCGAGAGGAGAGGGCGCTCGGCTCATCATCGTCGGTGGCACAGGCGAGTTCATGACCAGGCTTGTCCAGGACGTTGACCGAATCGACCTGCGGGCGGTGAAATCGGTGATTGGCAAGCTCGCGGTATTGACGGCGGCTGAGCTTGCCGATGCCATCGAGATTCCGGAAGCGCGAGCTCGGGTGCTGCCGGCTGGTGTTGCCATCGTCTCGGCAATTGCCAATCGGGTCCATCCAACACGGGTCGAAATTGCACGCAGCGGAATCCGGGCTGGGCTGCTGGCCGAGTATTTCGAGGAAGCCGGCAGGTCAGGCGCCGGCGTTGCAGAAGAGACTTCATCGCGGCCGTCAAAGCCGAAGCGCTCAACAATGCCCGGAGTCCCAGTGGCAGCAGGGAAGGTGCGAGCCGAGAGCGCCGAGGGCTATCGGGAGACGATGAAGGCGCTGATCGCCGAGCGCTGGAAGGTGGTGCACGAGGCGATTCCAGCGGCATTGGAAGGCGCCGACATCGAAGGCGTACATGACGTGCGGGTGGCCTCCAGGCGGCTGCGCGCGGCGATGGATATTGCGGCGCCGGTCTTTCCGAGTGGGTGGTACAAGCCACTTCATCGTTTGGCGAAGGAGATCACGAGGTCGCTGGGCGAAGTTCGCGATCGGGATGTCTTGCTGGAATCTCTTCGCGCCGAGCGCGACGCGGCCCCCATGGCAGAATGGCGGGGCATCGATCGGTTGATCGGTCGTATCGAAGGCGAGCGACTGGGCGCGCGCGCGGAAATGGAGCGGTACCTTCACGAGTTGCTGAAGAGCGACGTGTGGAGCGAGGTTGAGCGTCGCTTTGGATCCGAAACGCCATTGCTCTCCCCGAGCGCCAAGGCGAGGCGCTAACCATGGCGCGAGCCTGGCCCGTTCCCGATATCGATCCAGAGGCGTCTGTTGTGGAGAACGCCCGCCGCGTCGTGGCGGTGAGGATTGCGGAGTTCTATTCGTACGAGCCCGTAATCGATCATCCCGAGCTGTCAGAGGCGCTGCACGATCTCCGTATTGCGGCCAAACGCCTTCGCTATACCCTCGAGCTCTTTCAGCCGCGGTTTGGCGAGTCGGGGAAGCGCCAGATTGACAGGGTGAAGGCTATCCAGGAAGTCCTTGGAACCCTGCACGATCACGACGTGCGCATCGAGTTGATCGGCGACGAGCTTTCACGGCTCATGGTGGAACAGAGTCTCGAAATGCGTGAGGCGATCGCCAGCGCGTCGCCAGAAGCGCTGGCGACGATCGCCGCCGCGGCGCTGCGGCCACCCCCGGACGACCCGAGGCGGGGGCTGATCGCCCTCCTTGGCAGGGAACATCTCGCCCGGCGATCCGCGTACGAGCGGTTTCGTGAGTTGTGGGACAACTACGCGGACGTGGGGATGCGCCGAGAGCTTATCGAGCTTTCAGCGCTGCCGCTGCCCGCTCGCACTGACAATGGTGACGGATCGTGAGTGAGCTCACAGGCGATTCAGCTGTCCAAAGGTCAATCCTGACGGCGGTAGAGGCCCTCCGCGCCGAAGTGACAGCCACGCTGCAACAACTCGTGCGCATCCCAAGTCAGACCGGCTGTGAGGGCGAGGCGCAATCGGCCGTGGCGGAGATCATGCGACACCATGGCCTGGGGGTTGATGTCTGGGAGCCGAACCCGGAGGAGCTCGCGCCATTTGCCGAGCATGTGACCCCGCGGGGAGATTTCGCGGGCCGGCCGAACGTCGTCGGGGTGTTCCCTGGGCGTGGTCAAGGCCGGTCGCTCATATTGAACGGGCATATTGACACGGTCGAAACTGGAGACCGCGCGGCCTGGAGCCACGAACCGTTAGGCGGCGACGTCCATGAGGGACGGCTCTTCGGACGAGGCTCGTGCGACATGAAGGCGGGCATCGTGGCAAACCTTTTCGCCCTGAGAGCGTTGCGGGAGGCCGGCTATGAGCCGGAGGGCGACGTTTTTGTCCAGAGCACGATTTCCGAAGAAGATGGTGGCGCAGGCGCCCTGGCGGCAATTTTGCGCGGCTATCGCACGGACGCGGCCATCATTTCGGAGCCGACCGATCTCTCAATCGTGACGGCACAGGGTGGCTCGCTCATGTTCCGGCTGCGCGTGCCCGGGCTCTCGGCGCACGCTTGCGTCCGGAATGAAGGGGTCAGCGCCATTGAGAACTTCTCCTACCTTCACCGGGGCATACTCGACTTCGAGGCGCGGCGAAACCGTGAGGTGGACCACCCCCTTTACCGGGAGATGGCCAACAAGGTTCCGATTAACATTGGCGTGATCCGCGGAGGATCGTGGCCTTCATCCGTGCCGGAACTGGTCGAAGCCGAAGGCCGAGCGGGACTCGTGCCGGGCGAAGACTTCGAGGCGTTCAAGGGGCGCATGGCCCAGGAGGTCCAGGAATTGGCGCGCGCCGATCCATGGCTCGCGGCTCATCCTCCTACGATCGATTGGCTCGACGGACAGTTCGCCCCGGCTGGCGTGGCAGACGATTCACCATTGCCAAGGAGTCTGGCCCGGGCGATCGAAATGGCGACCGGGGCGCCAGCCCGCGTTGCCGGAGTGACGTATGGCGCGGACATGCGGCATTTCGTGAACACTGGCGGCATGCCCTGCGTCATGTTCGGCGCGGGAGACGTGCGGCTCGCGCATGCGCCCGATGAGTCGGTCCCTCTCGACGACCTCATGCTGGCTATTTCCGTGAGTGCCTTGTTCATCGCTTCATGGTGTGGTGTCCGCCCATCCTGACGCCGTGCCGCCAATCGCTGCTCCGGGACTCGAACGCGCGGGCGTGAGCTCAACGTGGGCATCGTTCGGTCTTGCCAAGAGTTGAAGTAGTGCGACTGAAGCGGTCGGTTTTTTCGCTGGCACTAACCTTGCGAAGACCCATCCATGCCAACGGCTCGCGAGCTGTTGGTCAATCAGCAGCAAGAAAAGGAGAGGGCGATGAAGTTCGCTTCACGGGAAGGGGCGACGGCGCGGACCCTGGCGGTGACGGCCCCGGGTTGGTATGCCGGAGCGATGGGGTCTGACGTCGCGCCGGCGCCGGCGAAGCCTGTCCCCTTGCCGCGTTCGAATGGAAATGGCCATCGCGGGAATGGTCAGTTCCGCGGCGCTTCCACGACGTCGAAGGCGGCGGCGGCAACGTTCAGCCGCGGGCAGGAGATCTTCGGGCCAGGGCGCGGGGCCGGGCTGGTCTACATCGTTCGCTCTGGGTGCGTGAGGCTGTACAAATCGCTGCCTGATGGCCGGTCGATCAACCTCGGGCTGCTCGGCCCGAACACCGTATTCACGCAGGAGTCAGACCCGGATGGCCTCTCGAGCGGTTCATCGGCGGAAGCGATTGTCGATTCGACCGTCTCCATTGTGGAGGCAGATGATCTGGTCGATCTCATCCAGCGGACGCCTGAGTTGGCCAATGCCGTAGTGCAGGGCATGTCGCGGCGCATTTCCGAGCTTCATACGCTCACCGAGCAGCTCCTGGCGCGTGACACGTCGGTTCGCCTGGCGTCGACGCTGCTCACTCTTGCCCGTGGCTTTGGCCGCCCGACGGCGGATGGGCTGACCGCCATCACGCTGCCAGTCACGCACCAGACGCTGGCGAACATGATTGGGTCGAACCGGGTGACGGTCACGCGCAAACTGCTCGAGCTCCAGGAACAGGGCTCGGTCAGATCGCTGGGACGGAACTCACTTGCGGTTCATCCGGGAAAGCTCCTGCAGCACGCGCAGGGCGCGGTCGAACAACCTGACGTCGTGGACATCTGATCGTCGTTTCGAACAGGTTGCGCGGCTCGGAACCTAGCCCGGCTGTCCGCGGACCCTCGCAACCGATCGATTGGCTCGTGCGCGGTCTCGACCTCCGGGACCGCGCAGAACGTATGGGCCGGAGCCTGGTCTATACTCGGAAGGTGATGTCTTCACGGCGATGTGCGCCGATCACCACTGGAACCAAACCATCGAGATGACGTCTGTGAGCGACCTCGACGGACAAGAGCCAGGTGCCTCCCGGGTCGAGCGAACGCTCAAGCCGGTGGCGCCAGGGGCTTCCCGCGTACCTGGCAAACGTGAGGTGGACCTCTACGTCAGGACGTATACCACCCTCCTGCAAAGCTCCGGCGCGATCCCGGTTTCCGCGCTCATCCCCGCGCATCTGACGGCGGCATCTTCGCTTCACGCCGGGGCCGAGGAGGCCGAGCCGGACCTGAACGCATTCATTTACTCCGCGCAGCGGTTGCCAGAAAGCATCTCGCGCGTCACCGACATTGTCCTTGGCCAGTCCGCGCGCGGGTTTCGCCGGAGTGGATACGTCAACCTGGACGACTGGGACGTGGTTTCCGCCCCGAGGCGACGGCGACGTTGGCGCTACGATGGGAAAGAAACGCTCGGCGCAACGATTGCATCCGCGTCCGATCTCGACGACCTGGTGCCCTCGATCGTGGCGTACCAGATCGAGTGGAACAAAATGCATAACCTCGTCGAGGCCGATCACACGCTCAGCGCGCTCATTGCCCGCGCGGCGAACGGCGATCCACTGACCGAGACAGAGGTCGTGGAGTGCGGCGCGCGGTTGCTTCTCAAGCCCGCCGACTGGCAGCGTCTGCAGGCAGTCTGGGGCGCCCTTCTCTGGGAGAATCTGGCGCTCGTCGCCGACCACCGCAAGCGATTCACGCTCAAGATGATCGGCGGCACACACCTGGGGAATGCGCGGGCCACGCACCAGTGGTGGCTGCCGGCCGAGCGGATGCTGCATGAGCTAGGCGCCGCCGACCGGCCGGTCTTCTTCGTCTCGTCCAATACTCATTCAATTGTCAATGTGCTTTCCGGGACGGCAAGGCGCCGGAAGGACGAGCTGACCGCGTTTATCCGGGAGCATGGGCCGGCCGAACTGAAGGACGAGCTGCAGCGCCTCG
Organism: uncultured Sphaerobacteraceae bacterium; assembly: GCA_964434995.1. GTDB lineage: Bacteria > Chloroflexota > Chloroflexia > Thermomicrobiales > UBA6265 > JACCXM01. The sequence goes on from CAYSXO010000029.1 coordinate 6,649, forward strand.
AAGCCGGGATGAGCCGATCGAACTGGGACAACCTGCTCTATTTCGCGGCGCGGCCGTACTTCGCCAGGCATGGCCGTGAAGTCGACCGGCGGCAGCGCAATCTGGAGGAACACGAAGTTGGCATTCACCACATCGACGCCCACGGGCCAATCGATGTCGGAATCCAGATCATCGAGTTGTCCAAGCTCGATCCAGCGAGGTTTGATCACCGCCTCTGTTCCGACGATGGCGTCTGTCTCGACCCTCGGAGTTCGGATGCCCTCATCGTCAATGTCAACTATCCACTTGGGCTCGCTGCCTACAACATCATGACTCAGGTAGGGATGACGACTGACGAACTGCAGGGCGTGTACATCCTTGGCAAGGCAGCGACGCTCAATGGCCGAATCGGTGACGTGATGATCTCTGACGTGGTCTACGACGAGCATTCCGGGAACACATACTGGTTCGAGAATGCGTTCACCTACAGCGATCTTGCGCCGTATCTCGAGTTTGGCGCCGCGCTCGATAACCAGAAGGCAGTGACGGTCAAGGGCACATTCCTGCAGAACGAGGGCTACCTCGATTTCTTCTATCGCGAGAACTACACCGTCGTCGAAATGGAGGCCGGGCCATACTTGAATGCGCTCTACGAAGACCTTCACTTGCGGCGCTATCCGTCGGGAGAAGCCATCAACCTGCAGACACATCAGCCGGGCTCCCTCGACCTCGGCATCATCCACTATGCATCGGATACGCCGTATACACGGGCGCAGACCCTGGGTGCACGCGGGATGTCGTATCACGGGATGGATTCGACCTACGCATCGACAATCGCCATCCTCCGCAGGATCTTTGACCGCTCAGTCGCTGGCCCAGACCATGACCCGGCCTTGCCAGGCCGCGTGCGGGGCTCTCAGATTCTGGCGTGAATACGGATCGCACGGATTTGCCGGGCGCCGGTGCGCATGCCTTCGAAACGTTCGTTCGGGTTCGACACCACGAGGTCGATTCTCTCGGCCACGTGAACAACGCGGCCTATCTCAACTACATTGAACAGGCCGCGATCGATCATGCGGAGTACCTCGGGCTCGACATGGACGCCTCGCGAGCTTTCGGAGGTGTCTTTGTCGCGCGCCGCCACACCATCCTCTTTGTGCGGCCCGCGTTCAGTGGAGATCAGCTGCGGGTAGTTACCTGGCTTGGCAAGCCGGCGGGCGCGCGAGTCGAGCGAAGCTATCTCATCTTTCGAGAGACCGAGCCGACGCGGGAAATCCCATATGCTGGACGGGCCGCGGAGGTTCCGAGCGATGAGTTCGCGGCAACGCGGTTGGTATGCAATGCAACGACGGAATGGGTTTTCGTGAACGAGGCGGGGCAGCCGCGGCGAATACCGCCAAAGATGGTGACCATGTTCGACCCAAGCGCCAACGGGCAACCTGACCGTCATGACTGAAGACTCACCGACTCCATCGCAACCAACGATCCTGATTGTCGACGACGAGCCTTCCGTTCTCGACGCGATCGCCTACACGCTCCGCAAAGAGGGCTATCGTGTAAACGTCGCCGCGTCAGGAACAGAGGCCATTCAGGTGGCTCGATCGACCCTCCCTGACGCAATCGTTCTCGACATCATGCTGCCAGGGGCGGACGGATTGCAGGTTTGCCGCACGCTCCGGTCGGAATCAACGGTGCCCATTCTGCTCCTTTCGGCGAAAGGCGAGGAGATCGATCGCGTCGTCGGATTGGAGATGGGGGCCGACGACTATCTTGGCAAGCCCTTCGCGATGCGCGAACTGCTGGCGCGAATCCGCGCGATGCTGCGCCGCGTCGAGATGATGCGCCCCGAGCCATCACTGCCTCGCGCACATGCGGTCCCGGACCCGCCGTTGGCCTCCACCAGCTTTTCTGCCGCTGAGGCGCCTGGCCCGGCTGAAGATGTGGTGAGCGTTGGCGATCTGACCGTCGATCGTGCTCGCCGGAAAGCCACCATCGCCAGCACGGAGCTGGCTTTACGTCCAAAGGAGTTTGACCTCCTCTTTTTCTTGGCGAAGCACCCGGGGATCGTGCATTCGCGGGATGCGCTCCTGCATCGCGTCTGGGGCTACGACTTTCCCATGGGAACTCGGACAGTCGATGTCCACGTTCGTTGGTTGCGCCAGAAGATCGAAGCTGACCCCGCGAATCCGGCCCGAATTGAAACGGTGCGGGGCGTTGGCTATCGGCTTGTTCCACGCGCCGTGGAGGCGAGCAATCGGATCGCGGGCGCCCTGCCTACAACACGCTAGTCTGATGACATGGCCGAGCAACCTGGTAGCCAGACTGACGGAAGGAATACCCGCGAGAAACCGTCTCTCGCCCGCCGGATCATCCCGAAGACGCTGGGGACACGCCTTGCCCTGACCTATAGTGGGCTGGCGCTCCTCATTATGGCGATCCTCGGCGGATCGCTCGTCGGAACGATCCGCGCCTTCTACGTTGACCGCCTCCAGGTGGAGCTGCTTGAAGAGGCTGCATTCGCTGGCGAAGTGCTGGCGCCCCTCATCGAGGATGGCGCGGATTCCCGGCAACTGGACGAGATGACGAGCCGTTTGGCCAACGCGCTCAATGTTCGCCTGACCCTCATTGCCCGTGATGGGAACGTCCTGGCCGATTCGGCAGGCGAAGAGGAGCTGATGGACAATCATGCCGGGAGACCGGAAGTAGTGGAGGCGCTGAGGCAGGGATCAGGTTCTTCGATGCGGATCAGCTCAACGGTCAATGTGCCGTTCTTTTACGTCGCACGGACGATCGCGGATCAATCAGTCATCGTGCGCGTCGCGGTGCCATTGAGCGAAGTTGATGGCCTTGTGCGTGACATCCAACGACTCGTCGCGCTGGCGGCGCTTACGGCTGGCGTGCTGATGACGGGCGCGGGCTGGTTCGTGGCCCGGCGCATCAGCAGCGCGCTGGAGGCGATTCGTACGCAAGCGTCGGCAGTTGCCGCCGGGGATCTCACTGTCATGGTTTCCCCAGCCCCGACGCGCGAACTGGGTGACCTCGGGCGAGCGTTCAACTCCATGACGCAAACGTTGCGCGGCACGCTTTCCGAACTGGATCTGGCGCGGAAGCGCCTCGAGGCGACCCTCGCCGATCTGTCAGATGGGGTCATCATCACCGACGATCAGGGACACGTCGTGCTGGCGAATGGCGCTGCCCGGGGGATGCTCGGGGCGAGTGGCAACGTGATTGGGATGCCCCTTGTCGAAGTTGGCAGAGATCACGAGCTCGCCGAGCTGGTGAGCCAATCGCTCTCATCGGCCGGAACGCTCTTCGAGCGCGTGATTCACCATAGCCTGACGGGCAAGACGCTTCAGGCGGCGGCGCGGCGGCTCGATACCCGTGAGGAGCGGATTGGGGTCATCGTGCTTCGGGACATCACCGAACTGCGCCGGCTGGAAGGGGTTCGCCGCGATTTTGTCGCCAACGTGTCGCACGAGCTAAGGACGCCCTTGACCTCGATACGGGCACTCGTGGAAACACTGGAGGCGGGCGCCGTCAATGACCCCGAGGTGTCGGCGGATTTTCTTTCCCGAATCGTGGCCGAGGTCGACCGGCTGGCTCACCTGGTTGACGAACTCCTCGATCTGGCGCGGCTCGAATCAGGACGCATCACCTTGCGGGTCGAGCTCATCGATCCCAAGGATGCGGTTGAGCGAGCCATCGGCCGGCTGGCGCCGCAGACTGAACGTGCTGGTCTGACGGTAACGGCCGACGTGGAGCCGGGTGCTGCCTCGTTTCTTGGCGATCGGGAGAGAATCGACCAGGTTCTTCTGAACCTCATCCACAATGCTATCAAGTTCACGCCAGGCGGCGGATCCATTCTTGTCACCGCGAGCCCACGCGAGCAATCCACGGAGTTTCAGGTACGGGATACCGGCATCGGCGTCCTGCCTGACGAGATTCCTCGGCTCTTCGAGCGGTTTTACAAGACTGACCGCGCCCGGCGCTCAGTCGGCACCGGGCTTGGCCTGGCGATCTCCAAGCACATAGTTCAGGCGCACGGGGGCCGAATCTGGGCCGAACAAAATCTGCCTTCAGGTATGGCGTTCATCGTCCAATTGCCAATCGAGGGACCAGAAGAAAGCGGCTCGGTTCGCGTTGAACATCGTTCGTTGGCATCGGCGCGCTGATTGCTGCCATACCGTCGACTGGGCACGGCCCGAACTCGGCGCGATTGCTAACAGGTGCATTTACCGCGTTGTGTCATGGTGCGCGCGGTGAACCATCTCGCTTCATGGCGCGTATGCCCGCGACGCCCCGAGATTCTTCGGTGGCGCCAGGAAGACACCTCACGCGGGGCTGTTACCGGCGGCCTGAGCGGGGATCGAGCGCGTCCTGAAGGCCATCGCCAAGGACGTTGAAGGCGAAGACGGTGAGTGTCAACGCCAGGCCAGGAAAGGTCGTGTACCACCAACCTTCCCGGAAGTAATTCCGCGCGGTGGACATCATCGTTCCCCATTCCGGGGACGGTGGTTGCGCGCCAAGGCCGATGAACGATAGCGAGCTGGTTGCCAGGATCGCGTAGCCAACATCCAGGGTAAGCTGGATGATGATCACGGACACGGCGTTCGGCAGGATGTGCCTGAAGAGCAACTGCCGGCCAGACAGACCAATGCTCTCGCCAGCGGTCACAAAATCCCGCTCGCGAATGGTCAGGATTTGCCCGCGCACCAGCCGCGCATACCAGGGCCAGAAGACGGTGGCGAGGGCGACCATCGTCCAGTGCAGTTCCCGGCCAAGGGAGGACGCGATGGCGATTGCGAGGATCAGGGCCGGAAAGGCGAGAAACATATCGGTAAAACGCATCAGCAGTTCGTCGACGATTCCCCCGAAATAGCCGGCGATGGATCCGATGAGCGTGCCGAATAGGACGGAAAAGGTGAGGACGACGGCCGCTACCTGAAGGCTGATGCGCGTGCCGGTCATGACGCGGCTGAGCAGATCGCGGCCAAGCTCGTCAGTGCCCATCGGGTGCGCCAGAGACGGAGGCAGGAGCTTCGAGCCGGTAATGTCCTGAGCGTAGGGGTCATATGGGGCGAGAGCTTGCCCAAAGATGGCCAGAACGAAGAAGATGATGACGATGATGACGCCGACCAGATTGAGCTTGTTGCCGATCAGGAACCGTTTCAGATTGCGGCGAATCTGGCTCTGTCCGGTCGAGGCGGCCGAGGTCAGCGTCGCGAGTTCGGCGGTTGAGAGATCGCCCGGGTAGGGGGGAGCCGCGCCGGTGGCCGGCGCCGATGTCTCAGCGCTCATCAGTACGAAATCCTGGGATCGAGGAAGAGATAGAGGATATCGACGAAGAGGTTCATCAGGACGAAAATCAGGGCGATGACGAGGGTCGTCGCCATCGTCGCGTTGTAATCGAGCCGCTGAATTGCCTCAACCGCGTACCGGCCGATGCCGGGCCAGGAGAAAACGATCTCGACGAGAAACGCGCCAGAAAGGAGCAGGCCCACCTGCAGCCCGAGCGACGTCACGGTCGGGAGCATCGCGTTCTTCATCGCGTGCCCCCAGATAACGCTGTTCGGCGCGATCCCCTTGGCGCGGGCGGTGCGGATATAGTCCTGGTTCAGGACTTCGAGCATGCCTCCCCGGACCATGCGCGTAATCACCGCAAGCGACCCGTAGGCAAGAACGATCGACGGCATAAGGAGATGAACGATCGAGAGGCGAAAGAGATCCCAGTCCCGCGCAATGATCGAGTCGATCGTGTAGAAGCCAGTGACTGTTGGCGGCGGGTCGAGCCCGATTGGGATTCTGGCGCCATCGGGGAGCCAGCCAAGACGGCCAAAGAAAATGAACTGCGCCATGATGGCCAGCCAGAATACCGGAAGCGCCAGGCCCGAAATTGAGATGAACCGGGCAATATGGTCTGGAAGCTTGTCTCGCCGGACCGAGGAGACCACTCCCATCGGAATGCCGATCACCGTCGCGAGAACGAACGCGACCGCCCCAAGCTCAATGGTCGCCGGAAGATAGCGCTTCAAGTCTTCGACAACGGGGCGCCTGGTCGTGAACGACGTGCCCAGGTCACCATGGGCCAGCCCCTGGAGATAGTTGAGATACTGCTGGGGCAGCGGATCGTCGAGGCCGTACTGTTCGCGTATTTTGGCGACCGCGCTCTTGCTAGCGCGAGGACCGGCCATCAGGCGCGCGGGATCGCCGGGGATGACGTGCGACAGGCCAAACGTGATAAGTGAGAGCCCAAAGAGGACAAAAACCAGGAAGATCAACCTGCGGACAATCAACCGAACAAGCATGCGAACTCCCTGAATCCGAGGGGCCACCTGTCGCGCGCCGTCCTGCCTGGAGGAGGAGCAGCATTCGCCTTGGTCAAGCCGGCCATCTCCCTTCGGAGCTCAGATACCTCAAGCTCGAGCCCGAACCGCGGAAGGTGTTGCTCTTCAATGCAATTGGGCCGCGCCGACTTCATTCGCCTGGATCGGCGGATTCTAGCGGGGATAGGGCAACCATGCAAAGCTCCATCGCCAGAATGGACGAGGGCGCGGCGAGCGCCGCGCCCTCGTCTCGAATCAGGAGCTTTCTCGCGACATGCCATAGAAGTTGTAGGCGGTGATGTAGAGCGGATTCGGCACGAAGCCGCGGATGTCCTTGCCAAGGACGGCGTAGCTTATGCGCTGGCCGTAGTAGATTGCCGGCGGATCGAGTTCAGTGAGGATCTTCTGCGCTTCGATCATGAGCTCCGCGAGCTGCTCGTCGGATTCGAAGTGTTCGGCCTCCGCCATGATCTCTTCAAAGCGCGGATTCACCCAAGCGCCGCCGTTCGAGCCGCCGCCGCCCACATTGGCTTCGGTGAAGTTCGGCCAGAGCTGGTTCCACGGATCGTTGTAGTCTGGCCACCAGCCCCAACCGCCGAAAAAGTGCGGCCGTTCCTCGGGTGGTGCATCGCCATAAATTGACGACTCGATCGTGGCATAGTCGACTGAAATCAACTCGAGGTCAAACCCCATCGCCTGCACGTTCGCCTGGAAGAGCTGCGCGACGGTCTGATCGGTTTCTTCGTTCGCGTTGACCATGTACTCGAAGACGTCGCCTTCCTTGAACCCGCCTGAGAGGATCAACTCCTTGGCCTTCTCCAGATCGGTCTGGTAAAGAAAGACGTTCGGGTCGAACCCACGCACATTGTCTGGAATCGGGCCGGAGCGCTGCAACATGCCACGGAAGACGACGTTCATCACGTCGTCATACGGAAATGCGTAGGAGAAGCCCTGACGGACTTCCGGAGTAAGGAGCCGCGGGGCATTCATAATGTCCCACGTCACCAGCGTCGAAGGGTATTCGACAACCTGGACGTCCGGGTTGGACCGCATCGCCTCCAGCGCGTCGATTGTCAGGTTTTCGGACGCCGCGTCGGCCTCGCCGCGCTCCAGGAGCTGGCGGCGGGTGGCATCTTCCGGAACGACCCGGATGATGATGCCGTCGAAGTGGTTGCCCTCCCACCCACGATGGTAGTTATCGAACTTCTTGAGCACCATCCCCTCGCTCACCGAGTTCGATTCGAGGAGATAGGGGCCGCTGCCGACGGCGAACTGCTTCGCCCACTCGTGCGCGTAGGGGTCCTCGTCGGTGGCGTTTTCGGCGATGGCGGTCGGGCTGATGACCATCGGTCCATACGAAGAGGCCATGGCGGAAAGGAAGAGCGGCTGCGGCGAGCTGAGATTGAACCGGAGCGTGGTGTCGTCTACAACCTCCATTCTGTCCGGGGAGTCGACGAATCGGGTGATGACATTGACTGGCGATCCACCCATTTCCATCCAACGCGTGTAGGAATCCTTCACCGCCTGAGCATTCGCGGGCGTCCCATCCTGGAACATGACATCTGGATAGAGCTTGAAGGTGTAGGTGGCCTGGTCCTCGCTGACCTCCCACGACTCGGCGAGCATCGGCTCGAACTCGTCAGTGCTGTCACCTTTCAGGATCAGCAGCATCTCGTAGACGCCCAGCGCGATCATCGAGGCAATCTCGGAGTAGGTGTAGTGAGGATCGATATCCTCCGTTCCGGACGTCAGGAGGACGACCAGATTCCCACTCGACGCTTCCTGGGCGCGTTCTCCAAGAGGTTCGGGAGCAACTGGAGCCGCCGGAGCCGCGACGGTCGACCGCGGCGCGGCCTCGATGAGCGAGAGAATGACCGGAGATGCCAGACCGAGCCGCAGCCCTGTCTCAAGGAGTTGGCGCCGGGTGGCCCTGCCGGCTTTCGCGAGCTTCAACAAGTGGTCCGCGTGATCGATACTCATCGAACCCTCCAGTTTTCTGGTGAATTCATTGGCGAGATGGCGAACGTGACGCCAATACCAATCGAACCCACGTCGTCGGTCGTGGCCGGCTCCGAAGCAAGGCTGCTTGGGCGGGCAGCCGATTCACGAGAATGTTGTGTTCTGTCATGGTATGCCGGTTGCTTATCAACGCGCAACTCGTTGCAAGAGATTTCGCGGTGATGGCCTGATTACACGGCCTCGAAGCCACGAAGCACTTCCTAGTCGGTAACAGCCGCAAGAGATGACCTCCACTCCAGCCTTGCGTGCGCCGCGTAGTGGGACGCGACGTCGGCGCCAAGGAAGTCAGGCCCAAACGACGATCGCTCAAATGCCGCGATCGCATCCCCAAGCGACGACGGCGGGCGCGCCAAATCCTGCTGGGCGTCGGCATCACCGACGGCCGGAGGACCTGGATCACGCTGGTAGGTGATTCCATTCAGCGTTGCCGCAATGAGCGCCGCCATTGCCAGGTAGGGATTGGTGTCCGCGCCCGGAAACCGATGCTCCAGGCGCAGCGTATCGCCATGGCCGGCAACGCGAATGGCGACGGACCGGCTATCCATCCCCCACGCCGCCACTTGACCGGCGGCAAACCCCGGAGCGTGGCGTTTGTATGAGTTTGCGTACGGCGCGAAGAAGATGGCCGACGCGTCCAGATTGTGGAGAAGCCCGCCAATAGCATGGCGAGCGAGCTCCGACAGGTCTCCGGAGCCAGGCCGCGCCGGAAACAAGGGACAGCCGTCGCGTTGCAGCGAGAGATGGATATGGCACGAGGAGCCGAGATCGTCCGGGACCGGCCGGGCCATGAAGGTCACCGCCCGGCCTGCTTGACGGGCAAGTTCCTTGACGCCGGCCTTGAAGGCTGAATGCCAATCGGCGGCGCGCATGGGATCCGCGTGCTCCATGTTCACTTCCCATTGACCGCGGCCAGCCTCGGCCTGCGCGGAGCTGACGGGAATGCCGGAGGACTGCATGGCTCCGCGGATTGCCTCGAGCAATGGTTGTTGAGCGACTGTTGGCGCAATGCCATAGGTGGAACGAGCAGCCGTTGTCGGTTCTAGACCGAGGAACCCGCGGCCACGCGCGTCCCGAGGGCTTTCCCAGAAGAGATAAAACTCCAGCTCGCTCGCGAGGAAGACCTCGAAACCAAGCTGGCTCGCCGCGTCTATCTGGCGGCGCAAAACCGCTCGCGGCGCAAACGGCACTTCAGCTCCGCTTGCATCGACAGCATCTGCCAAACAAAGGGCGCAACCGGGGACTCCAGGATACGACCGAAGCGTGGTCAGGTCAGGACGAAGGCGAATGTCGTGATAGCCGCTGTGAGGACCGGCAAATGGGCTGTCCATGAGCGGAATTCCCGCGAGGTCGTAGATCAGCGCGTAGGAGGAAATCTCGACGCCGGCCGAGGGCCGCGCAAGGAACCGCTCCAGCGGGACGGTGCGGCCGACAAGGCGCCCCTGGGTATCGGGCGTGGCAATCGCGACGTTGCGATACCCGGACCGGGCGAGATCCTCGACTTCGAGCAACGGCCTCTCTCGTCTTGCCGTTTGTCAGGACGAACCGGGACGGGCGCGTCAAGCGCGCCGACGCGCCGGCCGCTCATTACATCCCTGCTTCCTTCAGCTCCGACTTCGCCACGTCGCCGATGATGCGTATGCCCGTCTCGATGCGGTCGTCCTCGACGAACGAAAACGACAGGCGCAATTGATTGGCGCCCGAACCGTCCGCGTAGCTTGCGGGACCCGGCAGGTATTCAACGCCAAGCTCCTGAACCTGACTGTGCATGCGTGTGGTGTCGACGCCTTCGGGAAGCGTCACCCAGATGAAGAATCCACCTTGTGGTGTTGTCCACGTCGTCCCAGCGGGCATGTGCGCTTCAAGCGCTGCCAGCATGATGTCGCGCCGGCGATGGTAGATCTCTCTCAGGCGGTCGACATGGGGGAGAAGGTTGGTCGGGAGCCAGTCGGCCGCAACATGGGCGCCGAAGACATTCGTGCCCCCGTCGACCTTGATGGCGGCGATTCGGCGGATGACCTCGACCGGCCCAACCAGCCACCCGAGCCGCATCCCGGGGCCCATGGTCTTGGAGAGCGTGCCGAGATAGATCACGCTCCCGCTGTCGTCGAGCGAGTAGATCGAGGGGAGGTTTTCTCCCTCATAGCGAAGATCGAAATACGCGTCGTCTTCGATCAGCATGGTTCCATGCGCGCGAACGGTCTCGAGGAGGTCGCGGCGGCGCTGGAGCGGCATGGTGACGCCGGTCGGATTCTGAAAGTTCGAGATGGCGTAAACGAACTTTGGCGTGACGCCATGCTCGCGGAGGGCGGTCAGCTCTCGGTCGAGGGTGACGACATCAATTCCTTCATTGGTCACCGGGATTGAAACGACGTTGGCGCCCGCATTGCGAAAGGCCTTGACCGCGCCAAGCCACATCGGCATTTCACTGGCGATGGTGTCACCCCAGTCGACAAATGCGTCAAGGAGGAGATCGACGCCCTGCGAGCCGCCGGCGGTGATGATGACATTCTCTCTTCTAGCCCGGATACCCTGATCGCGCTCGAGTTTCTCGAGCAGGACATCGACCAGGCCGCTGTAGCCGGTATTGTCGCCATACTGCAAGGCGGACCGGCCGCGTTCGGCAAGCGCTCGATTCGTTGCCTCGGCGACCTGCGCCGCCGGCAGCGATGCGGCGTCGGGGAAGCCGAAGACGAAGGAGATGCGCTCCCCCGCGCTGTCCATGCCCTGCAGGAGCGGCGCGGATCCCACCTGCCGGGCCTTGCGCGAGAAAAGGAGCATCGGGTCGGCGGCGTGCTTTGCCTGAGTCTGTAGGGTCATGACATCTCCGTCGTTCATCGACATCCGCGGTGGCGGCAACCTGACGGGCATTCTACTGATGATTCGGGACTGCATGCGCGATTGGGCGCGGAGCACAGTCGGGACGGGTAGGGATTTCACGGCCCGATGCTAGAATCGGGCCAATTGTCGTGCAGTGCGCATAGCTTCATCTCTGCTGATCAGGAGTCTCTCAACATGTCCAATTCACCTCGGGGCGCCGTCGAGGATCCGCGCTCAATTCCCGGCGATGATATTTACGACATCACGATTATCGGCGCGGGTCCTACTGGGCAGTTTGCCGCCTTCTACGCGGGCTTGCGTGGAGCGCGAACGCAAGTCATCGACGCGCTGGAAGAGCCGGGCGGCGCTCTCACCGCGATCTACCCTGAGAAGTACATCTATGACGTGATCGGATTTCCTCGTGTTCTGGCCAAGGACTTCGTGGCCCACTGCGATATTCAGGCGCGGCAGGGGGACCCGACGATCCGGCTGAACGAGCAGGTGCTCGAGCTGGAAGCGCTGCCCGACGGGCTGATCCGGTTGGGCACGACGAGAGGCGAGCGTTGGAGCAAGACCGTCATTGTCTGTGCCGGCGTCGGCGCATTTGAGCCAAAGCGTATCGACGTGCCAGGCCTGCGCGATCTGGAAGGCAAGGGCGTCCACTATTTTGCGAAACGTGTTGAGGATTTTCGGGATCGCCACGTGGTTATCGTGGGTGGCGGGGATTCCGCGGTGGACTGGGCGGTGACCCTGGAGCCCGTCGCCACGCAGGTGACAATCATCCATCGCTCGAAGTTTCGCGCGCACGAAGCGACCGTGCGCCAGCTCGAAGCGTCGAGCGTCGAGGTCAACTATCCGGGATACGAGCTCGTGGCGGTCCACGAAGGTGATGCCGGGCGGCTGACTGGCGTGACGTTCAAGAATGCGGAGGGCGAAGAGCGCTCTGTGCCGGCCGACGACCTCATCGTCGCGATCGGATTCGTTGCCGACCTGGGGCCAATGAAGACGTGGGGCTTCGAACTGCAGCGGAATCAGATCGTTGTCGACAAGACGACGATGGAAACGGGGATCCCTGGGGTCTATGCCGCGGGCGACGTCGTCACCTATCCCGCCAAGTTCAAACTCATTGTCACTGGAGCCGCCGAGGCGGTGACGGCAGTCAACCACGCGATAACCCACTACGACCCGAAGGCTCGGCTCGACGCGGGTCATTCAACCAACATCATGGAGAAGCGGGAAAAGGCAGGGGCCGCCACGGGAAGCTAGTCGAACGACCGCGTGCGCGTCATTCGCCCTGACCGCGCCCGGCTGGCGCCCCGCCAGTCGAGCCAGAAGAAGGGTTCCGTGCCGGGCGCGGCGCGGTCCGGAAGCGACGCTGCCGAGCACCGAAACTCGTTACCGGGCTTGGCGGCAAACGCGAACCGGGAGCCGGTTGATGGCCGAGATGGAGGCCTCGCAAGCGCGGCCCGGCGCGTCATTCCCCGAAGCTTCCCTCGGGCACTTCGCGTGCGAGTCAGGCTGGCCGCATGTCCTGCGCGATGGCACGCGCGGCCTCGAGCCAGCGGTGGTCAGTGTCGTCCGGCACCGAGCAGCCATTGGCCAGGATGAGCTTGCGCCCGCCAGTCTGCGCGACGGCATCTCGTGCCTGTTCGGCGATCTGCTCGACCGGTCCCGTATGGAGAGGGCCAAACTCGTGCCAACCGCCCATCAGACACTTACTCGACTTGACCCGTGCCTCGCGCAGGCTCGGTCCGGCAAGCCGGTCGGACCAGCTCAGGACATCGACCGGATAGTCGAGCATCGTGTCGAACATGATGTTCTTCTCGCCATGGATGTGGAGAATGTTCAACCAGCCACCGGTGGCGCCTCGAAGCGCCATGAGGTCATATGGGCGGCCAAACTCGCCATACTCCTTATCTGACATGATGTCGCGAGAGCAACCCTGTACTGAGAAGAAGATGCCGTCCGCGCCCGCGAGCAGCATGTCGCGCATGTGATCCGCGAGATTTGCCGCAATAGTCGCCAGCACCTCGTGCATCAGGACGGGGTGCTCGCGCATGTGCGACAGGAACTGTTCGCGGCTCTTTGCCGCGTACATCGCTTCCGCGAGCGGGCTGAAGACAGTCATGACGATAGGTGTGTCGAAACCGAGGGTTTCGCGCAGAATGGCGACGGCTTCCGCGCGCTCTCGCAGGTAGCGGGCCCCGGGATCGATCGGCTCGAACAGGCGCCAATCATTCGGTGCGGCAATGGAGCCTTTGGGGAAAGGATAGGGAAGATCGGGCATGACCTTGGCAATGTCGAGATCGAATTCTTCGTCGAAGAACTGCAGCGTCGCCTCGGCCATTGCCCGGCCCGAGCCCTCTGGCTGGAAGTGATGCCAAAAGCAAACGGGAACGCGATCGACTTCGTCGCCATGAACGGCCGCGTGGACGCGCTCTGAGCGGGTCATGTAGTCGACCTGCAACCGGCGGCTCGTGGTCCTGGCGCCCGATTTCTTGCCCATGGTGTGCATGCTCCTGTCGCGGACGTGTTGGCCGCTTGTCGCGGCGGCTTGTCCGGCATACCAGTTCTCCCGGTTTTCCCAGCCCTTGGGGCGGCTGGATCGTAGCATAGGGCAATTCCGGCGCAGCCCGCCGATTGCCGTTCGCTTGCACGCAGACGTGCGAGGACCGATGGAGCAAGACCATGACCGATAAGAATTCGACCGCTGCCGCTCTGGCAATTGTGCTCAACCGCGATCTTCTCTTCGGATCCCGAGTGCGGAGTGTGCTCAAGTCACTTGGCCTCGAGGCGCGGGTCGTCGGAACGAGCGAGGCGTTCGTGACGGCCTTGCGTGGAGCTCCGGGCGAGGTCGCTATCGGCATCATCGACATGAATGGCGCGGTCTCATGGGATGTCATTGCAGAAGGACTGCGGTCCATCCACACTGCAGTTCCGGTTCTCGCCTTTGGTTCCCACAAGGACGTCGAAAA
>CAYSXO010000029.1:20803-24378 GCA_964434995.1 uncultured Sphaerobacteraceae bacterium
CTACCGGCGCGGCGCGGTGGGTGCATGACCCGCCAGCGAGAGGCCCGATCTCGACAGACGTGGTACGGTGTTACCCTCCCCCTCGACCCCGCGCTGTTTCGACGCAACTGGTGAGAGAAAGCGCGGGGTCAATGGACAGGAACTCGACGTTGCCGGACCTCCCACAAAAGATGGCGGGACCAGGCCGTGGCCAGGACGGCAGTGCGGCGCAGGACGAAACGCTGACAATCGCCGCGGCGGCGGATCTCTTTTTCAACGACATGCGGTTGGCGCCGCGAACCCGGAAGACGTATTGGCACGGTATTGCCAAGTTCATGCGCCATCTCGCTCAGCATGAAGGCATTGACCCCGAAACCGCGCCCGTTACCGCGCTTCGTGCCGAGCATGTCACCGCGTTCGCGTCGATCCTGGTGCCGCAAGACATCCGAACCCCCGAAGAGGTCTCTCAGATGCGGACCGCCCAGAACAATATCTCGGCCGTTCGCAAGTTCTGCTCGTATCTCTCGAGTTATGACTTCACCACGGAATTGGCCGGGGATCGCATCAAGACACGCATTTCGGCGATGATGCCGCGTTTTACGCCCCCACCTCCGGATGTCAAGCTCTCTGATCTCGAGCGGATTGTGGCCCATCTCGATGACCTGCCGAGGGAAGAGAAGCCGCATCTCGAGTTAAGGCGGCGCAAGGTGCGCGCCATGATCCGGTTTCTTTTTCGCTCCGGCGTGCGCGTTTCGGAGCTCTGCGCTCTGCGGCGACGCGATATCGATCTTGCCGAAGGCGCGGCGAACATCTACCGTGCCAAAGGCGGCAAGAGCCGGACCGTGCACTTCGATGGCGAAACCGCCGATGCATTGACGACGTACTGGACGTTGCGAGGCGATCCCGCGAGGGGCGCCGGCGCCCTGCCCGCGTTCAGTGGGCGAGATAGAATTGGCGTGCCGGGCTCCGCCATAAGCCCACGCACGGTCGAGCACATTGTTGCCGGCCTCGCGGTCAGCGCTGGAGTTGAAAGCGACGTCACGCCTCACTCCTTTCGCCACGGGCTGGCGACAGAGTTGGTCCGGCGCCGTGTGCGCGAGTCGACAGTGCAAACTATTCTTGGACATGCGTCCCCCGCGACAACGCGGATTTACGTTCACAAGTCGGCGGTCGAAGTCGCCGACGAGTATCAGGATGCCTTTGGTCCCTACCGGCCCCCGGCGGGCGCGTCGCTCGATTAGCGCTCGCTTTCACGCGGCCGCCTCGACAATCGTTGTCGTATTGCTCCTCGCTGGCTGCTCGAGCGGATCCGTTCAGGAAACGCGAATCGATCAGGCCAGGGATGCCGGCCTTCCCGACAGGCTGGCGGCGGAGCAGGCAACACGGACCGTTCAGCGATATTTCCCCGCGACGGAGACCCCGTCGCCAACGGAACCGCCTCGGCCCGTGTTGGGCGAACTGGTCATGACGTTTGGCTTTCGGCCAGACGGAACGCCTGACGGCAGTTACGAAAGCGTGCCGGCTGGAGTGGGAACGGCCTACGCGGCGGCGCGCCTCTCCGGACTTTCGTCCGGGCAGGTCATCCGCGCGGTCATGACCGACCGCTGGGGCACCGAGTATTCGGCTCCTGAGATCGTCATTGACCCCGGTGCGGCCGACCGCTGGCTGGCACTGCCAATCGGCTTGCCGGCCGAACTGCCCCCTGGTGAATATGGTGTATTTGTCTATGCGGATGGGCGCCTGTTGGGGTCGCTGGCATTTGGGGTAAACAGCGTCGGCAGTTCCGCGCAGCTCCTCCCGGAGCTCCCGGCGAATCCCCAGGTCCGGGCGACACTGCCGCCACCGGGATCGTCGCCGAGCGAGGCGAATCCAACGCCGACGTTCGCGCCGGGTGGCTGAACTCGCGTTTGTCGACGGGCATCGTTGCCCTTAGCGGCGACGGATGACCTGGGCACCCAGAAGGCAATGCCGAATACGGCACAGTTGGCAAACGCCGTTGCGATGCGCCACCGTCGCAAATACAATCCCGGCCCGGGGGATGTGGCCGCGCACCGGGTAAGTTGTGCGGGTTGGCGACCGCGCCAGTACCAGGAGAGGGGTAGGGAGATGGACCAAAGGGATCTGGTCAAGGCCGCGGTTGCCGAGTTTCTTGGACCCTTGGCGCTAGTTGTCGCGGGCGTTGGCGCGATCATCTCAACGCAGAGTCTCGCCGACGGTGGAAACCTGGTCGCGGTCGCGTTGGCCCATGGGCTGGCCATCGCGGTCATGGTCGCGGCCCTGGGCCATGTCTCGGGCGGGCATTTCAATCCGGCGGTCTCGATTTCGATGCTGGCCACGGGCGAGATTGGCCTGACCCGCGCCGTCACGTATGTCGTCGCCCAGTTGCTCGGCGGCATCGCCGGCGCGGGTATCTTGACGTTTGTCTTTCCGGCGCTCGGGCCGCTGGGGCGCAACAACCCTGGCGTCAACTTGGGAGTTCTTGGCCTGGGACCAGACGTTTCAATCGGCGGCGGCGTCTTTTTCGAGCTCGTGATGACGTTTTTCCTGGTCCTGGTCATTTATGGCGCCGCGG
This sequence comes from uncultured Sphaerobacteraceae bacterium, assembly GCA_964434995.1. Classification (GTDB taxonomy): domain Bacteria; phylum Chloroflexota; class Chloroflexia; order Thermomicrobiales; family UBA6265; genus JACCXM01. The sequence continues at coordinate 23,355 of CAYSXO010000029.1, forward strand.
TCGACCAGCGAGGCGCCCGAGCCATTGCGCCGTTGGCGATTGGCCTCACCATAACCATGGACATTCTCTTCGGCGGGCGGATTACCGGAGCGGCCATGAACCCGGCGCGAGCGTTCGGGCCGGCGGTGGTGCAGCAGGATTTCACCAACTGGTGGATCTACTGGGTAGGGCCGATTCTCGGCGGTCTGATCGCCGCGTACGGCTACAAGTACTTCTGGCTCGATCAGAGCCCTCAGCTGCCACAGCCAGCCCGGCGAACGGCCGAACCGGCGCCCTCCGTTCCCTCGGCGCCACCGCAGCCGGCGCCGAAGCCGGCCAGGCGGAGCAGCCGTCGGCGGTAAGCCGATCGCTTGCTGAGCGCTGGGCCAATCGCCACAAGGGCATCAGGCCCAGCCCGCTTCGATACAGAAAGGAGTCAGGAGCGGGCGGGCTTCCACTCCTTCCGAATCGTGTCTCTGATCTGTTCGTATTTGCGTCCCTCGGCGAGCGCTTGCTTGATCGCGGGCGCAAAGACATCATCATAGAACTCCGGTCCCATGCGGGCGATGATTTCGCGGTCGAATGTTTCGTCCGTTTGCATCTCACCGTTCAGGGAGCGGAACTTTGCGTCGTCAGGGCCACCGAACCGGCTGCCGGAGGATCCGTCCTCGGCACTGGGCGCTGACATCTTTTCGTGTGCCTTCTTTGCTGTGCTGCCATATCCGCGGCTGGCGACGATCTTGGCGATGCGGATGCCATACCCCTTGGCGACATCCTCCGGTTCGCCATGGGCCAATGCCTCCAGCCGCTTTGTCTCGGCGAAGACATCGAAGCGGCGGATGGGCTGAAGCGGGTGGAGGACCGGCGAATCGCTCATGGAACTGTGTCCTTTCCACGGCGTCACCTAGCCGTGTTGCTCGTCGGGCGGCGTTAGCAGACTCGCGGCGTCACGGTCCGCCAACACGACCAGGCGCGGCCCGGCGAGCCGCAGAAGTGACGCGGGCATTGTGGCCGCGATAGGTTCCTCCAGCGCGCGGCGCAAGGC
>CAYSXO010000030.1:0-24342 GCA_964434995.1 uncultured Sphaerobacteraceae bacterium
CGCCAACACGATGTGGCCATCGCTCGTCGGCATCACGCCATAAGGCACGATGTTGTGGTGACTGTTGCCCATCCGGCCAGGGCTTTCGCCAGTGACCGTGAACATTTGCGCCAGGTAGCCGAGCAGTCCCATCAGCCCTTCAAGCAGGCTCAGGTCGATGCGCGCCCCCTGGCCGGTCACGTGCCGGTCGTTGAGCGCGGCCAGCACCGCGATCGCCGCCCACAACCCACCGGCGATATCGCCCATCGGCAATCCGAGTTTGGTCGGCGGTCCGTCCGGGTAGCCGTTGACGCTCATTACCCCGCTCAATCCTTGCGTGACGAGGTCAAACGATGGTCTCTCCCGCGATGCACCTGTGGCCCCGTAGCCGCTGATCGAGCACACGATCATTCGCGGGTTCTGCGCCTTCAAGGTCTCGTAGTCGAGCCCCAGGCGTTCCAACACACCGGGTCGGAAGTTCTCCAGGACCACGTCGCAGCGGCTGGCGAGCTCCAGCAGCAGTCGGCGACCTTCCGGCTTGCGCGCATCCAGGGCCAGACTCTTCTTGTTGCGATTGATCGCCAGGAAATAATGGCTTTCGCCGTTCTGAAACGGCGGGACGGTCCGGGTCTGGTCGCCGCCGTCCGGATCCTCGATCTTGATGATCTCGGCCCCGAGGTCGCCCAGGATCATCGAACAGAACGGGCCGGCCAACACGCGCGACAAATCGAGCACCCGTATGCCCGACAAGGGACCCCGACGCTCCGTCGGCGCCGCATCGCTGGCGTCAAGCATGTCGCGGCTCCGAGGTGGCCGGCGCATGGTAGTTGGGCCGTCGCATCATTCGACCTTCACGTTCGCGGCCTTCACGACGCTTCCGTATGACGCGATGTCCCTGCGGAGCAAGCTCCCGAATTCCTCGGGGCGGCTGCCAATGGCATCGAACCCCTCGGCCTCCAACCGCGCCTTGAGCTCGGGGCTGTTCACCGCCCGGGCTATTTCGTCGCTCAACTTGCTCGCGACAGGCTGGGGAACGCCTTTCGGAATCAGAACGCCGAACCAGTCGGATATGTCGATGTTCGGCACGCCGGATTCTTCGAGCGTCGGAACGTCCGGCAAAGCCGCAGCGCGCTTGCGGCTGCTTACCGCCAACGACTTGACTTTGCCCGCTTTGATAAACGGCAGCGCTTGGGTGACGGTGCTGAACAGAAGCTGAACGCGACCGCCCATCACTTCCGCGAGCGCGGGCGCTCCACCCTTGAACGCGATGTGAACCATCTTCATTCCGCTGTTCATCGCCAGCATTTCGCCGGCCAGGTGTGGTGCCGACCCGTTGCCGGAGGATGCAAAGTTGATTTCTCCGGGCTTGCTTTTCCCCTCCGCAAGCAATTCCGCAATGCTGTTGGCCGGGAACGAGGGGTAGGTGACCAGCACGAACGGCACCGAGGCCACCAGCGACACCGGTACCAGGTCCCCGATCGGGTCGTAGCCCAGTTTGTACAGGCTCGGACTGACGCTGTAGCTCGCCGACACCATGAGCAGCGTGTAGCCGTCGGCGCGCGACTTCGCCGCAGCCTCCGCCCCCAATGTGCCGCCGGCGCCCGCCCGATTCTCCACCACGAATGACTGTCCCATCGCCTCGGTCAGTTTTTGGCCAAGCAGGCGGGCAACGATGTCAGTCCCGCCACCGGGTGGAAACGGAACGACGATGCGGACCGGCTTGTCCGGATATGCCTGCGCCAGGCCGTTTAGCGGCGTAACCAACACCATGCAAATGGTCGCAAGGGTGAGAATTCGAGCGAAGCGACGAAGGGAAAGGCTTTCGGTCATGGCAAAACCTCCGGCGTCGCAGGCGGGGAGTCCCGGCTGCAAGCTGCGTGATCCATTGTTCGCCGATACCGGTGCGGGAACAACGCGCCACGCAGGCGTGCCTGCCCGCACCTTCCACAATGTAGACTTTCCGCTCATGGATAGCCGGAGATCGCCGAATGACCCGGGCCGCCGAGCGACGTAACGGCACCCAGAGCATCGAGCGCGCGATCCAGGTGTTGAAAGTGCTGGTCGAGCGTGGCGGCGTCGGGTGGCGGTTGCTCGACCTGGCGGAGCATTGCGAACTCGAGCATGCGACGACACATCGCATCCTTGCCGCGTTGCTGCGCGAACGCCTCGCCGAGCAGCGTCCGGATCGACGCTACGTCGCCGGTCCCCTGGTGTTCGAGCTGGGCGTTTCCATGCGCGCCTACACCGACTTCCAGGCAGCGTGCAGGCAACCGCTGGCAAGCCTCGCACGTCGGCTGGGTGGCGTAGCCATCGTGTGCGAGCGCAGCGACACGCATTTCGTCTGCATTGCCCGCGAAGGTCGTCGCATCAACGCAATGACGATCGACGTGGGTACTCGGCGTCCGCTCATTACCTCGGTCAGCGGCGTTGCCATGCTGGCGGCCATGCCTCCCGCCGTCGCGCGGCCGATCATTGCTGAGAACTTCAGGCAGATCGGACGGTTTGGTGAGTCACGCATATCGGCGCTGCGCACGATGATCCGTCGTTCCCTGGCCACCGGGTACGGCATTAGCCAGGGACACGTCGTGCCGGGCATCGGCGCTGTTGGTATGGCGATTCGCGATTCCGGCGGTGCGCCATTCGCCTCGGTCGCGATCGTGGGGGCGGCCGAACATTTTGTCGCCGAACGAATTCCCTCGATCGTCGGCGCGCTCCGCGCGGCGGCCGCAAACCTCGAGCGTCAAACACGAGCAGAGCCAGGGCAGCGGGGCTAAAAGACACCCACTGCATTTATCCAGCGAGGCTGGTGAGAGGTCGGCGATGTGCTTATGTTGGAGGCCGGTCAGCTCAAGGATCTCTCGCGACTGTTGCGCGCCGCGCGACGTGGCCGTCTGGAAATCCGTATTGACCTGACGCATTTGAAGCGAGTGGGCAACCAGCAACCGGGTGCCCTCGCTCGCATGGCCGTACAACGACTACCCGGAAGAAAAGGTGCGCGCCTTCCGGCAGGCGCAGGCGCCCGACGCGGTTCTTGCCACGCACTACGGATCGGCGCAGGTGGTTGGGACCTTACGCGAGCGCGGGCTGCTGGCGCAGGTGAAGATCGGCTCGCTGCACACGGACTTCTTCGAAGGCTATTTTCCGCGCATCTCGAAACGTATCGATCGCACCCTTCTCGCCCACCCCAACCTCGAAGCGCGCTGGTTGGCAGCCGGCGTTCCGCCCGACAAGGTCACACGACCAGCGGGATGCCGGTGCGCGTCCAAGCCCCCGATGGCAGCACCCGGGAGATTCTGCTCGACATGGTCATATGAAGAGCGGCGGCCCGTTTGGCCGGACACGACAACCCGCTCCCGATGCAGCGTGTGGATTTGTCCTACGCCGCGACGGCAGGAATCGAGGACATCAAATCCGCTGCGGAGGGACTATCATCGGCCAGCATCCGATAAATGAGCGGCGCCGAATGGCGTGGCCTGCGTCTTTGCTTTGTCGTCCGTATTCCGATTGGAGTTGAAATGGCTCGATTGGCTGGAACAGTGGACTGCACCTCATCCCCTGCGCATACCCCCTGCGGTCGGGCATTGCGCTGCCTGCTGGTCGCGGGCGCCTCGTTGCTTGCGCTCGCGGCAGAGGCGCAGCCGGCGCACGACATTCCGCCGATCGCCCCCGGTCAATACGCAGTCGCCTGCAGCAACGTCGAGCAGGACTTCACGCGGATCGCAGGAGGAGCATCGGCCGAGGACTACTGGGACGGGTTCGCCAACGGCGACACGGGACGATACGTGACCGATCTGCTCATCGATCCCGCACACTCGTTCGTGGTTCAGTTGCCGATCCCTGGCGATTCGAATCTCTTCGGCAAATATGCTGGGTCCACGTTTCCGTACGCGAACCTGATCTGCTATCCCACAGATCCGGCCAATCCGCGCCCCGGATATACGCTGCCCACCGGCGACGTCGTACCGCATATGCAACGCGGCGCGGAGCTGCCGATCTTTCCGACCGGGAGTGGCCGGTTTCCGATCTTGCTGTTCTCGAGCGGACTCTCGGGCAGCCCGCTTTCCGGGGATTATGTCGAATCCCTGAAGTTTCTGGCGAGCTTCGGCTACGTCGTCGTCGCCCCGTTCCACGGCGATCCGCGCTTTGCCGACGTCAAGCTCGAAGACTTCGAGGATACCTTCTACGCGCTGCTTCACTACAAGGATTTTGTCGCACTGCAGGCGGTGCGGCCGCTCTCCCTGTCCGTGGCCCTCGATGCCGTGGCCAATCATCCGGACTTTCGCGACCACGTCGATGCTGCCAACGTCGGCGCCTTCGGCGCGAGCATGGGCGGTGAATCCATCCTGCTGATGGCCGGTGCGGCGCTGACCACCTCGGTAGGACAGTCGTCGAGCCGCGTGCTGCTCGACTCCCGGCTCAAGGCGGCGGTCGGCTACGTCCCGTATTTCGGCATTGACGTCTATCCTGCGTTCGGGCGCGACTTGAAGGGTCTCGATGGAGTCACGCTGCCGTATCTTGCCATTAGCGGCACCGCGGACACCACGGCGCCGATCAGCGTGACCGAGCGCGGCATTCGCCGGCTCACGAATACCCGCCAACTAGTGACGTTGACCGGTCTCGAGCACGGCTTCGACAGCCGATATTCCAGCGAGATATTCACGTGGACGATCAATTTTCTCGAAGGTCAGCTATCGGCGGCACCGGTACCGCGCGCGGAGAGTGCGCGCATGACGTCCGTCATCGGCGGCATGGAAGACGTCGAGCGCATCGACTACATGGCGCCGACCCCGGTGAAGACCGCCGGGGGCGTACCGGCCGAGGCCATCGTCGTTGAGTATTACAACAACGCCCTCGACCACTTTTTCATTACGGCGGAACCCGCGGAAGCGGCAATGCTCGACGCCGGGATCATCGTGCCGGGCTGGTTGCGCACGCACTACGAGTTCAAGTTCCGCCCGCCAGGCGCCGCGGTGGGCCTGTCGGCCTGCCGGTTCTTCGGAACGCCGCCGCTGGGCCCGAACTCGCATTTCTTCACGATCGACGCCGCGGAATGCGCCCAGGTGAAAGCGAATCCGCTTTGGACGTACGAGGGACTGGCGTTTACGGCCGACCCGCCCGTCGCCGGCGACTGCGCACCGGATCGGATCCCGGTGGTTCGCCTGTACAACAACGGGTTAGGCGGGCAGGCCAACCACCGCTACACGACCAGCCGCTACGAAATGCGCGCCTGGCAAGACAAGGGGTGGATCATTGAAGGCGCCGTCTTTTGCGCCATTCCTTGATGCAGTTCAACTGTCTGCATTGCCAGTTGCCGTAGACTGCCTCGCACGACCGAGGGATTGCCGCGTTCGTGGTTATACCAGCATTGCGCTGAACCGCGCAGAGCGTTGGCCGGATCGCCGCATTCGGGGCGTCATGGTCCGACTAACAAGCGCCGAATAGCCATGGCGTTCCTTCTTTGACTACATCGACGCATTGCGGGCCTGGTCGTCCGCCGCCGCCCTGCGGTGACCGCTGATATGCGCGGCGATGAGTTGCCGCGCACGCTTGCGTACCAGCGTGCCGTGTTCATCGAGCAGCCAAAGCCGCATCAACCCCGAAACGAACACGCACGTATCCAACGCGGCCATCGCCGGCGTGAGCTCCGTGTGCAAGATGGCTGCGGCATTGGCTCGTGCATAGACCTCGGTGAGCTTGGCCTCGAGTTCGCGCCATTGTTTCGTTTGGTGCGCGAGTTCCAGCTCGAGCTCGTCGACGTATTCGCACTTCAGCATCATGATATAGAAGGTCTGCCGCGTGTCACTGTCGTCCACGACGGCGTCCAGCAGATTGCAAAGAAATCGTTCCACGGAAAATAGCGGGTCCGGCGTCCTTTCGGTAAGGAGCGTGTAATCGGTGCGATCGATCAGTGGCACCGAGACCTCTTCCCGCATTGCGCCGAACAAGGCGGTCTTATTGGCGAAGTGCCAGTAAATAGCTCCCCGCGTCACGCCGGCCTCGCCCGCGATCTGCTGCAGGGTGGTCCGCGCAACGCCGCGCAGCGCGAACATGCGCCGGGCGGCTGCCAGGATGTTCCTGCGAGTTTGTTCCGTCTCCGCTTTGGTTCGGCGCACGGCTGCAATTCCGTTTCGGGATCGTCTTTACATACATCCGTAATTGTATAGAATACGCCGTCTTGATGCATTTATCAGGGGTTCTCGCGTGCGCATATGGGTCTGCTTGTGGTCCGACTGGGTTGGAAGTCTTCTCCGCGGACCGGGATGGCAGCCGCGCGTCCTGGGGATCACGATTCCCGTTCTCTCGCTTGCGGTGTCGCTCGGAGGATGCGGCAAGGAAAGGGGCGCCCCCCCGCCTGGAGGGGCAGGCGCCATGCCGCCGGTTAGCGTCGCCGTGGTTCAGGTTGCCGGGCAGCGCGTTCCGATCGTCCTGGATGCGGTCGGGCAGACCGAGGGCGCGAAGCAGGTCGAAGTGCGTGCCCGCGTCTCGGGCATTCTTCAGAAGCGACTCTACAAAGAAGGCGATACTGTCCGCGTCGGCGCGCCACTGTTCCAGATCGACCGGGCCCCTTTCGAAATCGCGCTGGCGCAGGCTCAGGCGCAACTCGAACAGGACAAGGCGCGCAGCGCGCAAACGCAGCGGGAGGAAGCGCGGCTGAAGCCGCTGGCGCAGGACCGTGCAATCAGCCGCAAGGAATACGACGATGCTCTCTCGGCGGCGCAACTTGCCGCGGCGGCGCAACAGCAGAGCGCGGCGCGCGTGCGCGAAGCCGAGCTTAATCTGTCCTACACGCTGGTTACCGCGCCGGTGGCGGGCGTCACCGGTCGCGCCGAGCACTCGGAAGGCACTCTGATCACCATCGACGCCGCCGGCAGCCTGCTGACCACCATCAACCAGGTCAATCCGATCTGGGTACGCTTCAGCCTTTCGGAGTCGGATCTCGCCAAGCTACCGGCCGGGCGCATGGGCAGTAACAGCCAGGTCGACGTGCAGCTCACGTTGCCCGATGGGTCCCGGTACCCGGGCAAAGGCCGGCTCAATTTCGCTGCCACGGCGATCGACACCAAGCTCGGCACGATGCAGTTGCGGGCCGAGTTCGATAACCCGAAACAGCAACTGCTGCCGGGGCAGTTCGTGCGGGTGCAGATCACCGCGGGAGTGCGCGACGACGCGTTCCTCGTTCCGCAGGCGGCCGTCATGCAGACGGAGAAGGGCGCTCTGGTGTTCGTGATCGATGGCGAGAGCAAGGCAGCGCTACGTCCCGTGCAGATGGGCGATTGGATCGGGTCCGACTGGTTGGTCCTCTCCGGGCTCGCCTCCGGTGATCGGGTCATCGTCGACAACCTGCTGAAGGTCCGCCCTGGCGCACCGGTCACGCCCCGTGCAGCAACGCCACCGGCAACGGACCCGAAGGCGCCGCCTGCCGACAAGTCGGCGTCGCCCGCGAAGTAACCCTCGCCATGTCGAAATTCTTCATCGAGCGGCCCATATTCGCGGGCGTCATCTCGATCCTGTTTGTGCTGGCGGGATTGATCGCGGCCACGGTGTTGCCGATCGCGCAATACCCCGAGATCTCGCCGCCAACCGTCACCATCACCGCGAACTACCCCGGCGCGAGTGCGGATACGCTTGCCAAGACGGTGGCCGCGCCGATCGAGGAGCAGCTCTCCGGGATTGAAAATCTCGTCTACTTCAGCTCCAGCTCGACGTCGAACGGCGCGCTGTCGATCACGGCGACCTTCGAGGTCGGTTCCGACGTCGACAAGGCCGTGATCGACGTGAACAACCGCATCGCCATTGCGCTGCCACGACTTCCCGACGAGGTTCGCCGCAACGGCGTAGTGGCGCAGAAGCGTTCGACCGACATCCTGTTTATTGTTGCGCTCAGTTCGGACGACCCGCGCTACGACACGCTGTTTCTATCGAACTACGCCACGCTCAACATTCTCGATGACCTGAAGCGCGTTCCCGGCGTGGCCGACGCGTCCATCTTCGGTGCCCGCGACTACTCGATGCGCATCTGGACACGCCCGGACAAGATGGCGCAGCTCGGCGTGACCACCACCGATGTCGCCAACGCGATTCGAGTTCAGAACAACCAGTACGCCGCCGGCAAGATCGGCCAGGAACCGGCCCCGGAGGGTCAGGCGCTGGTGTACACGGTGACCGCCCGCGGGCGGATGATCGAGCCCGAGGAGTTCGGCAACATCGTGCTGCGCTCGAGCGGCCCCGGCGGCGCGCTGCGACTCAAGGATGTCGCCCGGATCGAGCTCGGCGCGGTCAGCTACGACGCATTCACCTCGCTCGACGGCAAACCGACGATCGGTATCGCCGTGTTCCTGCAGTCGGGCGCCAACGCGCTCGACGTCGCCAAGGGTGCGCGGGCGGCGATGAACGAACTGGCGAAATCCTTCCCGCAAGGCGTCAGTTACATCATTCCCTTCGACACGACAACATTCGTGGAGGAATCGATCCACGAGGTCGTCATCACGCTCCTGATCGCTGCGGCACTCGTGATCGTGGTCATCTTCGTCTTTCTGCAAAGCTGGCGCGCGACCCTGATCCCGGTGATCGCGGTGCCGGTGTCGCTGATCGGTGCCTTCGCCGGCCTCTACATCTTCAATTTCTCGATCAACACGCTGACGTTGTTCGCGATCGTACTGGCCACCGGCATCGTGGTCGACGACGCCATCGTGGTGCTCGAAAACGTCGAGCGGTTGATGGCGGAGCGCAATCTGTCGCCTAAGGAAGCGGCAATTGAATCGATGCGCGAGGTCACCGGCGCGATCATCGCCATCGAACTGGTGCTGGTCTCGGTATTCATTCCCGTGGCATTCCTCGGTGGCCTGGCCGGGAAACTCTATCAGCAGTTCGCCGTGACCGTCGCCACCGCGGTGATCATATCGGGCATTGTCGCGCTGACGCTCACGCCCGCGCTGTGCGCGCTGTTGCTCAAGCCGCAACACAAGGAACCTGTGCTGTTCCGTCCGTTCAACCGGGCCTTCGCCTGGTTCACGCGCAGCTATCTCGGCGGCGTCAAGCTGGCGTTGCGGCAGGTCGTCGGGTCGCTGTTCGTGTTTGTTGCGGTGGTGGGCGTGTGCGGGCTGTTGTTCAAGGTTACCCCGGGGAGCTTCGTCCCGTTCGAGGATCAGGGTTACATCTTCGGTTCGATCATCCTGCCCGACGGCGCAACGCTGGCGCGCACGGGCCAGGCCGGCGCCAAGCTCCAGCAGCTGGTGACCGAGAATCCGGCCGTCGAGCATATGTTCGTCGTCACCGGGTTCGACCTGATCGGCGGCGGCAACAAAACCAACGCGGGCACGACGTTCCTTCCTCTCAAGCCGTGGAACCAGCGTACGCAGTCCGCGGAGGACGTGACCCGGGACGTGTTCAGAAAGGGCGCGAGTCTCACCGACGGTATCGTGCTCGCGTTCAATCCGCCGCCAATCCGCGGACTGGGCACGGCGGGCGGCTTTGAAGTCTATCTGCAGGACCGGATCAGCGGCGACCCGAAGAAACTGAACGACGTGCTGCAACCGTTGGTCGGCGAGCTGCGCAAGCGGCCGGAACTGACCGGGATCAATAGCTTTTTCCGTCCCACGGTTCCGCAGATCCTGGTCGAAGTCGATCGCGAGAAGGCCATTGCGCTCGGTGTCCCCGTGAGCGACATTTTTGACGCGCTGCAAAGCACGATGGGTTCGCTGTACGTCAACGACTTCAACAAGTTCGGGCGTACCTATCGCGTGCAGATGCAGGCCGAAAGCGCGTTTCGCGCTCGACCCGATGATCTCGGCAATATCCATGTCCGCTCTTCCGCAGGAGACATGCTGCCATTGAAGAGCCTGCTCTCGATCAAGCAGGTGGTCGGTCCGGAACAGATCGACCGTTACAATGCGTTCCTCGCGGCCAAGGTGTTGGGCGCTGCGGCACCCGGATTCAGTTCTGGCCAGGCGATCGCCGCGGTCGAGGAAATCGCCGCCAAGTCGCTGCCCACCGGCTACACGATCGCATGGACCGGCCAGGCGTTCCAGGAAAAGCGCATCGGCGCGGCATCGGTCATCGCGTTCACGTTCGCCGTGATCATGGTCTTCCTGATCCTCTCCGCCAACTACGAGCGGTGGTCGTTGCCGATTGCCGTGCTGCTTGCCGTGCCGTTCGCGTTGCTGGGCGCGTTGCTCGCCGTGCTGCTGCGCGGCATGAACAACGATGTCTATTTCCAGATCGGCCTCCTCGTGCTGATCGGTTTGGCCGCGAAGAACGCGATCCTGATTGTCGAATTCGCAGCACAGGAAATGGCCAAGGGCCTGACCCCGCGCGAGGCGGCAGTGGAAGCGGCACGGCTGCGCTTCCGCCCGATCGTGATGACCTCGCTGGCCTTCGTGCTCGGGGTGGTCCCCTTGGTGGTGGCCACCGGGGCCGGCGCCGCGGCGCGGCAGTCGATGGGCACCGGCGTATTCGGCGGCATGCTCCTTGCGACCTTTGTCGCGACGATCTTCACGCCGTTGTTCTTCGTCCTGCTTGCCGGACGTCGCGGGCGCCGCGCAGAAGCCAATGCGCCCGTCGCACCACCAACGAGCGAGGCCGCGACATGAGCGCGCGGACCTGGCGAGCCTTGGGCGCGGCGTTCCTGCTCTCCGGCTGCATGGTCGGGCCCGACTACCACCGTCCGGCACCGGATCTGCCCTCGGCGTATCCAGGCGCGGCTGACGAGCAGGGCCCGCTTGTCCCGGCGGTCGCCGACTGGTGGACATTGTTCAACGATCCTGTATTGAACGATCTCGTGAGCACCGCGCTCGCGAACAACACCGATGTGCAATTCGCCGTCGCCAGGATCGAAGAGACGAACGCGATCCTTCGCGCGGTGGATGCGGCATTCTTTCCCGAGATCGATCTGGACGGCGCAGCCGTGCGCTCTCGCTCGAGCAACGCGGTTGCGTCACCGCCCCCGGCCGGCACCGCAAGTGTCCGTAACGATGTTCGCCTCGTTCTTTCCGCGTCGTTCGAGGTCGATTTCTGGGGAAAATTGCGGCGCGGCGCCGAAGCCGCGAGCGCGCAGGCGCTGGGCTCGCGCTACGCCAAGGAAGTAGTCCTGCTGTCGCTGGCCAGCCTGACGACGCAGACGTACTTCTCGCTGCGCTCGCTCGATGCGCAGATCGCGACCACGCGGAACACCCTCGCCACCCGCAGCGATGGGCTTGCGCTGGTCAAGCGCCGGGTGGATGCCGGCTACGCGTCGGACTTGGACCTGCGCCAGGCGGAGGGCGCCACCACCGACGCTTCCGCTCAGTTGAAGGAACTCGTCCGCCAACGCGCATTGGCAGAACACCTGCTCGGCGTGTTGACCGGAAAGCTCGACCTCGTCATCCCCCCCGGCGACTTTGCGCGGCTGCCGCAACCCCCGCTGCCGCCGCCGGGCCTTCCGTCGACCTTGCTCGAGCGGCGCCCGGACGTGCGCGTCGCCGAACAAAATATGATCGCGCAGAACGCGCTGGTCGGCGTGGCGGTCGCGCAGCGGTTTCCTGCCGTTTCATTGACTGGTTACTATGGCGGCGAAAGTACGGCGCTCGCGTCGCTGTTCACCGGCCCGGGCCGCATTTGGGCCATCGGTGTCGGACTCACCGCCCCGATATTCGATGCCGGGAAGCTCGCTGCCCTGGCGGATGCCGAGCGCGCGCGATACAAGCAGACGCTCGCGACGTACGACCGGACGATCCAGACCTCGTTTCGCGAGGTCGCCGATGCGCTCAACAACGTGGCCCAGTTCGCGGCGACGGACGGTGATCTGCAGGCCAGCGCCAACTCCGCGCGGGAGGCACTGCGCCTTGCGACGAAGCGGTACGAGGCAGGGTATTCCGGCTATCTCGAAGTGCTGGAAACGCAGCGCAGCACCAACGTCAGCGAGCTGCTGCTCATTCGCAACCGGCAGGCGTTGCTCGCTTCCATCGTCGACCTGATAACGGCGCTGGGCGGCGGCTGGGATCCGGCGCAAACGAGTGCGGCGAAATAGGATCGGTCTGACCCTGACGGATCGCACGAAAATGGTCACGGAACATCGTTGACATGAGGCCCGGCATGGCGGGGTGACGAACGATGGGAAGGGTGAAGTGGCTCACCGCTGACCGGGACGACGCGGGACAGGAATTCGACGACCGAACTGCCAAAAGCGTCATTGCGGTCGCCGGCGACCATGTGGGCGGCGTCCTCTACGCTGACATACTCGCTGTGCGGGCACAGCCGAAGAAATGCCTGCGCGCCGTCTTCGGTCAGCACGTCCGACAGGCCACCGCGCACGAGCAGTACAGGCAACGATAGTCGGCGGGCACACGCTTCGAGCCTTTCCCGGCGTTTGGCAATGTCATCGCTAGCCTGGATTTCCACGGCACTGAATCTGCCTAAGGTGGCGGGTGGTTTTCCTCGGACCTATGCGGTCATCGTCAGCGGCAGGTTGTCCCACCAAGGGACGTTGACGGGCGTGTTCAACAGCCCGGAAGCGATGATGATAGGCAGATGTGCGCGGCGGTGAAAGTGCACGTGCACGCCGGTTGCGGTGATGTCGACGGTGGCCGGCATGTCGAAGAGATCGCGGAAGATGTGCCGCGCCTGGGCGTCGGCGTATCCGCGCATCCGGCGCGCCAGCAAGCGGTACAGGCTGCTGGCGTGTCGGCGTAGCCCTTGATCGACCGCAGCGGATGCGTCGCAGGTACCCGCGGCTGCGGCGAGTGGTAGCTATTTAAACATCGATGCTTGAGGATCCAGATGACCACGCATGGCGTTTCTCTCTCGGCGTCGGACCTTGTTCACAAGGTAGTCGATAACCGAGAAATGTCCAGTTTTGCGTCACGCTGCTAGTGGAGCTGCTCGTCGCCATGGACGCCAACACGCGCATCGGCAAGGTCGACATCGTCAGTGACGTGCGGACCAAGCTCACCGGCAAGGCACCGCAGGCCCTACGCGCCTATCTCAGCGCCAACCGGGCTTTGTTAACGCCAATTCCCCAGACGGAAGTCGGCTGATCCGCCATGCGGCCGACGAACAGATCCACGATCCAGCGACGAAAAAGGGCCCGCCCGCGACTCGGATCACACACGAGCCTCGTCGCTGGGGTCCTGATTGGCTCGGCCATGGTTACCTCGGTGTACGCGATGATCGAAGACGATTCAGTCGGTCAGCAGCTCTGGGCGATGCTGTGCGCAGCGGCGCTGCTGGTCACGGGCTTGACTCTACACGTCAGAACATCCCGAACGCCGCGGGCAAAGCGCGAGCGGCGAGGTGCGCCCAGCCCTCCGGAGCCCGGTCCGACCAAGTCCGAGGACGGCACTCAAAGGTAGCTCGTGCGCAATTCCCGGGCAGGGTCCGGGCGGCCATGGATCGACTTAGTGAAAGCACTTCGTGCCCCGAGCCATCCGGAACGAAACTCTGATTGTGGGCAACCGGGGCGGATTGACCCAATCTCGGCGGTGGCGATCAGCGTCAATGGACCAAGGCATCTCCCGCATCTCCCGCGTGCGAGGCACGCGGCACGGATTGGGTCCCACGAGCCTGATCTCTCGCCGATGGGCAGATCCGGTCGAATGCCTGCCACTGCATAGGAGTAGCTCGATGAATCGTCTCGTACCGCGCCAGCCGGTGCCCGCACTCGAAGTCCAGACTACCGCCGGGCTGACCTGGCGTCTCGCGGACCACAAACCGCCGAAGTTCACGATGATCGTGTTCTACCGTGGGCTGCATTGCCCGATCTGCAAGGCCTACCTCCATGAACTCGACGGCAAGCTCAATGAATTTGCCAAGCGCGGTGTGCTTGTCATCGCCGTCAGTACCGACCGCCGCGCGCGCGCCGAGCAGACCCAAAGCGAATGGGGCCTGACCCGGCTTACGATCGGATATGGACTCGCGATCGAGCGCGCCCGCGAATGGGGACTCTTCATCTCGCACGCCATTGAGGAAACCGAACCCGCCGAATTCGCCGAGCCGGGCGTCTTTCTGGTGAACCCTGACGGGACGCTGTACTGCTCGTTGATCAACTCGATGCCATTCGCGCGGCCAGCGTTCGACCAAATTCTCGGGGCCGTCGCCTTTGTGACGGCGAACCATTATCCGGCACGCGGCGAGGCCTAACGGCGCAGTCCCTGCGGAGTTCGTCTGAAGCGGGATTGCTGTCCCAGCGACACCGACCACTGCGCCAAATTGCCCGCGCCACGGCGCGGTGCCTTCGATGGCGGGTAGCGCCGAACACGCTTCTTGCACTAGTACGCTTGCCCGTTGTAGTTTGACGTTAAATGATTTCATATTAAACGAGTATGGGCACGCATCACCGTGGTACAAAAACCGAGATCAGGGCGCTCAATGCGTTTATCACGCTGATGCGGGCTGCGGAGACGGTGGTCGCCCGCTTGGGTCGGGCGCTGGCCACAAAAGGATTGACCGGGAGCCAGTTTGGGGTGCTCGAGACATTGCTCCACCTCGGCCCCCTGTGCCAGCGCGAGCTCGGCGAAAAGCTGCTGCGCAGCGGAGGCAACGTGACGCTGGTGGTGGACAACCTGGAGAAGCGGGGTCTGGTCGCGCGCCAACGCGGCGATGGCGACCGGCGCAAGGTGACCGTGCACCTCGCTCGCGAGGGGCGCCGCCTCATCGGCGCGCTGTTCCCACAGACCGTGCCGCACATCGTACGCGAGATGAGCGTGCTCAGTGCCGCCGAGCAAGAAACGCTGCGTCGGTTCTGCCGTCGCCTCGGGCACCAGGACGAGGCAGTGGAACCGCGCCGGCGCCGCAGGCGCGGTCGAGAATCGTAACCACCCCTATGAACGAGGACACCTGAGATGAATGCTGTTCAACGCTACGCCCCGCTCATCGGCCGCATCCTGTTGAGCCTCATCTTTCTCTTGAGTGGTCTCATGAAGATCCCGGGCTGGGGCGACACTGCCGCCTACATGGCCGCGCGCGGCATGCCGGCGGCGCCGGTGTTCCTCGCCCTGGCGATCGCGCTCGAAATGGGCGGCGGGCTTTCGGTACTCGCCGGCTACAAGGCACGGCTCGGGGCGGCCGCGCTCATCGTGTTCACGATCCCGACACTATGGATCTTCCACAACTTTTGGGCCTATCCGCTGGCCGAGCAACAGGTGCAGATGGTGATGTTCCTCAAAAACCTCGCGATCATCGGCGGACTGCTGTTGCTGGCCGCGTTCGGCCCGGGCCCGTTCAGCTACGATCAACGCCGCGGAGTTTGATTGGAAAGCAATTGTCGTCGTCCAACGAACTCGCCCTCGCCCACTTCCAGGGCGGCACGTGCCGGTGATCACCGGAAAGCTCGCGGGCTCGCGGAGGATCGTGGATCAGCAACATTTGGCGAAATCGCCGGGAAAATAACACTGACTGCTGGCCGAGCTGCCGGATCGTTCTTTGAGTTCGAGCGTGGTCGATGCTGGCGGCGAACCTCTTGCTGCGCAGAGTTTTGTTGCACGAGTGAACCGTGTATCCGGGGAAGACAGCTATGGAACTCGAACTGGAAGACAAGGTAGTTCTGATTTCCGGTGCGAGCCGGGGTATCGGCAAAGCCATCGCGACGGCATTTGCCGCCGAAGGCGCCCGGCTGGTGCTGTGCGCACGCGGGCGCGAGGCACTCGATGCTGTCGCCGGAGATCTGGCGAAGCAGGGAACCGATGTTCTCGCTGTCGCCGCCGATCTCATGCAGGCCGCGCAGGCCGAGCGCGTCGTGGATGCCGCGCGGGAGCGCTTCGGCACGGTTCACGTGCTGATCAACAACGCCGGCGGCGTAGGCAGCTTTGGCGCATTCCACGAGGTCTCCGACGAGCAATGGAACGAAATCCTCGACCTCAACCTGATGACGGCGGTGCGCTTGACGCGGCTGGTCCTGCCGCTGATGCAA
Source organism: uncultured Sphaerobacteraceae bacterium (assembly GCA_964434995.1). Classification (GTDB taxonomy): domain Bacteria; phylum Chloroflexota; class Chloroflexia; order Thermomicrobiales; family UBA6265; genus JACCXM01. Next base: position 15,860 of record CAYSXO010000030.1, read on the forward strand.
CGCCAGCGCTTCGGGCGCATCGTCAATATCGCCTCGGAGTCCGGCATTCAGCCCGATCCATTCATGCCGCATTACAATGCCGCGAAGGCCGCGCTCGTCAATCTCAGCAAGAGCCTGTCGAAGGCGTATGCGCGGGACGGCATCCTCGTGAACGCGGTCTCGCCCGCCATGACGCGCACCGAGAATGTCGACGGTCTGCTGCGTGAGCAGGCACGGGACAGGGGCGTGAGTGTGGAACAGGCAACGGTTGCGTTCCTGAAGGAGCTGCGTCCGAACATCGTGCTCGATCGTCCGGCCGATCCGGCCGAGGTTGCCTCGGTGGTGGTGTTTCTCGCCTCGGCGGCGGCCTCGTTCGTCACCGGCGCGAACTATCGCGTCGACGGCGGATCGGTCGCGAGCCTGTGATTGGCGTAGCCCAACGAAGGCGCAGCAACACCGACGCTCCGTTGTACCAGAACGGTGCTTGCGTCAGGTAAGAAAAGGCCCAACGGAAAACTGGAGATCGCAACCAATGGCCACGCGGAATTCCTGCACGCACTCGGCGGCGCGCCAGCCCGCGCTATTCATTCCGCACGGTGGCGGGCCTTGTTTCTTCATGGACTGGACGATGGGGCCACCGGATACCTGGCATCACATGGCGGCCTGGCTGCGTGGCCTTGCCGCTACCCTGCCGAGCCGACCCATTGCCGTGGTCGTGGCCTCCGCCCATTGGGAAGAGAACGCCTTTACCGTTACCCGCGCTGCAAATCCGCCTCTGCTCTACGACTATTACGGATTTCCCGAACACACCTACCGCCTGATGTACCCGGCACCTGGCAGTCCGGTCTTGGCGGACCGGATCGTCGGGATGTTGAGCGCGGCCGGGTTACCGGCCCGTACCGATGATCGGCGCGGCTTTGATCACGGTGTATTCATTCCCTTCAAGCTCATCTTTCCCGATGCCGACATTCCGGTCGTGCAGCTGTCATTGCATCAAAGCCTGGATCCGGCTCTGCATATCGAAGCCGGTCGCGCACTCGCCCCGTTGCGGCAGGAGGGTGTATTGGTGGTGGGCAGTGGCATGAGCTATCACAACATGCGGGGCTTTGGCGATCCGCGCTTCGCACCGGCAGCCGCCGCATTCGATGCCTGGCTTGGGGAGGCCATTGGCCAAATCGATGCAGACAGCCGGCGGAAGGCGCTTGGCGCGTGGGCGCTGGCGCCTGAGGCGCGCTTGGCCCATCCGCGCGAAGAGCATCTCATTCCGCTGATGGTTGCGGCCGGGGCTGGCGATAGAGGTCCGGGAGCAAGAATCTTTGCGGATCACCCCATGGAAACAACCATCTCGGCCTTCCGTTTCGGTTGAGTGATCACCACCTGCCGGGCACCAGCCTTGGTTTTCGCGGAGATGCTCGCTTGCCACAAGACCCATCGGACACCGGATGAATCATCTTGGCGCCGCGGTGGTGCGGATTGACAACCTCGTTGAGGGAAGCTTGTCGCCAACTTGCCCCGATTGGCCCATGTTCCGACTTCAGGTCACGAGCTTGCGGAAGCGCCAGGCGGCGAATCCGAACATTGCCGACCCCAGGACCATCATCCCCACGATGTCGGGCCAGACATAGGCGAGACCGTTGCCCTTGAACAGCACCTGATAGCCGAAATCGATGTAATAGCGCATGGGCGAGACGAGCGTCGCGTAACGCATCCAAGGTGCCATGCTCTCCGGCGGTGTGGTGGCACCGGAGAGGAACAGCATCGGGAAGAGGATCAGGAACAACATCATGGCCGCCTGCGCGAGGCTCCTCGCGAACACGGCGATCGCCAGCCCGAGGCTCGCCACGGAGAATACGTAGAGCATCGAAACGGCATAGAAGAGCAGCGCGCTGCCGCGCAACGGGGTGTGAAACACGCCCTGCACGATGCCGAAAAGGCTCACCAAAGAAAAACCTAGAACCATGACCATGGGCGGGGCAATCTTCGCGACGAAGAGTTCCGCCGGGCGCAAGGGGCTGACCATCAGCTGGTCGAGGGTGCCTTGCTCCTTCTCGCGCACCATGGCCGCAGCGGTGAGCAGCATGGACAGCATGGTGATCATGTTGAACATTTCGAGGAGGCTGGAGAACCACGCCGAGGTGATGTTGGGGTTGTAGGCCACGCGGATGCGCGCGTCCACCTGTGGCAGCCGGCCGAACGTGCGCTCCGCCGGACCGCCGCGTCGCTCCAACAGCTCCACACCGTACTCGGCCGCCAGCGTGGCGATGTGGGCACCCGCGAGGCTCGCCATCTGTGACTGGGTGCCGTCCATGATCACCTGGAAGCGGCCGTGGCCTTCCTGCACCGCGCGGGCGAAGTCGGGGGGGATGACGATGCCGACGCTGGCCCGGGCGCTGTCCAGCGCACCCACGAGATCTGCATCGCCGGCAGCGCGCACGACGACCCGAAAATAGGGAGGGCGCAGGCGGTGCACAAGCTCTCTGGATTCGTTGCTTTGCGAGAGGTCGAGCACTACCACCGGGTAGTTGTGGAGATCCATGCTGATGGCGCGACCACCGATAAAGACCGCGCCGGTGAAGCCCCACAGCATGATGAGCAGGATCGGCACGTCCGAAAAAATCTGCGTGAACTCCTTGCGTACCATTGCGCCGATCCGCTGCCACATCAGCCGATCCTCTTCCTGAGCAGCAACAAGGCCAACGCGTAGACCGCAGTGGTATAGACGGCGAGCGCCACGATTTGGGGCCAGTAGAAGGCAAAGCCCAGGCCCTTCATGAAGCTGCCGCGCACCAGTTCCATGAAGTAGGTGGCGGGGATGAACCGGGCGATGAACTGGCCGATGGCGTCCATGGCCGCCACTGGCGTGAGAAATCCTGAATAGTTGAAGGCAGGGGTCACCGTCGCGAGAAAGGTGAAGATCATGGCCGCGAGCTGGGTGCGGGTGACGATGGAAATCAGCAATCCGATGCCGATGGTGCAGACGCAGTAAAGCAGAGCCGCGAGCGAAAGGACGACCACACTGCCGACAAACCGCACCTGGAATACCGTGAGGCTCATGACGAAGATGAGCAGATAGTCCAGGTAGGCCACCGCGAGATAAGGCGCCACCTTGCCGGCGATGATCTCCCAACGCTTGGCCGGAGAGCAGTACAGGTTGAAGATGGTGCCCGACTCGCGCTCGCGCACCACCAGGAGCGCACCCATGAGGGCTGGAAACAGCATGAGGATGAGCACCAGCAGGCCCGGAATGATCGTGTTCTTGCTTTCGAGCGACGGGTTGTACCAGACCGAGATGTCCATCGCGACCGGCAGCACGGCGCCGCTGCCGGCGGCGTATCCGGCCAACAACTGCGAGTTGTACAGGTTGTTGATGGCGGCCACGTAGCCGGCAATGATGGCGGCACGGGTGGGGAACGAGCCGTCCACTGTCACCCCCACTGCCGCCCGCTGCCCTGAGGCGAGATCACGGCCAAAGCCGGGCGGGAGTTCGATGATGACCCGGGCCCGGCCGGAGCGCAGCCAGCGCTCCTCCTCACGGGGATCGTCGGTGACCCCGCGCAGATTGAAATACTCCGAGTGGTAGAAGGCGTCCATGTACTCCCGGCTCATGGGGGTCTTGTCGCGGTCGACGAACACCAGCGGAAGGTTCTTCACGTCGAGGGAGAGCCCGAAGCCGAAGAGCACGATCATCAACATCGGGATGGCGAAGCTGAGCCCCAGATAGACCGGGTCGCGAAGCAGCTCACGGCCTTCCTTGCGCGCGATCGCGGCCACGCGCTCAAGCACGGTCGGCCTCCAGAAAACTTACGAAGGTCTCCTCCATGGTGAGCGGTTCCTGCCCGAACTCCGCCTCGATGCCGGCCTCGCCGAGTAGCTGCCGGGCGCGGTCGAGGTCGGCCTCCGGCGTCGTGCTCTGCCATTGGATGCGCCGGCCGTAGAGCATCGCACGGGGGAAGGCGGCATGCAGCCGCTGGAAGGCTTGCGCGAAGTCGCGCGCGAAGACGGACGCGAGCGGCCCGGCGCGCCGCTCGGCCTCGCGCTTGAGCGTGGCAGGGCTTTCGGCGGCGATCAGGCGGCCCTGCTGCATGAGGCCCAGGCGATGGCAATGCTCCGCCTCGTCCATGTAATGGGTGGAGACCAGCACGGTGACGCCGTCCTCCGCCAAGCCATGCACCAGGTCCCAGAATTGTCGGCGCATCAGGGGATCGACCCCTGACGTGGGTTCGTCCAGGAACAGCACGTCGGGTTCATGCAGCAGGGCACAGGCGAGCGATAGCCGCTGCCGCAGCCCCAGTGGCAGCGCCTGCGTCTGGCGCTCGGCATCGGCAGCGAGGCCCAGTCGTTCCAGCAGGTCGCGCGACCGTTTTCGCTGCCGGTCGTTGGAAAGTCCGTAAAGGCCACCGTAGAGACCCAGGTTCTGCGAGACCTTCAGGTCCCGGTAAAGGGAAAAGCGCTGCGACATGTAGCCGATGCGGCCCTTGAGCGCCCGTTTGTCGCGGGCTACGTCGAGGCCGGCGACCCTCGCGCTGCCGCCGGTCGAGCGCTGCAGGCCGCAAAGCATGCGGATGAGGGTGGTCTTGCCCGCGCCATTCGGTCCCAGCAGGCCGAAGATCTCGCCGCGCTGGATCGTGAGATCGACCGCATCGACCGCGGTGAAGTGATCGAAGCGGCAAGCGAGCCCCACCGTGGCGATGGCGGGCCCGTCCTCGTCCGCGCGTCGTTGCGTGAGCGTCACGCGAGGCACGGAAGCGGGGTGCGAAGCCAGGTGTTGCACGAAGACATCTTCCAGGCTGGGTACCGCAGGCCCGACCCGAGCATCGGGGATCCCTCCCGCGACGAGCAGCGCCGCCAAGTCACCGCCGCCCTCCCGCAGCAGAACGTGCAGCGTGCGCCCGAAGGCGGCGGCGGATTCCACTTCCGGACGGCCGGAGAGCGTCGCCAGCACGCGCGGTGGATCGGTGCATTCCACGGTGTGCAGCCGTCCCGCGAGCGCGCTCGTGAGACCTTCCGGCGCGCCCGCAGCGATGATGCGGCCCTCGTGCATCAGCGCGACGCGACGGCAGCGTTCGGCCTCGTCCATGTAGGCGGTGGTGAGCAGCACGGTGATGCCCCGCCGGGTGACCAGGTCGTGGATAATGGTCCAGAAGTCGCGCCGGGAGAGGGGGTCCACCCCGGTCGTGGGCTCGTCGAGGAGCAGGATCTGCGGCAGGTGGATCAGCGTGCAGATCAATGCCAGCTTCTGGCGCATGCCGCCCGATAGCTTGCCCGCGGGGCGGTCGAGGAAGGGGGCGAGCCGCGTCATTTCCAGCAGGCGGTCCCGGTTCTCCCGAAAGTGCGCTTCGGGCACCTGCCGCAGGTCGCGGAAGAAATCGATGTTCTCCTTCACGGTGAGCGTGTCGTAGAGGTTGAGGCCGATGCCCTGCGGCATGTAGCCGATGATCTCCTTGACCGGCTCGGGCCGCGACCGCACGTCGATGCCGGCCACCCAAGCGCCGCCGCCGTCGCTGGACAGCACTCCGGCCAAGATCTGGAGGATGCTGGTCTTGCCCGCCCCGTCCGGGCCGACCAGACCAAGCACCTGGCCTTTGTGCACCTCGAAGGAGACGCCCTTCACCGCCTCAATCCGACCGCGCCGGTAGCGCTTCGCCAGATCCTGAACGCGGATGACAGCGTCGTTGCCGAAGGCCGTTTCCTCGACCTTCATCTGCGCGCTCCATTTGTCACTGGGTCGCGATGCCGTCTCGCGGCACACCGGTTCGAAGTCCGGCCGAGCAGGGGAGGCCCCGGGCGAGGGTCGGCCCGGTGCCGGCTCGCGGCTCGCGCAAACCCATCAAGGACGAACCCAGGCAGCATTCGGAGCGAGCCTGACCACACCGTCCGCCGGCATGCCCGGCTTCAGCACCCCGCCTGGGTTCTCGGTCACCGCCAGCTCTACAGCGAATACCAGCTTGACCCGCTCCTCTCTGGTTTCCACGTTCTTCGGGGTGAACTCGGCCTGGCTGGCCACTTTGGAGACGCGGGCTGCGAACGCGCGATCCGGGTAGGCGTTGACATAGATGCGCGCCTCCTGTCCCAGTGCCACCTTGCCGATGTCGGGCTCGGGGATGTAGATCTTGAGGTAAAGCTCATCGAGATCGACCAGGGTAAACAGCGGTGTGCCCGGGTTGACTCGCTCGCCAAGCTCGACGTTGCGGGTAAGCACCACACCGCGAAGTGGGCTCACGATCCTAAAGTCCTTGACGTAGCCACGCTGCTCGTCGATCACGGCATCCGCCTGGGCCACTTGCCGGGCGAGCGCGTCGCGCTCCGCACGCAGGACGTCGAGTTGCTGGCGGCCGAGGCGCGACAGCTCCAACTGCTTGCGAGCACGGTCCATCAATGCTTCGCTTTCCAGGACCGCGTTGCGCTCGGCGATCGCCTTCAGGGCGGCGGCTTCGGCCGCCTGCTCGGAGAAGAACTTCTGGGCAGCGAGGTCGCGCGCCCGGTCGGCGTCCTTGGCGGCCTGAGTGGCACTCGCGCGGACCCGCTCCACCTGGGCGGCTGCCTGGCGCAATCCGGCCTCGGCTTGATCTTCCTGTAGGGCGATCTGCGCACGGGTCATGTCCAGGTTGCGATCGGCGGCCTCCAGCCGGAGCGCAAGTCCCTTTCGGCTCTGCTCCGCTGCTTCCACCCGGGACTGGATCGCAGGATCGTCGAGGATCGCCAATAGATCCCCGGCCACAACGAGGTTGCCCTCGTCCACGCGAATTTGTACGACGGTACCGGTCGTGCGCGGTGTCACCACGGTGATGCGACCCTCGATTCGCCCGCTGGCAGAGAGCAGGTCGGCGGGCGGCTGCGGACGGAATATCTGCCAGGCGATCACGCTGATAATGGTGATCGCGAACGCCAAACCGACACCGGCGATGATCCGTTTTTTGGTCATTTTCTTCTTGTTCCGGCCGCACCGCATCCGGCGCGCATCAGGCGCCTCGGCTCAAACCGATTGCCCCGACGACGCGCTGGCGGGTGTCGTTGCCCTTTCGATGTGTCAATCGGCCCGCTCAACTCCCGCCGCCAATGCCGCCAAGCGCGCGTCGATCTCCTTCTCGGCCTGGAACCAGTCCTCCAGCTCCATCCCCATCGAGAACCCGCGCCGCTCCGCCAGGAAATAGGCGGCAATGGCAACCATCTGGTCGCGCTCCACTGGCGATGCGGCGGCGGTGGCTTGCGCTTCCTGCTGTTGAGTCTCGGTGCTCCTGCTGATCTTTCTTGACATGTCAGCCTCCAAAGGAATGACGAATTTGACCCGAGCCGGAGCCGCGTGTCCGGCTGTCGCCAGCTCCGCCGAACGCAAAGTGTCGCCGTGCCACCACGACGACGGGTCGTGAATATGTGGCGCGTACCGGCGCCACGCCAACTCGGATGCTTGTGTGCCACGCACGCTGCGCCTCAGTCAGGCGGTTCGCTGCGCGGACGCAGGCCATCGAGCAACAGATCGACAAAGGCCTGCAGATAGGCCTCCGGCTCGATTGGCTGGGCGTCGAAAGCGCCCATGGAACTCTGCCAGAGGAAAAACCAGACAAGGGGAGCGACGATCACGGGTATGCCGTAACGCGGATCGATCCGGCGCAGGTCTCCCGCGGCGGCGCCGCGGTCAAGGATCGCCCCCAGGTCGTTGCGGGCACGGTTGACCACCTCGTCCAGATAGAAGCGGGCGAGTTCCGGGAAGTTGCCGACCTCGGCGACCATGAGTTTGGGGAGGACCGCGGCGGGCTGGCCCTCCAGGGAGCGGAACCAGCTGCAGAGCGTTTCCCGCAATTGATCGTCGCCGCTTCCGTGTTCCGAATTGGCCACGGCGTCCTCGGTCCGGCCCAGCATGTTGACCAGGGATTCCCGGACGGCGGCTTTGAGGACCTCCTCCTTGCTGTTGAAGTAGAGATAGATCGTGCCCGCGCTCACACCTGCTCGGCGCGCGATGTCCTCCATACGGGTGGCGGCGAAGCCCTTTTGGGCGAACACTTCAAGCGCGGCGCGCGTGATCTCGAACGGTCTTGCCGCGCTTCGCCTCTGCCAACGTGGCTTGGCTGCGGGTTCAGCGGCGGGAGACGCGCGGTCATGTTGCATCGCATCTAACTATTATTTTAACAATTGTTCATTTATATATGAGCCGCATTCATCGAACAAGGGGGTTGGGTCAAGCTTGGCACGATTTGTAGCCGATCGAAGGACCCGACGCGCCGAATCTGCCATACCGCCAGCGCACAAATGCACCTGTCGCGGCGTACCCATAGTCATCCACCGGAAGAAAAGGCTCGTAGGACTACCGCCGCGAAGGAAATTTTCGCGCGGGCTTCGACACGGTGATCAACCCACGATGACCGTCGGTCTCAATCTATTGGGCAATTCTGGCAACTTGCAAAAACGTAAACCCGCACGGCGGGCCCGGTTGGTACCAAGCGACGTCAATCTCCGGTCGTGTCCCCGGACGTGGTGTAGGAGTGTGAGTTTGTAGCCCCCTTGCGGGG
>CAYSXO010000031.1:0-5796 GCA_964434995.1 uncultured Sphaerobacteraceae bacterium
GCAATACGGTGGTCCTCTCAGTCAGTGTCGTGGTGCTGGAGGTGATCGTCGCGCTCGGGCTATCGTTGCTGCTCAATACACGCGGCCTGCGCTTTCGCAACATCTATCTGGCGATTCTGCTCATTCCGCTCCTGGTTAGCCCGATTGCGGTTGGTCTGATCTGGCGGCTCTTGCTGCATCCCGACCTTGGCGCTGTCAGTTGGGTGTTGAATCTCTTTGGATTCCCGAAGCAAGAGTGGCTTTCGGGACCAAGCACGGCGATGGCCACTGTTATTGGCGTGGATGTCTGGCATGAAACATCGCTGATGATTGTCATTCTCCTGGCCGGACTGACGGCGCTGCCGCGCGATCCAATCGAGGCCGCCGCGGTCGATGGCGCCAATGCCTGGCAGACGTTCTGGACCGTGACGCTGCCGCTGCTAACGCCAGTACTGCTGGTCGCCGTCCTCATTCGCGTCATCGCCGCGATGAAGACGTACGATCTGATCTACATCCTGACGCGCGGCGGGCCCGGAAGCTCGACCGAGACAATCTCGTACTCGATCTGGAAGAATGCGTTCACTTCGCTCGACATGGGCCGGTCGGCGGCCGCATCGTTCCTGCTGCTCGCGGTCATCCTGGTCCTGACCGTTCTGCTGGTGCGTTCGATGGATGTCGGGCGTGATGCTTGAGCACGCGGCAGCCGGTGACCCCGATGCTACACTCGCCTGTCGATGGCAGGTCCGGTCAGGGACCGGACGGACAGGGAGAAGCGAACGTTGTGATGAGCTCTGATACCGCGACGCCCCAGGGTGCCGGTCCCGACGCTGAGGTCATCGTCCCAACTGGACCCGAACATCGGCCAACCAAGGCAACAGAGATTCTGCGCGCCGAAGCCGGTAGCGTGCGCGCGGACAATGTCACCATGGAGCGTTCAGGCGCGGAGTCGATCAGCGCCGAACGCCTGGTGATGACAAATTCCGGCGCGCGGACAGTTGAAGCACGTTCGGCGCAGATTGACCGTTCGGGCATTCTAGCCGTGAAAAGCGACAAGGCTGTTTATCAGAACTCGACGGTGCTGGCCGCTGCCGCGAACGAGGCGAGAATTGTCCGGGGCAACGTCTTTCTTCTCAAGGCCGATGACGTGATGGTCGAGGGCGATGCCAGGATCGCGATTCTCGCCGGGCCGGGGTGCAATGCCGTTCGCCCTCTTGTCGATCTCCCAGGCGCGGCCGCATTTGGAGCGGCGGCGGGCATCGTCGTTTTCCTTCTTGGCGCCATCGCGCGCCGAATTCTCGGCCGGGGCTAAGGGAGCCTGATAGGCATGCTAGGCAGAATTGGATCGTTTCTCGTCGGCGGGGCGCTTGGAGCCGGAGTGGGCGCGGCGATTGCGTTCCTGACGGCCCCACAGAGTGGCGACGAGTTTCGCCAGGGTGTCGAGCGGCGTGTCGATCAGGTCAAGATGGCCGGAATAGAGGCACAGGCTCGAACCGAAGAGGATCTGATCTTCCGGGCAGATGTTGGCGATGCCGGGGCACTTCGTGACGAAGCGACCCAATCCCGGATCGAGAGCGCTCAGGCTATTGCCGATCTCGGGCTCGCGCCCACGGTTCGAGAGGCCGCCGACGCGGAGGCCAGGCGCCGTTCATGACGCGGTTCCCGGACTGACTTGCGAAAATTGCCGGTGACAGTGAAACTCTGGCCCATGTGGGCCGGATATGGCGGATAGGCGACGCCAAAGGGCGACGACGCCGCGTGCCGCGCGGGCACGATTGTTGATAGGGGAGAGGGTGAAGGTGAGCGCGACGACGGATCGGCAAGGGACACGTCAGGCCGCGGATTTCGACGTCCGGCACAAAAGCCGGGTGATTCTCGACGGCAACGACCGGGCGGGGGCCCGCGCGATGCTGAAGGGCACGGGTTTTGACGATGAAGACCTGAAGCGCCCGATCATCGGTGTTGCTCACTGCTGGATCGAGACCATGCCCTGCAACCTCAATCAGCGCGAGCTGGCCCAGCATGTGAAGGATGGAATCCGCGCGGCGGGAGGGACGCCGCAGGAGCTGAACACCATCTCCATTTCCGACGGCGTCACCATGGGCACCGAGGGCATGAAAGCGTCGCTCGTGTCACGCGAGGTCATCGCGGATTCGGTCGAACTTGTTGCACGCGGCCACATGTTCGACGCCATCGTGGGTATTGGGGCGTGCGACAAGACGCTGCCGGGTCTGGCTATGGCGCTGACGCGGCTGAACGTGCCCTCGCTCCTTCTGTATGGCGGCTCGATCATGCCAGGACACTTCCACGGCAAGGAAGTGACGATTCGCTCCGTTTATGAGGCCATCGGGGCGAACTCTGCCGGCAAGATGAGTGACCAAGAGCTGATCGAGCTCGAGAATGTCGCCTGCCCTGGCGCGGGAGCCTGTGGCGGCCAGTACACGGCGAACACAATGGCCATGGCCATGGAGTTCATTGGGCTCTCTCCCATGGGCTCGGCATCGCCTCCCGCGATTGACTCCCGCAAGATGGCCGTCGGTAAGGAAGTCGGCGAACTGATCATGGACGTGCTTCAGCGGGGCCTCCTGCCGAGCGAGATCCTTACCCGACAGGCCTTTGAGAATGCCATCGCTGGCGTGGCCGCCAGTGGAGGCTCGACGAACAGCGTTCTCCATCTGCTTGCCCTGGCGCGTGAGGCGGGCATCCCGCTGACGATTGATGACTTCGACCAGATCTCGCGTCGCACGCCCCTCTTCTGCGATCTGATGCCAGGCGGAAAGTACGCGGCGTTCGACCTCGATCTCGCTGGCGGAACGCCTGTCGTTGCGAAGCGGATGGTCGATGCCGGGCTGGTGCACAACGACGCCATCACCGTGACCGGGAAGACCTTCGCCGAAGCAGCGGCGGACGCCAAGGAGACGCCCGGCCAGGATGTCGTGCATCCGGTTGACAAGCCAATCAAGGAGACTGGTGGCCTGGTCATTCTGAAGGGGAACATCGCGCCGAACGGGGCGGTAGTGAAGCTCTTCGGATATGAGCGGGAGCAGCATACTGGCCCCGCGCGCGTCTACGATTCCGAGCCAGCAGCCCATCACGCCGTGCTCGATCAGCAAATCAACCCTGGCGACGTGGTTGTGATTCGCTACGAGGGCCCGGTTGGCGGACCGGGAATGCAGGAAATGCTGGGCGTTACCGCGTCGATTGTCGGGCAGGGCCTTGGCGATTCGGTCGCGCTGGTCACGGACGGCCGCTTCAGTGGAGCAACCAAGGGCTTGATGATCGGGCATGTTGCTCCCGAAGCAGGAATCGGTGGGCCGTTGGCCGCTGTACAGGAAGGCGACACGATCATCATCGACACGGCGGCTCGCCGGCTTGACGTCGATCTTTCGGATGCGGAGATCGCAAAGCGGTTGGCGAACTGGGCGCCAAAGCCGCGGACCTACACGCAGGGCGTGCTTGCCAAGTATGCGGCCCTGGTGGCGCAGGCGAACGATGGCGCGATCACGCGCCCAGGGTTCGACTTGTAGTCCAGCCCAACATCGGCGAGGATCCAAAGTGAAGGGCGTCGTCAGCCGCCCTTCATGACGACTTGACGACAGTACTTTTTGAGCCAGCGCGCGATGCCGCAATGATGGCTTCCACGACCTCGTTCAGGTCGCTGCCGCTGATTTCGGGTGGAGCGAACGGGTCCGGCGACTGGCCCGGGCGAGCGACGAACGCGCCGCGCAGGCCCACCCGCGTGGCTCCCGCGATATCCCAACCGTGGGCGGCGACCATCCACGTTGTCTCTGCCGGAGAGGCCATGCGGCCCAGGGCGAACTGGTAGACCTCGGGCGATGGTTTGAGTGCGCCCGCTTCGTCAACCGACATGATTTCGTCGATCCACTCGGAAATGCCGGCGTTGTGAAGTTGTTCCCGCAAGAGAGAGCGTGCGTTGTTCGACAGGGCGGCCGTACGAAATCCGGCATCCCTCAAGCGCCGCAAGGCTGGCAGGACATCGTCATGAGGAGGGAGGCGGCGCAACTCCCTCCCGAGATGCATCGTCGCGTCCCGGGGTAGGGTTGCGGCGTGGCGGCTGGCGATGGTGGCCAGCGCGGCGCTGCCCACGTCACCGAACGGGTGATACGCGCGCGTTGCGGACAAGGTCATCGCCAGGTGGAGGGTCTGCTGGAACCACTCACTCCTGGGGACCGTGCTTCCGAACCAGGCCAGGAAAAGCGGATCGAGCGCCCGCAACTCGAGCAGAGTTTCATTGACATCAAAGATGGCGGTGTTCGTCATTGCTTCCTCAGGCTGGAAGATCGCGCCGGGTAAAGACCACGAGACCCGCCCATGTTGTCAAGGTCCCGATAGCAAGCAAAATGGCAACATTTCGCACGTCGATCTGGCCACTGACCAATGCCAGGGTTGGGTCGTAGTACTCAAACAGGGAGAGGAACGTCAGCGGTTTGAGAAGCCGCCAGATTTCCGCGAAGTAGTCGATGAAGTATGCCGCGACCAGGATGCCCAGAAGCCAGCCAACAACGCGACCTGCCGCGCTGGCGGCAGCGCTGCCAAGGAGCGTCAATCCCGCGATCGCCCAGAAAAGCGCGAACCCGGTCGCGATCACCGCCCAGAGATTCTGGTACTCAAACTCGCCGTCGGGCCGGGCGGCGAGCACTCCAGCAGTCATGGCCGCGGGGCCAGTAAGGGCGAGGAGAATGGTGATGACCAAAGCGCCAAGGACCCGCGATGCGTAGAAGACAGGTCTCGCGATGGGCCGCGAGAGCGCAATCTGGACCGTCCCGCGATCCATCTCACCGGCAAGCGATCGGGCGGCGAATCCGACGATGGCCGCGGATGCCATGATGATGTAGAGCGGATGCGTGAAGCCGAGTGAGAGATAACCCATCAGCCCGGACATGACCAGGAACTCGGGCCGGACACGGGCGAAGGCCTGAAGAGCGGGCGGAATGCGGGACATGATTGCGTCCAGGCCTGTTGCCCCGCCGAATGAGGCAATGACCAACGGCTGCACAAAGTCGAAAAGGGCAATGCCAGCGAGGAGCGCGATAAGGCTGGGAAGGCCGTTTCGAAGTACGCGACTCGTCAGATGCCAGAATCCGGTCACTGACCGTGACTCCTCGCGACCAGGGCTGAGATATCCTGAGCCGGGCGCGTGAATGTCACGTCACGACCGTTCGGTGTCGTGTCGTAGAAGCCTAGAAAGATGTCTTCCAGACTTGGGCGGCTGATCACCAGATCGTCGATACGACCATGGTGCGCAAGAAGCTCGAGAAAAGGATTGAGATCCCCGGCGATCGAGATGGTGATCCGATTGCCGTCCTGGGCAAGCACCTCAATGCCGGGAAGCTGGATGATCCGCGGGGGTGGCGGCGCGCTGAACGTGACTTCGGCGATGCGCCGGTGCCGTGAGCGCAATGCGTCTATCGACTCCTCGGCGATGATACGTCCATTGCGAATAATCGCAACGTGTGTGCACGTCCGCTCCACTTCAGCGAGGTCGTGCGAGGACATGAAGATCGTGGCTCCCCGTTCGCGAGTCTCTGCCAGAACTTCCTCGAACGACCGCTGAATCAGGGGATCGAGACCATCCGTCGGTTCGTCGAGGATGAGCAGCGAGGGAGCGGACTGCATCGCCGCGGTTAGCGCGAGTTTCTGTTTCATCCCTTTGGAGTAGGCGCGGAGGTTGCGGCAAAGGGCGTCCTGGCCCAGCTCCAGCGCGTCGAGCAGGCGTTGTCTGAGGAGAGGCCGTGCGCCCGAAAGGGACGCCATGTAGTCGAGGAGCGCGGCGCCAGTCATGTCCGCGTAGAGCGCGTC
>CAYSXO010000031.1:5806-24066 GCA_964434995.1 uncultured Sphaerobacteraceae bacterium
ATCTCCAGAGGCGAAGTCGCGCTGTTTCTGCATGGTCTGGACATGCTGCACCCCTACAAAGCCGGGGCGCTGCGCGACTGGCTGCACAGCGATAACGCTCCTGCCCGCGTGATCGTGACCTGCCGCACCGCCGATTATGACGCCGGGCGCAACCTGAAGGCCGATGCCATCGACGGCAGTGGTCTTGCCGTATCGCTTGACCAGGTTGGTGGTCGAGATGACCGGGACGATGCGATTCTTCACACGCCGAGATTAGCACCATTCACTCTCGTGAATCACGAAAGCGCGCCTCCGGGCGGTCACAAGGTCATGGCAGACTACGTTCACGACAAACGGTCAACCATGGAAAAGTGGGGAACGATGAATTCAACTGACGGATCCAGCAACGAACAGGTGGTTGAGCGCGCGGCGGTGATCGGCGTGGGCACGATGGGGCGGCAGATCGCCGCGTTGATTGCCGCCAGCGGCAGGCCCGTGACCCTGTGGGATGCCAGCGGCGAAATGCTTGCGGCCGCGACGGGCCGCATTCTGGAGGAGACGCGAACGCTCCCATCCCTGCCCCGGTATGCGCATCACCAGTTTCACATTGAACCGCCCGAGAACCTCGGCGCAATGATGGATCGCGTCTCTATCGCCTCGAGCGTTGCTCGTGCCGTACATGGCGCGGACATCGTCATCGAGGCGGTACGCGAAGACCTCGAAACCAAGCGGACCCTCTTCGCTGAGCTATCGCGCCTGGCGCCTGAGGCAATTCTCGCCACGAATTCGTCGTCGATTCCATCGAGCCAGATTGCCTCCGCGGTTGAGGACCCAGGCCGGTTTCTCAACACCCACTTCTTTGCCCCGATCTGGAGCAGGCCCATGCTGGAGCTGATGAGCTGCGGCCAAACGCGGCCGGACGTTCTGGATGCCACCCGACGGTTCGGCGCATCGCTGGGACTCGTGACCGCCGTCGTTCGGGGCGACAGCAAAGGCTTCATCCTTAATCGGGTCTGGCGAGCGGTGAAGCGAGAGTCGCTGCGCGTTGTCGACGAAGGGCATGCCGACCCCGCTGATGTTGATCGACTGTGGATGCTCTTCTTTGGCACGCCGTTTGGGCCGTTTGGCGTGATGGACATGGTCGGCCTTGATGTGGTCGCTGATATCGAGACATCGTACCAGAGCGTGACCAGCGATCCCACGGACAGGCCGTCCGCGATCTTGCATGGCAAGGTGGCCACGGGCGAACTTGGTGAGAAGTCGGGGCAGGGGTTCTATCGGCACCCCGAGCCCGAGTACCTTGATCCTCGTTGGCTGACCGGACATCGCGAGCTGAAGGAGCAAGGCGAGCAGTGACTCGAAGAGGAGGAACGGCCGTGCGACACGTCGTTTTCCTGGTGAAGAAGCGCCCCGACATGAGTCAGGAGGAGTTTGCTCACTACTGGCTCAATGATCACACCCCGCTGACGGCGAAGGTGAAGGGCGTCGTCGGCTATCGATGCTATCCCGCGCTTCCTGGCCAGGGGGAGAGCCCATACGAAGGGGTCGCGATCCTTTCGTTCGCGGACGACGCGGCCTTTGAAGCCGCGATGGAAAGCAGCGAGTTCGCGTCGGCACTGGCCGACGCGCCGAACTTTCAAAACACTCGCGAAACAGTGTCATTCGAAGCGAGCGAGAGCATCATCGTCTGACTGCATGTCCTGGGGGCGAGCGGCACAGAGGCGCTCAAGTTCATGAAGCAACTCTGGCCATTCGTTCGACTCCGTCACGGCGCTGAAGGCGTTTGGCGCGCCTCTTTCCTTCGCTCGCCGCTTCCCAGTTCTTGGGCAGGCAGAAATAGAACGTGTTGTCGCGGCGATGGGGAGGCCGGGTCACGAGGACGATGGGGTAGCCGCTATCGCGCGCCAATTGAATCAGCGAATCCTCCGTCAGCAAGAAGCCGGCCTGCTCGTCCGCGTTATCGCTCAACGGCTGCTCGGGTGCAATGCGACCGATGTCGTCCAGTGAAATGAACTGATCGCGGACGATCATGCCTTCGTATCGGCCAACCCGGTCGGCATTTGAGCCGGCAACTTTCGCGTTGATCAGCAGCGGTGTCCCGGCGCAGCGACGGAGGAGCGCGGCCTGAGCGTTGAATTCCAGATGGTGAAGCAGCCCGTGAATGACGATCAGATCGTATTCGCCCCGCTCAAAGGGGAAATCATCCACTCCTGCCTCAACCCAGGAGACTCGTTCTTCAAGGCGGTCAGGCGCTCGGTCATCTTCGTCTTCCGGGGTTGATTGAGCGTCCGTGCCGGTGCTGACGGATGTCACCTGCCAGCCAAGATGCGCTGCCGTGAGCGGAAAGCCGCGCTTCTCGGCACCGAGATCGAGCAGCGTGCCTGGCTTTAACGGCGCGATGATCGAGCGAAACACGCTGATCTGATGCATCGGCCCGTCTGGCTCAGGCAGACCGGGGCCGCGGACACTGACGACGGCATCGGCGCTCTGCTTCGCGCCGCCTGCCACTGCTTCCAGGAGAGCGGAAGAGCCCAGGGCAAGCGCTGCCTTGACGTCGCTCAATTTCAGATGAGGGTTTTCAGTCAGAAACTGGCGAACGTCAGGATTCTGCGCGAGTGCCGCGACGATTCTCCCGGCTGAAACGCCGCGATGGTCGATCGCTGTCAAGGGGGTCCCGGGGATCATTGACGGTGGTCGGGCGTCGCCGAGGCGAGGCATCTGCTTCATATCTCACATCCAGGTATTTGACCGGCGAACATGAACGCGAGGGAACGACGCCGGATACGCGCGGGAATTACAGGGCGGCGGCTACCTGCTTG
This sequence comes from uncultured Sphaerobacteraceae bacterium, assembly GCA_964434995.1. Taxonomy (GTDB): domain Bacteria; phylum Chloroflexota; class Chloroflexia; order Thermomicrobiales; family UBA6265; genus JACCXM01. The sequence goes on from CAYSXO010000031.1 coordinate 8,605, forward strand.
CTGACCGCCTGCAAGGCTTCGAACACACCGACACCTCGCAACGCCGATGTTGCGAAGGCAATCGAGGTTGGGAGGCCAAGTGAGTTGGCGATTTGCGCGGCTGGCAGCGAGTCCGGCAGGTCGGACTTGTTGCACTCCAGGACGAATGGCACGGTCGAGATGATCTTGTCCTGTTCGCCGAGCAACTCGGCGAGCTCGCTGAGCGAATCCAGGTTTTCTGCCATGCGCACCGGTGCTGCATCGGCCACAAAGACGATGCCGTCGACGCCGTGCAGCACCGCCGATCTGGCGGCGCGCGAGCGAGGTTGGCCCGGGACCGTATAGAGATGCCAGTGAAGCTGGAACCCGAGCCGCTTACCGAGGTCGATCGGCAAGGAGTCGGAGAAGATCGTGCGCGCCGATTCAGAGGCTATCGACCGCAGGTTGCCACGTGCGTCCGCCGGCACGCCCTCCGCAATAGCGCGCAGCGATGTTGTTTTGCCGCTCATCTCCGGGCCAAAGTAAACGATCTTGGCGTGAATTTCACCAGCATCGAGTTCGATCAGGGCCATGCCGCTCGACTACCCCTGAACGCTGCTGACGATGGACGGCATCATTGAAGCGGAATCATGTCTTACCTGTGCGCTTTCCGGACATTCGTCTCGCACGGTGATGTGCGGGGCAAAACGGCCCAACTCGCGCGAAGGCAAGTACCCCTGGACTGTTGCCCCGGATTCGCTGAATGTCGTCGCTTCAACTCTGCCCAGTTTGTGCAGTTGGTCGATGAGGCTCGATTGGGAAAACGGTACAGATAGGGTGATGGGTACGAACCCGGCGTCATCCTCCAGTGCCGATTCGACGCTCGCCATGAGTGCTTCAAAACCGAACCGATTCTGGGCGGAAATGGCGACCGGATTGACCGCCAATTCCGCGGCTGGACCAAGGCGCGGAAGCAAGTCCGCTACCGAAACGTCCATGATGTCAACCGGCGCCACCCGATCGACCTTGTTCAGCGCGGTCACGATCGGCTTGTCGTCCACGCCTAGCTCCTCGAGAACGTCGAGGACGGTTTGCATTTGTTCTGGCGCGTTCGGATGCGTGATGTCAACGACGTGAATCAGGACAGTCGCTTCGTTGATCTCCTCCAGCGTGGCCCGAAATGCCGCGATGAGGAGGGTGGGAAGGTTGTTGATGAATCCGACGGTATCGGTCACCAGAACTTCGCGGCCGCTCGGCAGGTTGCGGCGGCGGGTAGTTGGATCGAGTGTGGCAAAGAGCTTGTCCTCGGCCATCACGCTTGAACCCGTCAATGCGTTGAGCAGGGTGCTTTTTCCCGCGTTGGTATAGCCAACCAGCGCGACAACGGGAATTGGCGTGGCCCGCCTGCGGTCGCGGTAGAGCTGCCGGTGCGTGTGGACCTCGCTGAGCTCCCGCTTGATGTGCACAATGCGCTTGCCCAACTCGCGGCGGTCGCTTTCGAGCTGGGTTTCGCCTGGTCCTCTCAGGCCGACGCCGCCGACACCCTGACGGGAAAGGTGTGTCCAGAGGCCGGTCAAGCGCGGGAGGCGGTACTCAAGCTGCGCCAGCTCGACCTGAAGCCTCCCCTCGTGTGTGGCGGCGCGACGGGCGAAGACATCGAGGATGAGCGCCGTGCGGTCGATAACCTTGACATCAAGCGCCTTCTCAAGATTGCGCTGCTGGGCTGGTGTCAGATCCCCATCGACCATGACGACATCGTATGCGGTATCGGCGCGCCGATTTCTGATCTCGTCGAGCTTGCCCGTGCCAACGTAGGTGCCGGCAAGCGGATGGGCGAGCTTCTGCGTTACCGAACCGACGACTTCAACGTCAACGGTTTCTGCCAGGCTGGCAAGCTCTTCGAGGGAATCACTTGCGGCCCATGGTTGACCAGGACGTTCGACGGAGATCAGCAATGCGTGCTCGGCAGGCGGATTGGTAGAACGTGGCGAGCGTGGAATACGAGCCTCCTTGCCCCGCGCGTTAGCGATTGCGGGAAATCGTGCAGGGCCATGTAGTGTACTCGCCCGGCCATGCAAATCGAGAAATCACACTGGTCGGTTGAGTTCAGTGGCGTGGTGCGCCTCACCACCCGCGGCCGACCAGTTACAACGACGCGGCAGCGATGATTTCGTGATATCGGATTGAGAGGTTTTCCTCTGCCAGGGCGATTCGGCGACGGGTTTCCTCAATCCACTGGAGATCGTCGCGCAGGCGCCCCTTCTCGATTTCCAGATACTCGCGTACCGCGGGCGCGGCCGGACCGCCAGTCATGGCGCGCTTTTCGATGAACCGCCTCGGCGCGAGGAACCCTCCCAGCCGTTCAATTTCGATGCCAAGTTCGCGCCCGATGACCAGCAGGGCGGCCGAGTCGATGAGCGCGGGCGTAATGCCGCTCGCCTCGAGGCCGCCCTCCAGGGCACGATGGGTGGTGAGCGCGGCGATGTCTCGCGCCGAACCAGGATCGAGACCTTCCTCGGCCATCAGAAAGTCGGCCAGTTCTCCCGACGTCATCAGGTCTCTCCCCGCATTCCTGGCCAGCCAGGCCCGGTTGATCTCGATTGGGCCACTGACCAACGCCGCGACTGATGCCGAAACGCGCGTTGCCTGGGAGAGGGCGCGGGCGGTCTGCTCCGCCGCGCGGTCGGTGAACTCGATCGCGGACCCGAGAGGGATCTCTCGGACGCCGCGGCTAACCAGCTCGGCCCGCTCCTCGATCGCTCTGGCGTCGGCGACGATGCGCTCGAGCGCCAGAGGAGGCCGGTAGTGGGGGAGACCGGCATCGAGCGGGGCAAGCAGTTCGTCCGCGAGACGCAACGATTGCGGCTCGGTTCTCAACCAGAGGAGAAGCTCGCTGATCAAGCGGCGCAAGGGCACAATCCCGGACGCCGAGGCCTGCATGAGCTCTTCGAGATGGTCGATGGCGCTGAGCGCGTCGAATGTGCTCTCGGTCGGGCCTTCGCTCCCGAGCAGTTCTGCCGTTTCTTCCCGGTCGATTGGCAATGCCGGACCTGCCAGCGCGCCCGCGCCCATGGGCATCCGATCGAGGTCAACGATAGCCGCGCGGAGTCGACGGCCAGCTCTGCCGAGCGGGGCAATGACGCTGCCGAGAAAATGCGCGAAGTTCGTTGGTTGCAGGGCAACGCTGCCCGCCCAGGCCGGCATCAGCGTGAAGACGTGGCTTTCCGCCAGGTCTATCAGGGCTCCTCGGGCGGCGGTCTGCGCTTCGGCCAGATCGAGCGCGCGTTCGCGCAGCGCCAGACGAAGCGTTGTCGCGGCCAGATCGTGGCGGGCGCGGCCAATCCTGCCGGCGCCCGAGATGTTCACGGATGACTGGCTATCGAACCGCTCATCGAACGCGGCGATCAGCGCCAGCACCCCCTCGACGTCGGGCGGTTCACCCAGCCGGACCGCATCGACCGTGCCGAGGACCGCGGCGGCGCTCCCCTCGTCCAGGATCGACGTGTCGAGCAGCATTACGCCATGCGCGGTAAGCGCTTGTCCCGTCGCGTTCCACATGGCGCGGCGCCATTTACCTGACATTCTCTGGTTCCCCTACACCTCATGGCGGCGCCAAGCCGAATCGCCCGATCGAGTTTAGCAGCGGAAGTCGAGCCAGAATTCGGCCTTGACCGCGCAACACGGGCAACGTAGCATCGCCGCGCCGGGCGCGAGATTGCCGCGCGATTGACTCGCGGAGGCTGATCGGGAACGTTTGGAAACGTGAAACGGAGGACGACATGGGTGGGGGTTTGGTCGGCATTCATTCGATGCTCGGCGGTTTGGTCGTGGTCGCGTTCATCGTTCTGGTCGTCGTGGCCGCCATCCAGGCGGCAGGCGGCAACGATCGCATGACCCGAACCGTCTCCATCGCCGCGTCGGTGATCCTGCTGCTTCAGTATCTGGTTGGATTCGTGCTCCTGGGCAGCGGGTTTCAGAACTCCGCCATGCACTATGTCCTCGCGTTGCTCTTGATCGTTCCGATCGGCCTCCAACATGCGTCAGCACAACGCTTGTCGGCGAAGACTCGTGGCGTCGCACTCCTCATCTGGTCGCTTGCCGCGGCGTTTCTCGCCATTGTCGTCTACATGACGGGCCTGGCGGGAGCGCCAGCGCCGGCATAATGCGTTCGCCCACGAGCACTGGAATTGTCTCGAGGTTGATGTCTGGGACGCCGCTCTTGCTCGATGCTGCCATGGGCAGCGATCTTGACCGGAGAGGTCTCAGAACTACATTGCCGCTCTGGTCGGCAATTGGGCTCATTGATGCGCCGGACCTCGTTCGGCGCATTCACGTTGAGAATCTTCTTGCGGGCGCGGATGTGGTGACCACCAACACCTTTCGCTCGACCGCCCGTACCCTGGAGAAAGCCGGAATAGAACCGGGACGAGCGGCGGAGCTTGACGCCCTCGCCATACGGCTCGCTCGAGAGGCTATTGCCGAGGCGGAGCGCTCTGATGCGCTGGTCGCTGGGTCTATCGCGCCTCTCGAAGATTGCTACCTGCCCAACTTTGAAGTTCCTGAAGCGGCTGCCGTGGATGAGCACCGCGAGCGGATCAGTAACCTGGCCGCGGCAGGGGTCGATTTTCTCCTGATCGAAACCATGCCGACGTCGGATGAAGCCGTGCTCGCACTACGCGCCGCGCGCGAAACTGGCCTGCCGTCGGTGGTGAGCTTTGTCTGTGCGCCGCTCGATGAGGGCGATTCCGCGCGCCTGCTCAGCGGGCAGCCATTGCGCGAAGCAGTCGCGTCGGTCGAACCGCTCGAGCCGGCAGCAATTCTGGTCAATTGCGCCGCGCCGCCGGTCGTCCACGCCGCGATCGAGGAGTTGCGCTCGGTCACCAGGCGGCCATTTGGCGGATATGCCAACGTGGGCCACGTCGATGACGATGTCGGCTGGTCGTCTTCTGGCGGGCTCAGCGGTGCAGTGTACGCCGCCGCGGCGAGTGCGTGGCTCGACCTCGGGGCGAGAATGATTGGCGGATGCTGCGGCACGAATCCGGCGCATACGGCGGCGCTGCGAGCGATGATTGACGCTCGCTGACACGCGCATGCGTTGTTTCGGCGCGATTGACCACCTTGCTATGATCCGCCGGACTACTTACGGAGGTTGCACGGAGGGGCTGGATGGCCGGCGAGTTGCTGCTTGGCGTCGACATTGGAACATATAGCGCTAAGGGTGTGCTTTGCGATCCGGCAGGAACCGTCCTTGCCGAGGCGGTGATCGAACACGACCTGAGCCTGCCCAAGCCGGGTTGGGCCGAGCACGATGCAGACGCCATCTGGTGGGGAGAGTTCGTCGGGCTGACGAAAGCACTCCTTGCGGATCGCTACTCCGGCGACGATGTCGGCGCGGTGGCGGTGAGTGCGATCGGCGCCTGCGTCTTGCCGGTGGATCGTCGGGGGCGGCCACTCCGGCAGGGGATTCTCTACGGCATTGATACGCGGGCGACAGAAGAGATTGCCCTGCTCAACGAACAATTCGGCGAATCTCCCATGTTTGAGCTGGGCGGGATGGCGCTCACCTCGCAGGCGATCGGCCCGAAGATTCTCTGGCTCCGACGCCACGAGCCCGAGGTTTTCGCGGCGACGCATCAGTTCGTCGCGTCGTCGTCATACATGGTTCTGCGCCTGACCGGCGAGTACGTCATGGACTATCACACGGCGTCGTACTACAACCCCCTCTTCGATCTGCGCAACCTCCGCTGGGATCCTCGATTTGCCGGGCCAATCGTCGATCTCGATCGCCTGCCGCGACTTCTCTGGGCAGACGACGTTGCCGGTCAGGTGACGCCGGAGGCGGCTGCTGAGACGGGACTGAAAGCGGGCACGCCAGTCACCGCTGGAACGATCGACGCGGCAGCAGAAGCGGTAAGCGTGGGCGTCGTCGATCCGGGCGACATGATGGTGATGTATGGCACCACCATGTTCTTTATCCACGTTACAGGCGAGCCGGTCCCCGATCCCAGAATGTGGGCAACGGCGTTCGCGTTGCCGGGGCGGTACAGCATTGACGGCGGGATGTCGACGACTGGCGCACTCACCCGCTGGTTCCGGGACAACCTGGGGCGAGAAGAGATGGCGGCCGAAGCCGCTGGCGGACCAAATGCCTACGCGGCTCTTGCCGACGCCGCCGCGAAGGTCCCGCCAGGCGCGGATGGATTGATCTGCCTTCCGTACTTCGCGGGCGAACGGACCCCCATCAATGACCCGGATGCACGGGGTGTCTATGCCGGCCTGACGCTCTCGCATACGAAGGGCCATCTTTACCGCGCGAGCCTGGAAGCGACCGCCTACGGCGTTCGCCACAACCTGGAAACGATGTCGGAGATGGGCGCGCCGCCGAAGCGCCTGGTCGCCGTGGGCGGTGGCGCAAAGAACCCGCTCTGGCTGCAGATCGTGTCCGATGTCGCCGGCCTGCCGCAGGACGTTCCCGAGCGCACCATTGGCGCTTCCTTCGGCGACGCGTTTCTGGCTGGGCTGGCGACCGGGATCGTTCCATCGTTGGAGACTCTCCAACAGGACTGGGTGAAGCTTGCGATGCGGCTCCAGCCGAATGTCGATCCTCGGCCCACCTACGATGCGTACTACGACATCTATCGGCGATTGTACGAATCCGCGAAGCCCGAGCTCCACGCACTGGCTCGGTTGGGCTCTGGGTTGGCTGGCTGAAACGCTTCAACTGTCTGATCGGGTAGCGGGGATGGGGCAGATGACGGCGCGCCCCATCCCCCTTTCCGACGTTAGACCGCGACCTCGCCGAGCGAGCGGATTTGCTCTTCGCTGTGCCCGGCAGCCCGAAGCGGAGCGATAACATCGCGCTCCAGGTCTGGCACGTACGTCGCGATGAGGTCGGCCTCGGCCCCGAGCGGCCTGACCGTCACCTGGCCGATTGCCGCCGGCATGAGCACCGACTCGGCGCGGCCAAGAGTCTCCTCGCCACCGTCCCAATGAAGCGCAACCGGTTCACCGACATTGGAAAAGGTGACAAATCGCCACGGGTGCGGAGAATCGACGTGCGGCGCCGTGAGATGCCACCGCTCGATGGCGAAGTGCGGGCCCGCGCCGCCGACGATGATGCGGTTGCCTGGTTCGGTCTCGCGCTTCGGCAGCCCCGGATTCGGCTTTGGCAGATAATCGCGTTTGAGCTCCGCGAGCGTTGCATCGATGTTCGCGCGCCAAACTTCGTCGCTATGCCGATTGCCGTAGAGATCGGTAGGCATGACCGACTGGCCGAGATCCGACGTTTGCTGCACCTCGAAGATCAGCGTGTCTGGCCCGAAAGCGTGGATGATTCCGCCGGGAACGTAGACCGTGTCGCCAGCGGCAATCGGATAACGGACCATGACCCGATCGTAGTCCTGGTCGAGAAACGCCTGCCGCAAGTCGTCATCCGTCAGACCGGGACGCACCCCAGCAAGGATCGTGGCGTCGGGCGCGGCGTACAGGATGTGCCATGCCTCGGTCTTGCCGTTTGGGGCGCCATACACGCGGCGCGCCGTTTCGTCGTCGGCATGAAGGTGAACCGGGAGCAGGTGCGACGCATCGAGAAATTTGTCGAGTATTGGAAAGTGCGGCCCCTGCCAACCGCTGCCGACGATCTCATTCGGGAACTCGGCGACAATCTCGTGCAGAAGCCGGCCCGCGAACGGCTCCGACGTAACCGTGGCGCGGGCATCGTCTTGATCGCTGATTTCCCAGGTCTCGGCGACAACCCCGTCAGGTACCCCGGTTTTCCCAAGCACCTCGGGGATCAGACGTTCGCCAAAGTTGTAGGTTCGGACGTGATGCGTCATGCGGATCGGCGCCCAGTCGATTTCGCCGCGTTCAGCGTCAGTCATCGTTCCCTCCCCGCGCGTGCGCTCCTGCCACCGCTTCTCTCAGAGCGAGCATTGCCATTGGAATGCCGGCATCGGGCGAATAGACCGCGGAACCAGCCACAAGGGTGTCGGCGCCGGCGGCGACAATCCGGGCCGCGTTTCCTGCCTTGACCCCGCCATCGACCTCGAGCCTGCAAGACGGGTTGACGGCATCGATCATTGCCCTGACGTCGCGAATCCTCTGGAGCGCCGAAGGAATGAACGCCTGCCCCCCGAACCCGGGATTGACGGACATGATCAGCACCTGGCGGACGATTGGCAGGACCGGTTCGAGCATGACAATCGGTGTGCCCGGATTGATGGTGACACTTGGTGATGCACCCGCCTCGTCGATGGCGCGCAGGGTGCGATAGAGATTCGGATCGACTTCCGCGTGGACCGTGATGGTGTCCGCACCCGCGGCCGCGAAGCGCTCGACCCACCGCCCCGGCTCAACAATCATCAAGTGGACGTCGACGGGGAGCCGTGTCGACGATCTGACGGCTTCCAGAACGGGTAGGCCAATGCTGATGTTGGGAACAAAGACGCCGTCCATGACGTCCACGTGAATGAAGTCCGCGCCGGCGGCCTCAACCTCCTCGATCTGCTCCCCGAGCCGCCGAAAGTCCGCTGAAAGAATGGACGGCCCGATCCAGATTTCGTTCATGCCCACCGTGAATCGCCCTCGCCCTCCGTGTGTCTGCTGGTCATATCCATGCACCGGGGGCGATCATACCAGCGAAACCGGGTTGGCCCGGCGGATCAGGAGAGATGCCGGTGACCGGCTGCATGGCTGAACGAGACGACTGGTTGCTGGCCGCGTCCCAGCGCAACTGCCGGCGGTCGAAACCTGGCCGAGCTCGCCTGGCCGGCAGGGGCGAATGACCGTGCTTGGCCGCTTGGAGCGTGCGTTCGCGGAGATTGTCGACGGTTCGGTGGCCCGCGCGTTTCGCCTGCGGGTGCAGCCGGCCGAGATTGGCCGGCAGCTCGAGCGCGCGATGCTCGATGGGCGCATGACCTCCGTAGGCGTCACACTGGCGCCGAACCACTACAACGTACGGCTTCACCCGGGCGATGCTGCCTCCTTCGCGGACTGGAGCGACGCGCTGGGCCGGGAAATGGAGATGTGGCTCGCGGAGCTGGCCTATGCGCGCGGTGTGGCGACGATCGGTCGGCTACAGGTCACGATCGAGGCTGATGAAAGCGTTCGCCGCGGCCTGGTGCGGGTGACATCGCGTTTCGACGGAGACGTGCAGGGCCGAGGAAGTGATCTGGTGGGCGAACCGCGCGTTCTGCGCCTGTTGCCAGCGGGAGACCGCAATCGCGCCGAGATTCGCGTCGCGGCAGGGGCGCGTATTGGCCGGGCAGAGGACAATGAGGTCGTCATTCCCCATCCTGAGGTTTCGCGATATCACGCCAGGATCGAGCTCGATGGCACGGCATGGCGCGTCGTGGATCTGCAGAGCACCAACGGAACCTGGGTCAATGGCGGCCGAATTCTGGTGTCCGTCGTGCACCCCGGCGATGTGCTTGACTTTGGCAGCGCCCGGTTCACCGTTGCATCCGATGCATCCGAATGAACGAGTCCCTTCTCTCCCAGGCCCTGGATGGAGGATGGGTGGTGGCGGCGCTTCGCATCGCCTTCATTGGGCTCGTTTACCTCTTCCTCTACCTGGTTCTGCGGGCCACGGCTGGGGATTTGGCGGCCACGGTTCGGACCATGACCCGTGAAGGCCTGGGTGCTCGACTCATGCTCGTGATCGAGGACGGGGCATCTTCGTCCTGCCAGCCGGGCGAGGCCTGGCAGTTGCTCCCCGTAACCACCATTGGCAGGGGCGCCGACAACGCGATCGTCGTTGACGATCCGCACGTTTCCGCCCATCACGCCGAATTGCGGTTCGAACGTGGCCAGTGGTGGTTGCGCGATCTTGACAGCAGCAATGGAACCCGGCTGAATGGCGAACCAGTACGCGCGGTCGTGGCCGTTCGTCATGGGGATGTCCTACAATGCGGAAGGGTTCGGTTCAGCTTGGCTCCTTCGTTCGCCGTCCCCGCAGAGCGGCCCTCGGCATGATCCGGAGGACGGCGGTCCTTGCGACACGACGCACGCATAACCAGCTTTTTCCCCCCAGTGTTAGGTGGTAGCCACCACCTGAGCCAGCGACCGCGCACGGACGCGCGCCGCGGTAGTGCGCGGATTCCTGGCTGGATCCGGGCGATGTGGCTTGTGGTTGGCGGGGTGATCGCGGTTGGAGCCTTGGCAATTGCCGTCATCCTTGCTTCAGTGCGCGCGGTCCACACGGATCGGATCTATCCCAACGTTGAACTCGGTGGGGTCCCGGTTGGCGGCATGCCAATAGCCGGCGCCGCGTCTTTGCTCGACGAGCGTGCCAATGCGATCGAATCGAGCACGATTACCTTTACGCGCGGTGATCGCTCCTGGAGTTCGACGCTTCGCGAAATTGGCGTCAGCATCGACCGGGCGGGAGCATTGGCGCGCGCGGAAACCATCGGGCGCGAAGATTCCGCGTTTACCAGGCTGCAATCGTTGACTCGCCTGGCGCGGACAAGCGACAACGTGTCGTTGCCGATGGCCTTGGACTATCAGCTCCTGGACCGCTGGTTTGGCGAGATCGATGCCAGCCTTGGCGCGCCGCCGCGCAATGCCGCAATCGAGATTCAGGGCTCAGACATCGTTATCCTTCCCGAGGTGGATGGGCTGGTGGTCGATCGGGCCGCTGCACGCGAAGAGATCATTTCTCGGTTGGAAAACCTCGAACCAATTCACCTTGACTTGCCGACATCGTCGAAGATCGCGACCATCCGCGCGGTCGATCTGGAGCCGGCGCGGCAGATTCTGCGGGGCGCGATGTCGCATCCTGTCCAGGTGTCAAATGCCGGGGGCACCTGGACCCTGCCGACAGTCGACTTGGCGGCCTTTCTGACGCAATCGGTGACCCCGGGCCAGAATGGCGCGCCGACCGTCACGCTCGGGCTCGACAAAGAGGAGCTCGCGGCATGGCTTGAAGAGCGGCTCGGCGCGCTCATTGAAACCGAGCCGGTCGATGCCGTCGTTGGCTGGAATGGCGAACGTGTCGTGTCGATCGAAGAGAGCATCGACGGCGTTCGCCTCGATGCGCCGAAGCTGGCGGAACTGGTGGAGGCGCAATTCTTCGGCGCGGGAGGAGTCGTCACCGCGCCATTGACGTATGTCGAGCCCACTGTCGACAGCGGCAATCTCGCGGCGCTGAACATCACGACGCTCCTCGGTTCCGGCCAGTCGAACTACTCGGGTTCAAATGATGGCCGCGCGACGAACGTAGCGGTCGGCGCCAGCTTGCTGAACGGGACGTTGGTCCCACCCTGGGGAGAGTTCTCGTTCAACGGGGGCATTGGTGTCATCTCGGAAGACGAGGGCTTCGTCGAAGCGCAGGTCATCGATGGCGAGAACATCGGGCAGGATATCGGAGGTGGCATCTGCCAGGTTTCGACGACGGTTTTCCGAGCCGCATATCTGGCGGGTTTGCCGATCACCGAATGGTGGCCGCATCGGTTCCGAATCGGGTTTTACGAGTACGACGGTTGGGAGCCTGGCCTTGATGCCTCGATTCTGCAGCCAACCGAGGATCCGTCGACCTGGGCTGATTTCCGTTTCGAGAATCCGTCGGATTCGTGGATGCTCGTTGAGTCGTGGACGGACGGGGTCAACGTCTTCGTGAACATTTACGGCGGTGACCTCGGCTACCAGGTTGAGTCGACTGGACCAACGTGGGGCGCCAAGGCGCAGATGCTGGGTGCATCGGAAGTTGTCGATGACGAACTCGATCCGGGAACGGTGACCCTGGCGCAGGTGGCGGGCATTGGCGAAGAGCTTTCGCACTATCGTGTGGTTCGAGACCGCAATGGCGCGCTGCTCTGGGAGCGCAGTTTCTATACCAAATACTTCCCGCGTGGCGATGTCTGGAAGGTCAGTCCGGATATGAAGGGGCAGGCGCCAATCGATCCAGGTTTCAAGTTTCCTCCGCTGCCACCCGCTGGGATTGATTCCCATGGTTGGGTTCCGCCGGCCGAGATTCAGGATGAAGAGTGGACCGCCGCGGCCGAGGAATGGGTCCCGCCGTCAGAAGAATGGGTTCCACCGGCCGAGTGAGCCGAGCCACATCGCGTCCCGAGGCACGCATCCCCGGCAATCTGTCGCTCGTACTTCCAGCCTTCAACGAGCAGGAGAATATCGGACCGGTTGTCGAGGCTGCCCTTGCAACCTTGCCGTTGTTCGCCGACACCTTCGAGATCATTGTCGTCAACGATGGCAGCCGTGACCGCACTCCCCAGATCGTAGCTGGACTTGCGCGGCGAGACTCTCGCGTGCAGTTGGTTAGTCATTCTCGGAATCTGGGTTATGGAATGGCGCTCAGGAGCGGGTTCCGCGCCTCAACCGGCGATTTCGTCATGTTCATGGACGCGGATCGGCAATTCGACATTGCCGATTTGCGGCTCCTTGCGCCGTTCGCCGAGGAGTACGACATCGTGGCCGGGTTTCGTATGGAGCGGAACGATCCGCTGCACCGGCGACTCTTCGCCGAGACATTCAACATTGTGGTCCGTGTGCTCTTCGGAGTCCATCTGCGAGATATTGACTGCGCGTTCAAGCTCTTTCGGGGGGACCTGATTCGCCACATGCCGTTGACCGCACCAGGCGCCCTGATCAATACGGAGATCCAGGCCAAGGCACGCCGGCAGGGAGCAAGGCTTCAACAGGTCGGCGTTCACCACTATCCTCGCGTCGCTGGCAGCCCGACCGGCGGAAGCCCACGCGTCATCCTGCGGGCCATGGGAGAAACGTTGGCGCTCCGCTGGAGGATGCGAAGCTACAGGCCGCCCTCAATAACGAAAACGAAGCAATCCCGTCACGATCGCGACGAGGCCGGCGAGTCCGTCAGTCGTTCGTCCTCTTGAGGCGCTCGACCAGATCGGTTGGATCGATACCCTCGATCAGGAGACGCTTCTGGCGGCCGGTCTCGCCCGCGAGTACGGAAATGCGGGACTTCGGAAGGCCCAGCACATCGGAGAGCAGTTTCACCAGCATGGCGTTTGCCGCCCCGCCTACTGGCGGCGAGGTCACGTGCGCCCGCACCTGGCCATCGTTTTGCACATCGACCGTGTTTCGTGCGGAACGAGGGACGACCTTGATGGAAAGCGTGCTGCCCCGCGCATGCGGAGCGACGGCATCGTGGGCCTCTGGTCGCGGCATCAGGCGGCCGCCGACACCCGATTCCTGGAGTGTTGCCGAAGGTGGCGCGCCACATCCGAAAGGTTGGCAGTGGGGACGATCGGCCGGCCCAAAGCAGCAGCGATCGTCTCCAATGTCGAGTCGTCCAGCATGGCGCCAGTGCGCTGGCTGATCATCCGGTCCGAGATGAACAGCGGACCGCGAGCTGGCCTCCGCTCGAATGCCGTGAGCAGATCCCGGCCACTGAGCAGCCCGGAAACGTTGATCTCCGAGCCGAGGTAGACATTTTCGACGACGGCAACGTCGAGCAGCGCACCCGACCGGGCGTTGAGCCGCGTCACGCTCTCGTGCATGGTCGGGCCGATCAATTCGCCACAAGCGATCGTCCCCACTTTGCCGGCGAGGGTGTTCGGCCGCGAGCGGCGCAGGTAGCGATCGAGGTCGTCGAGAAACGAGCGAGTTATGCCGATGCCATCCTCGATTTGCGGGAATCCGCCGTAGTGCGCCGTGTCCGGAACGGGCTCCCCGGTCATCAGGTAGAACTCGTCGCCCAAATAGAAGAACGGGTTGCCGCGTTCGTTCCAGAAGCGGTCCTGCCACGCTTCCGCCTGGTTGATGACGCGCAGCGCCTCGTCGGTCTGATAGCGGCGAACTGCAATTTGCTTGCCTGGCAACGTGCGCATACAGGTGCGAGAAAGTCGGACCTGACGGCTCTGCCGCTCCTGACCGTGCCGCGACAAGCCTACCGGTACGCCGGCGATCGAGCGGAGGCGCTCGCCGAAGGTCGACAAGTCGCTCAGGCTGCGGTCGAGCTCCGGTCCATCGTTGACGCCAGGGACCAGAACGAGCTGAACGTGAAAGTCAATGCCAGCACGCTCGAGGCGGGCCAGATCGTCCATGATTTTGCCGGCGTTTGGGTTGCCGACCAGGGCGACCCGCAGTTCGGGATCGGTGCTATGGACGGAGACGTGTAGAGGAGAAATGTGCTGCTCTTCGATCCGTGCCCAGTCCGCTTCGGAGAGGTTCGTGAGGGTGACGAAACTGCCATAGAGCATCGAATAGCGGAAGTCGTCGTCCATGACATACAGCGAGCGGCGCATGCCCTTGGGAATCTGCTTGACAAAACAGAATGGACACGCGTTCTCGCACAGACGGACGCCATCGAACGTTGGGTCGGAAAAGGTGATGCCCCAGAATTCGTCACCTTCCAGCTCGAGATCGTAGCGCAGCAAGACGCCGCCCCGGTCGACATCGAGTACGACGTTTTCCGACTGCGCGTGAAACTGAAAGTCAAGCGCGTCGAGAAGCGGCAGGCCGTTGACGCCGACAACCTGATCGCCAGGTTCGATTCCCAGCTCCATGGCCAGCGAGGCGGGCGAGACAGCTTCGATCTTTCCGGGGAGCGCGGGGGCGAGATCGACACGGCGATGCGAGAGCGGGCTGACGGTGATGGGACTCATAGCCTGGGTATTCCATCGGCTGGGTGCATGTGATGCACGCGGAACGCCGCCGGCAACTGCATGTCCGGCGGCGCCAAGGGACCACGCATGTTACCACGAATCAAGGTTGTGCGGCCTTTGACGCGACACCACATGACGTAACATTTGGCGTCTGGACGCTGCAGCGGCTACCATTTGCGGGTTATTGTGGGCGGCGATTTGCGTCGCCATTTTGCGTGCCGGAGGATTGATGACGCCAGTTGACTCCATTTCAGAGGCGGAACACGTTCAACTCAACGATGAAGATGTTGCGTATTTGATGAACCTTCTTCGGAACGCGGCGCAACCTGTAACAACACAACAGTTGATCGACGCCTTGCGCAAGCAATCGTTGCAGTATCACCCGGCTGATGGCGAGGCGGTTCAGGCCGATTGAGCGCATGTCTGCCTGAGCCGTCACTGTACTTCAATTTGGCGTCCTGACGCCTCTGTCAACGAATCGTTTTGCATCTTACTTCAGGGAAAGGCACGTGATGGTCGAACAGCAGGAACGATCGGCCGCTCAATTCGCGGGGACGGACCAGGAAAAGGATCTGGCGAGCAGAATCCTCAATCTCATGCTGGCGCGCGGCATGTTCATGTCCGCGAACGCGGTTATTTCCGTTTCAACGAGCTCTCTTGCTGAGTATTTCGAGAAACAAGGCGCCGCAAGCGGGCATGATGGAATCATAGCCGCGATAGAGGCGAACCCTGGTGTTTTCTCGCTGGGCGGCGGCGACGATCTGCTGGTTTCGACGACTCGCGCTGGCCGCGCGCCCGTGGCCAACCAGACCGCGTCGAACCACACCTTTGCTCAGCGGTTTCTGACACCCCTCCCCAAGCCCGATCGGCCCGTGTTGCAGCGCCCGCGGCCAGTGGCGCCCGCGCCAGAGCTTGA
>CAYSXO010000032.1:0-2651 GCA_964434995.1 uncultured Sphaerobacteraceae bacterium
TGTCCAGGCCCGTGAGCGATAAAGACCTGGCCGGATTCCCGTGCCGCGATCACGATGAGAGGAAAAGCCTGACAGCCAATCGGGATTGACCCACCCTTCTGGATTTGGATGTTCCGTCAGACGTGTACCGGAGCGATAACGTGGCGTTGAAAATCGGCATCGATACCGGCGGCACTTTCACCGATCTCGTCGGCTTCGACGACGACACCGGGGCGTTTGTCTATGGCAAGCAGGCGTCGACACCCACCGCGCCGGCCGAAGCTCTGGCCGCGGTCCTCGCGGAAGTCGAAGCGGGCGCGACGCCAGTAAAAAGCCTGGTGGTTGGCACCACAGTGGCGACCAATGCGGTGCTGCAGCGGCGAGGCACACGGGTCCTCTACGTGACGACCGCCGGCTTCGAAGATGTTCCCTTCATTGGCCGCCTCGACAAGGAAGAGCTCTACAACCTGCACTGGCAGAAACCGGCGCCACTGGTACGCCGGAGCGATTGTCATGGGATTGCCGAGCGCGTGCTGCACGACGGCACGATCCACACCCCGCTTACCGAGGCCGCGCTCGACGACCTGGTGGCCTTCGTTTCCGACCGGCTCCAGGACAGCCACGACGGTCAGGATCTGTCCGTCGCCGTCTGCCTCCTCTTTTCCTATCTCGCGCCAGAACATGAAGCGCGGATTCGGGACCGCCTGGAAGGCGCATTCCCGGGCCTCTCCATCTCGCTTTCGCACGAGGTTTCACCGACCTGGCGCGAGTACGAGCGGGCGAGCACCACGATTGGCGACGCGTATATCAAGCCGGTCCTGCGCGGTTACGTCGCTGGTGTGGAGGCAACGCTCGATAATCTGGGCATCCGCGCGCCCGCCAGCATGCTGAAGTCGAATGGCGGGCACATGCGCATCGAAACCGCTGACGCCCAGCCATCGCAATTCCTCATTTCCGGTCTCGCAGGCGGCATCGTGGCCGCCCGGCACTACGCTGGCTTGGCGGGTGTCGACCACGCCTTCTCGCTCGACATGGGGGGCACCAGCGCCGACATCGGCGCTATCCAGGGCGGCCAGGAGCGTTATCTGAGCGAGTTCCAGGTCGGGTTCGGCATCCCCATCACCGTCACCTGTGTCGATGTCGCCACCCTCGGCGCGGGTGGCGGCAGCATCGCCTGGATCGACAAAGGCGGCTTGTTGCAGGTCGGCCCGCGCAGCGCGGGAGCCGTGCCGGGACCAATCTGCTACGGGCAAGGCGGCACGGAACCAACGACCACCGACGCCAACCTGGTTCTGGGCCGGCTCAACCCCAACTACTTCCTCGGCGGCCAGATCGCGCTCGACCGCGAGGCCCCGGTCGCGGCCGTGACGGCAATTGGCGAGGCGCTTGGCGCCAGCACGGCTGACGCTGCCGAGGTCGCGGCCCACGCCATTGTCGAGACCGCGAATGAGAACATGGCCAACCAGATCAAGCTGATTTCGGTCGACCGTGGTCTCGACCCGCGCGAATTCGTGCTGATCCCCTTCGGCGGGGCCGGACCGGTGCATGGCAGCGCCTGCGCCCGGTTGCTGGGCATCGAGCGGGTGCTGATCCCGCCGCATCCGGGGTTGAGTTCCGCCTTTGGCGCGCTGGCGGCAAACTGGCGCGTGGACCGGGTCTGGACCATCTTCGGCCGCTCGTCCAACCTGAACGTGGACGCGATCGCCGACCGCCTCGACCAGCTTACCGAGTCGGCCGTGCGCGAGTTGCGCGACGATGGCTTCACCGGGGAGCCGTTGATCCTGCGCAGCGTCGACATGCGCTACGCGGGACAGAACTACGAGCGCGAAGTCTCGCTGCCTCCCGGCCCATTCACGGCCGCGTCTGCGGACGCGATGATCGCCCGCTTCAGCCGCGCCCACGATGAGTTCTACGGGTTCTCGCTCGAGGGCGAGCCGGTGGAATTCGTCAATCTGCGCATCAGCGCCATTGGTCAGAGCGAGCTGGGGAGCGCGCGGCAGGCGCCAACGGGGGACGCCTCCGGCGAGCCGGTCGCCATTCGCCCTGTGGCGTTTCGCGGGATGGGCTATGTCGAAACGCCGGTCTATCGCCGGCAGTCGCTCCCGGCCGGACTTACGATCGAAGGACCCGCCATCGTCGAGGAGACCGATTCAACGACCGTCGTTCATCCAGGCGACCGGCTGACGGCCCGCGCCGATGGCTTGCTCGAAATTCTGATTGGCTAGTTTCCAGACCTGGGCAGAGGAGACGCGCCGGTGACAATCGACACGGTCACGCTCAATATCGTCCACAACGCCTTGACGAACATCGCCTCGGAAATGGCGCTCGTCATGCTGAAGACGTCGTACTCGACCATCTTCAATGAGGGACTCGACTTCACGACAGTTCTGCTCGACCGCCACGGCGACCTGATCGCCGAGAAGAACTACACCCCATCGATGATGGGCGCGATCCCGCACACGGTGAAGTGGGCGGTCGAGGAGAAGGGCATCGAGCATTTCCGACCCGGCGACGTGCTGGTGCATAACGACTGCTACCGGGGCGGCTGCCACCTTCCCGAGCACATGATGATGCGCCCGATGTTCGTCGGCGAGCGGCTGGTCGGGTTCGCGGGGAACATCGGTCACGTTGCCGAAATCGGCGGCAAGGCGCCCGGCTCGTTCGCGGCCGAC
>CAYSXO010000032.1:2661-24007 GCA_964434995.1 uncultured Sphaerobacteraceae bacterium
GCCACCGATATCTACCAGGAAGGGCTGCGCCTGCCGCCGGTCAAGCTGATTGACCGGGGCGCGTACGTGGAGGACGTCTGGCGCATCGTGCTGGCGAACCACCGCACGCCGCGCAACACCTGGGGCGATTTCCATGCCATGATCGGGTCGCTGGAGATGGCCGAGCGCCGCATCATCGAGTTGGCGGAGCGGTATGAGCCGGCAATGATCGAGCAGGCGACCGCCGAGCTGATGGACTATTCCGAGCGCCGCCTTCGAGCCGAAATCCGCGAGCTGCCGGACGGCGAGTACAGCGCCAGCATGCTGGTCGAGGATGATGGCGTGACCGCCGATCCCTTCGAGATCACGGTGACGATTGTCATTGACGGCGACGAGATCATCGCCGACTTCACCGGCACCAGCCCGCAGGTGCGTGGCCCGATGAACTGCACGGTTGTGGTCGTCGCCTCGGCGGTCTACAACGCGGTCTTCTCGATCACCGACCCGCACACGCTCATCCCGCGCAATTCAGGCTGCTACCGGCCGATCAAGTTCATCGCGCCAGCCGGCTCTGTCGTCAACGTGGTGCATCCGGGTCCGTGCGTCGGCGGCAATACCGACTTGCAGCCGAAGCTGATCGATTTGCTGCTCAAGGCATTCAGCAAGGCCGTTCCGGAGCGCGCGGCAGCCGCCAGCGGCGGCTCGTCGAGCAACTTTCTCTTCGGCGGCATCCACCCGGAGACCGGCGCCTACTACACGAACTACCACTTCGACGGGCATGGCACCGGCGGCACGGCACGGAAGGACGGCAATGACGGCGAAATCACGCGGCACTCGAACTGCCGAAACACCCCGGTCGAGGTCTTCGAGGGGCGCTATCCCTTCCTGACGCTCGAGTACCGCCTGAAACCTGACTCCGGCGGCGCGGGCGAGCATCGCGGCGGGCTCTCGACGACGCGCACGCTCGAAGTCGTGGCCGACGAGATCACCCTGAGCTGCCTCTTCGACCGCGCCAAGATTCCCGGCTGGGGTCTCTTTGACGGAGAATCGGGTGGATTGAGCGAGTTGAAGGTGAAGCGCGTTGGCGACGACGAGTTCCGCACCTTCGTCGATGCCTACAACACCGTCTCGCCAACCAAGTTCACGAACGTCCTGCTCAAGCGCGGCGACATTGTCCGCTACGTGACGCCCGGTGGCGGGGGGTATGGCGACCCGTTCAAACGCGACCCAGACGCGGTCCTGGAAGACGTGCGGAACGGCTGGGTTTCAGCCGATTCGGCACGGGATGACTATGGCGTCGTCATCGTGGATCGCGATGGCGACCTCGACATCGACGAGACCGCTACCGCGGAGCTGCGCGGGCGGACGCGGCGCGCGGCATAACGTTCGTCTGGCACGTTCGCGGAAGGACCAGGGTCGCATGGGGAAATGGGTCGAGATTCAGCGCTCGTGGCACGACACGGCGGTGACCAACTGCGCGCTCTGCGGCCGTCTTGTGCCGCGCCGCATCTGGCAAGTCGAGATTGACGGCGAGGAGTTGCCCTTCTGCAACGAAGAGTGCGAGGGCATCTATCGCTCGTACTGGCTGCCGAAGTACGGAGCCAGGAGATTGGACGAAGCCGAGAACAGAGCAGCCGAGTAGCGGCATCAGCGCAAGCGGGAAGGGCGCCCATGGAGTTCGCGGATCGCGCTCCTTACTTTTGGGGAAATCTCACCTGGGACGAGTTGCGAGCGGCGGCGGCTCGCAAGCCGGTCGTCATCCAGCCGATCGGGGCGACCGAGCAGCACGGCTACCACCTGCCGCTCAATACCGACAACTTCATCGTCAGCCGGCTCTGCGATGCGGCTGGCCGCCGCGCGCCAGAGGAACTGCTGATCCTGCCGGTCATTCCCTATGCATTCAACGCGCACCACATGGACTTTCCGGGGGTCATCGCCATCCAGTGGGACCACGTCATCAACTACCTGATTGATGTGGTCACCAGCGTGACCGCGCATGGCTTCGACCGCTTCATCTTCATCAGCGGCCACGGCGTCAATCCGCCGTACCTGGCGGTCGCCGCCAACGAGGTCAACGTGCGCACCGGCGCCCTCTGCGCCTCGCTCCTCTGGACGGTCCTGGCGGACACCATTCCCGAGATTCGCGAATCGGCCACTCCCGGCGGCATGGCCCATGCCTGCGAGCTGGAGACGGCGGTGATCCAGTATCTCGATCCAGAACGGGTGCGGCAGGGCCGCATTGTCGATGAGATGCACTTCATCCAGGGAGACTATCTGCAGATGGACCTTGCCAATGCCACTGGCGTCCATCTCGGTGAGCACTGGTGGAGCAGCTTCTCCCCAAGCGGCGTCGCGGGCGAGGCGACGAAAGGCAACGCAGAAAAAGGGAAGCTGATGTTCGACCGCGCGGCGGACAACCTCGTCGCCCTCGCGCGCGAGCTACGAGCCAGACCCGATCCGGCCTTGACGAGAATCGATCGGCATTGAGGGAGCGCCAGACGTGAGCGAACTGGAGCCATCTCAAGCCAGCCTCGCCGCATATGCGGATGGGGTGCTGGACGCGCAGCTCTCACTGCTTCGCGAGCTAATCGCCTGCCCAACCGTCAGCTCGCCGACACCCGAGGCAGACTTCGCCGCCGCCGCGGACCGTGCACTCGACCTGGTCGAGGCTCCATTGCGCGGCATTGGCTTCGCGATCGAGCGCTGGACGACGCGAACCGGGTTCCCAGTGCTGTCGGCGCTGCGAACGCGAGTAGGGTCACGACCGGTGATCGGGTTCAACGGACACCTCGACGTGGCGCCGATCGAAGACCCGGCCAGATGGCGGCACGATCCCTGGGGCGGCGCGATCGACAGAGGGCTGCTTTACGGGCGAGGATCGTGCGACGCCAAGGGGCCGGTGGTGGGCATGATCGGGGCGCTGCGCCTGCTGCAGGCGGCCGGATTGGAGCCGGCGACGAGCCTGTTGCTGCATATCGTGACCGATGAAGAGGTGGCGGGAGACTGCACCGACGAGTGTCTGGAACGCGGCTGGCCGGATGCGGTGATCGTGGGCGAGCCAAGCGAGCTCGATGTCTGGATCGCCGAGCCGGGACTGGAGCAGGTGCGGATCGAAGTCGATGGCATCGCGACGCACGCGCTGAACCGGTGGCGGGCCCTGCCGGATGGCCCGGGAAGCGAGGCCGGCGGCGTGAACGCGATCGACAAGGCCGCGCTCGTCGCGGAGGCGATTCGCCAACTGGAGCAGCGCTGGACGCGAGAGCAGCGCTACCCCCTGCTGCCGGATGGGTTCAACACGATCAATCTGGGAGCAACGCTCGGCGGCAAAAGCAGCGGGCCCGGCGCGGTCAATGCCGAGTCGGGACCGGGAAGCGTGCCCGACTGCTGCGCGCTGGAATACAACATCTGGTACTACCCGACGCAGCCGCTGCCGGAACTGAAAGCGGAATTCGAAGCCCACATCCTCAGCGCCTGCGCCGAAGATTGGTGGTTGGCCAGCCACCCGCCACGCTTCATCTGGGCGCTCCGCGGGTTGAGCAATCCGCCCGCGGAGACGGACCCCGCGCACCCACTAGCGGCAACCCTGCTGGCCAGCGCGCGGGCAGTCGATGGAAGCGCGACGGCAACGGCAATGCAGGGAGCGTCGCTCCTCCCCTGGTACACGAAGCGGGGCATTCCGGGCGTCATTTTTGGCCCAGGCAACGTGGCCCAGGCGCACGGTGTGGACGAGTACATCAGTGTCCACAATCTGAAAGCGGCGACGCTGGCTCTCGCCATGACCCTGGCCGACGCCAGGTTGAAGGAGGCGCCTCGACTCGAGCAAGCACGCGCACGATGACTGACCGCCGGTATCTCGAATAGCCGCAGGCAGGAGGATCGCGAGCGATGGCCGAGAACCTACACAAAACAGAGCCGATCACGACGACTCGACGCACGATGCTGAAGTACGCGGCGATGGCCGGGGCAGGCGCCGGGCTGGCGTCCGTGGCCGGGCCGTTTGGCAACGATGCACGAGCCCAGGACGCGACGCCAGTCGCGGGCGGCACGCTCAACGTCGGGGTGGCCGCTGAACTGAAGGTGCTCGATCCGCACATAACGACACTGGCGGCCTACGCCACCACGATCCGCTTTACGGTGTTTGAGACGCTGGTCGAGGCGGACGACAACGGGACGTACATCCCCTCCCTGGCCGACTCGTGGGAGTTCGGGGAGGATGGGCTTTCCCTGACGATGAATCTGGTCCCGGGCGCGAAGTTCCACAACGGCAAGGACTTCACCGCCGAGGACGTGGCCTTCACCATCGACCGCATCAAGAACCCTGATCTGGCGTCGCAATTCGCTCCCCAGGTGGAGGCCGTAAGCGAGGTCGAGATCGTCGACGATCACACGGTGGTGCTGCATTTCGAGACGCCGACGCCAGCCATCCTCGACTACCTCCTCAACGTGCAGATTGTCACGGAGCAGGATATCGAGGGGATCGGCGAGCTGCCGATCGGCACGGGTCCATTCGCGTTTGGCGAGTGGGTGCTGAACGATCACATCACCCTGCGCAAGTTCTCCGACTACCGGGTAGCCGGGCTGCCGTATCTGGATGAACTGATCTTCCGGCCAATACTCGACGTTGACACACGCCTGACGAACCTGCAGGCGGGGAGCCTCGACCTGATCGAGCAGCCGGCGCCGAAGGACGCGGAGCGGATAAAAGGCGACCCGAATCTGCAACTGATCGAGACCCCGCCAACCTCGAAGTACGACAACATCCAGATCAACACGCAGAACGAGCTGATGTCGAATGCCAAGGTGCGGCAGGCGATGAGCTTCGCCTTCGACCGCGAGTCGTACGTGCGCGACATCCTCTACGGGTTCGGCTCACCGGCCGTCTGCCCTTTCCCGGCCAACAACTGGGCATTCGACGCGGCGGTCTGCGATCCCTTCCTGACGTTCGACCTGGAGAAGGCCGGGCAGCTCCTGGAGGAGGCGGGGCATCCGGGCGGGCAGGGGTTGGAAGGCATCGAGATCCTGTCGCCACTGGGCTACCCGGAGCTGAAGGCGGCGGCGGTGCTGCTGCAGGCGAACCTGGGGGCACTGGGAATTACCGCGACAGTGACGGAGCTGGAGATCGCGGCCTGGGTGGACCGCATCGCGACCGCGCCCGATTTCGTGATGACGACCGACACATATGGGTACGGCGACAGCGACCCCTCGACGTTCTTCACGCGGGACAACCTGAACCCTGAAACCAACATCCACCGGTTCCAGAACGACGAGTACGCCCGGTTGATCGACGAGGGGGCATCGACGATCGACGAGGAGCAGCGAAAGGGAATCTACGCGCAAGTGCTGCAAATCCTGATGGATGAGATGCCGGGCTTCCTGATCGCGCACCGGGTCGATCTCTTTGCGGCGAAGAAGAGCGTGCAGGGGTTCAATCCGGGACCGCTGATCCGGCACCACTACGAGAAGACGTGGATTGCGGGGTAGGCGACTGGCCCCCATGCCGATTCCACCCCTGTCATTGCACCCCTCTTGCGCCCAACCCCTGATGACTCCTTGTCCCCGATCCTTCTCCCCGCGCGCAGGGCGAGGGGTTGGGGGTGCGGGTTCGCGAGAGGATGCGCCGTGGCCGCGTATCTGATCCGGCGACTGCTGGGGTTGATCCCGGTGTTGCTGGTGATCTCCATTGTCACGTTCCTGACCACGGCGCTGATCCGGGGGGATGCGGCCTCGGTGCTTCTGGGGCCAACGGCGACCCCGGAGCGAGTGGCGGAGGTGCGACAGCGGTTCGGGCTCGACCAACCACTGCCGGTCCGCTACGTGAAGTGGATGGGGCAGGTCGTGCAGGGCGACCTGGGCAACTCGGTGCTGAACAAGCAGCCGGTAACCTCTCTGGTTGGGAGCGCGCTGCGGGTGACGCTGCAGCAAATCGTGCTGGCGATGGTGCTGGCGGTGGCCATCGCATTGTCGGTCGGGATCGCGGCCGCCCTGTTCCGTGGCACGTGGATTGACCGGCTGCTGATGGGATTCGCCCTGATTGGGACATCGGTGCCGACGTTCTGGCTGGGGCTCCTGCTGATCTACGTCTTTGCGGTGCGCTATCAAATCCTGCCGCCCTCTGGGTACGTGCCGTTTACCGAGGACCCGGCGGCGAACCTGCGCTCGCTGCTGATGCCGTCGCTGGCGCTGGGGGTCTACCTGGCCGGGCCACTCGCCCGCTTCGTGCGATCGAGCCTCATCGAGACGATGCAGGCGCAATTCATCACGACGGCGCGGGCGAAGGGATTGGCCGAGCGCGGGGTGCTGCGCGGGCACGCGCTGAAGAACGCGCTCATCCCGTCGGTGACCTTTGCCGGGCTTCAAATCGGTGGCTTGCTGAGCGGAGCGATCGTCACGGAGGTCGTCTTCAGCCTGCCCGGCACAGGGACCCTGGCGCTGAACGGCATCCTCAACCGCGATTTCCCGGTGGTACAAGGGGTGGTCCTGGTGGTGGCCTGCGGCTACGTCCTCATCAATATCGTTGTCGACTTCGTTTACATCCTGCTCGATCCGCGGATTTCGCTGGCGGACGCGCGGTGATGGGCGCAGGGGGGACAGCCGCCGCACAACCGATGCGACGCGGCCCGGCCGGCACAATCGCGGCGCCACGGGGGCCGCGAACCGCGATCAAGGTCTTTCGGCTGCAGCCGTTGGCGACACTCGTGGTGCTTATCGTGCTCATCTGCGGGACCTTCGCGCCTCTGCTCGCGCCACACGATCCAGCACTGCCGCATATGCCCGACCGCCTGCAAGGACCGAGCGCGGCCTACCCACTCGGGACGGATGAGTTCGGCCGCGACCTGTTGAGCCGTCTGCTCTTTGGGGCGCGAATCGCGGTACAGGCCGGAGTGGTCGCGGTCGGCATTGCCATGGTGGGCGGGGTGTTGATTGGGCTCGTTGCTGGCTACTTCGGGGGGAAGGTCGACTACGCGCTCTCGCGGCTTATGGAGGGGATTCAGGCTTTTCCGGTGGTGCTGCTGGCGATCGTGATTACGGCCATCCTGGGTCCATCGGTGCGCAACGCGATGGTGGCGATCGGCATTGCCACCATCCCGGACTTCGCGCGGATCACGCGGGGGGTGGTGCTGCCGACGAAGGAGCAACAGTTCGTGGAGGCTTCGCGGGTGATGGGGGCGAGCCACGCGCGTACCTTGTGGCGCGCGATCCTGCCGAGTTGCCTGCCATCGCTGGTTGTGCTCCTTTCCTTCAGCGTGGCGAACTCGATCCTGTACGAATCGAGCTTGAGCTTTCTGGGGTTGGGGGCACAGCCGCCTCAGCCCTCGTGGGGGACCATGCTCAGCAGCGCCAAGAGCTACATGTTCGACGATCCGTGGTACACGCTGGTTGTCGGGGTCACCCTTTCGGCCACGATCGTGGCCCTGAACCTGGTGGGTGACGCGATCCGGGAGACGATCGATCCGCTGCTGACGCGGCAGGGATAGACGACCGCCGCGGCGCGGCGAGTGACATTGCCGAGGACGGCAGAGGGACAAGGAATCGTGAAGATCACCGACGTGCAGGCCATCATCCTGCGCCAGCCAACGATGGACGTCTCGAAGGCAGATGGCAGCCAGGACGCGCTGCTGATCCGCATCGAAACGGACGAAGGGATCACCGGCATCGGTGAGGTTGACTCCTTGCCTTCCGTCATCAAAGCCATCGTCGATGCCCCGGCCTCGCACGCCAACGCGATGGGCCTGCGAAGCATGCTCCTTGGCGAGAATCCGCTGGAGATCGACCGCCTCTGGCAGAAGATGTATCGCGGATCGATCTACTATGGGCGAACTGGCCCAGCGATTCACGCCATGAGCGGCATCGACATTGCCCTCTGGGACATCAAAGGGAAGGCGCTCGGTCAGCCGATCCACCGCCTGCTGGGCGGGCCTCACCGCACCGAGATTCGCGCCTACGCCAGCACCCTCATGCCCGATACTCCTGGCGAGGCTGCCGAGGTTGTCGCGGGGTTGGTGGATCGGGGCTTCACGGCGGTAAAGCTCGGATGGGGACCCTTCGGTCGCGATGCCGGCCTCGACGTGGCGCTGGTCCGCGCCGCGCGGGAGGCGGCGGGCGACAACGTCGACTTGATGTTCGATATCGGCATGGGCTGGCCGAACGCCGACCACGCCATCCGCCAGGTGCGTCGCTTCGAGGAGTACTGGCCTTATTGGGTGGAAGAACCGCTCTGGCCCGATGAGGTGGCCGGCTACCGAAAGTTGGCCGATGCCGTGGAGACGCGCATCGCCTGCGGCGAGGAGGACACAACGCACTGGGGTTTCGAGCGGCTGATGGCGGATGCCCGGGTCGACGTCATTCAGCCCGACGTCACCCGCGCTGGCGGCATCAGCGAGCTGATGCGCATCGCCAATCAGGCCGATCTGCGCGGAGTAGCCATGGTTCCCCACTCGTGGAGCACTGGCATCATCAAGGCGGCGTCACTGCAGATGATCGGCGCCATGCCGAACGCGACGTTCTTCGAATACTGCGTGCAGGAGACCGCGCTCAACCAACTGCTGACCGTCGAGCGCTTCCCGGTGCACAATGGCATGGTCGCATTGCCGGGGAAGCCAGGCCTCGGCATCGAAATCGACGAGGAGGTGGTGCGGCGCTACGCGGTGAATGCGTAGCGCCGTGTCGAGGGGCCACGCACTCCCTGGCATCATGCTGAACAACGCGAAGCATCTCGGCTCTGCATCGTCGCGGCGGTGAAACACGACGAGATCCTTCGTTCCTCAGGATGGCACGTTGCCAGGTGGCCGCACGGGAAGAAAGGGACCGGCATTCATGGGAATCTACGACGAGTTGGGCGTGCGCACGGTCATCAACGCCAGCGGGACACTGACCCGACTGGGCGGCAGCCGCATGGCGCCGGAGGTCCTGGCGGCGATGGCCGAGGCCGCTGCCTCCTTCGTTCACATCGACGAACTCCAGGCAAAAGCGGGAGAGGAAATTGCCCGCGTGACCGGCGCGGAGGCGGGCTACGTCGTCACCGGTGCGGCCGCGGGCCTCTCGCTCGGCATGGCGGCGTGCGTGGCCGGGATGGATGTCGGCGCGATGGATCGGCTGCCTGATACCACTGGATTGAAGAACGAAGTCGTCGTCCAGCGCGGGCACCGCAACGCCTACGACCATGCCATCCGCGCGGCCGGCGTGCGGTTCGTCGAGGTTGGCTATCTCGGCTACCCCGGCGCGGGAGGCACGTATCCCTGGCAGATCGCCGAGGCCATCACCGAGCGCACGGCAGCAGTGGCCTGCCCGATTCTGGACACCCCTGGCACGGTGCCGCTGCGCGAGGTCTGCGCCATCGCCCATGAACGCGGCGTGCCGGTGATCGTCGATGCCGCGGCCGAACTGCCGCCCCGCGAAAATCTGCGCCGCTTCATCGCCGAGGGCGCCGATCTCGTCGTCTTTTCCGGCGGGAAGGCGGTCGGCGGCCCGCAGGCGAGTGGCATTCTGGCCGGCCGCGCCAATCTGATCGCCTCCGTCGCGCTGCAGCATCAGGATATGGACGTGCGTCCTGAGACCTGGTCGCGGCGGGGCTTGCTCGGCGAGGGCCGCCTGGCGGGTGTGCCACATCAGGGTTTTGGCCGCTCGATGAAGGTTGGGCGCGAGGAGATCGTCGGGTTGCTGGTCGCGCTCCGCCGCTTCGCCGCCGGCAGCGATGAGGCGGATCTCGAGCGGATGCAACGGCTGCTCGATCCCATCGAGGAATCACTGCTTGATCTGCACGGGATCCATGTCTACCGACACGTAGCGCCCCGGAAGCCAGTCCCCTCCCTGCGCATTGAATTGACCTGTGACGAGGGAGGCGAGCGCGCCTACGCCGTCGTCAACCGGCTGCTGGACGGCGAACCGGCCATCGCCATCGACCAATCGCACGCCGAGTTCGGCCAGCTGCGGATCGTACCGCAGGGAATCACGATGGAAGAAGCGGAAATCATCGGGCGACGGTTGCGCGAGGAGCTCCGGGCGTAGGGGCAGACGTATCTATCCCCCCAGCCTCCTCTCTCAGTGCACCGGGAGGGGAGGCTTCTTTCATGGCTGCTCCGGAGCCAGCGGGGCATCGTGCCGCGGCGATGCGTCCCATGGCATCCGCCGAGATCGCCGCCTCGTCCTCCGGGCGTTGGGTCCCGAAAGCGATGGCGCTGCCTCGATCGTAAACCGGCCACGTCCGTGTCCGAGCGGAGCGTCCTTCTTCCGCCAGGACCGCGTAGGCGGGCATTGCTCCTGGTGACGATATCGCCGGACCGCGAGGCGGTATGATCCGCATGGCGATGCGCGAGCGTAAGTCGAGTAGATGGGCGCGATGGCGGATCCGGCGCAGAGTGACGACGAACTCATCGCCGCCGTGGCCCGTGGCGATCATCCAGCGCTGCTGGCTCTGTACGACCGTCACGGTCGAGTCGCCTATGGCCTCGCCTATCGGATTCTCGGCGATGCCGGAGCGGCGGAAGAAGCCGTGCAGGATGCTTTCCTGCGCATCTGGCGCCGCGCCTCGACCTTCGATCCCTCGCGCGGGATGGTGCGCTCGTGGCTCCTGACCATCGTCCATCATTGCGCCATCGATCAGTTGCGCCGCCGCTCTGGCTCACCTCCCGTGGTGGCCGGGC
Source organism: uncultured Sphaerobacteraceae bacterium (assembly GCA_964434995.1). Taxonomy (GTDB): domain Bacteria; phylum Chloroflexota; class Chloroflexia; order Thermomicrobiales; family UBA6265; genus JACCXM01. The sequence goes on from CAYSXO010000032.1 coordinate 13,281, forward strand.
TGGACGAGGTTGCCGAGCGGCAAGCGGTGCCCGACGCCTGGAGCGACGTCTCGGGCCGCCTGGAGAGCGAGCGCGTGCGCGGCGCGGTGGCGGCGTTGCCGAGCGACCAGCGCCGCGCCATCGAATTGGCCTTTTTCGATGGGCTGACGCACCGCGAGATCGCCGAGCGGGACGGGTTGCCATTGGGAACGGTGAAAGGCCGTTTACGGCTTGGCTTGCGGCGGTTGTATGGCCTGCTGGCGGAGCCAGAAAGAGAGCATCCCGTGGAGCTCGACCATGGAGCCTAGGTTGAACGCGCTGCAGGACGCCGAGATGCGCGATCTGCTCGGCGCCTTCGCCCTGGGCGCGGTCGACGAGCGGGAAGCCGAGGCTATGCGCGCCTATCTGGCCCGGAACGCGGAGGCACGCGAGGAGCTGGCCGAGCTGATGGCTGGCGTCGATGCGCTGGCGCTCAGCGCCGAGCCAATGGAGCCGCCGCCGGGCCTGCGCGACCGCATTGCCGAGGCCGTGCGAGAGGATGCGGCCATCGTCCCTCCCGCGCCACCGATCCTGCCGTATCGCGCGCCCGGCGATTCGCCGCCGCCAACGCCGATCCGCCGAGGCAGGCCGGTCTGGGCTTTGGCGAACCCGTGGGCCGCCGCCGCGGCGGCGCTCCTGCTGATCGCGGCGGGCTTGCTCTTCTGGAACCTCCAGCTACGGAACCAGCTTTCCACCACACCGCCCGCCGAGGTGATCGCGCTCGCCCCAACCGATGCCGCGCCAGGCGCCAGCGGCGAGGTGCGCTACCTCCCCGATGAGCGGCTCCTCTATCTCGACGTGCGCGATCTGCCTCCCCTGCCGGAGGGCCATGTCTACGAGGTCTGGCTGATCGGCGGCGACAATCCGCCGGTGCCAGCGGGCACATTCGACCGCTCGACCGACCAGCACGCCATCGTCGCCGACCGCGGCCAGTTCGACAGCCTCGCCATCACCGCCGAGCCAGGCCCCCTGGGAACCGAGGCCCCAACTGGCGAGATCGTGGCCACGGCGTCACTGTAGGTACTCGATTACCACTGGACCATTCGAACTCGCGTACGCCATTTCCTCGCTACAATTTCAACAAGGCGTCCCGTCGATTCGGCCCTTGTTCCGGTACCGTGGATGTCAGGCATGCCTTCCAGCTCCGAGGTTTCCGCCCCGGCATCGCCGGCCGCCGATCGGCTGGCCGCGCTCGCTGCCTTTGCGGCGACGCCCTTCCCATCGCTCGATGACGCCATCAATGAGTCGCTGGAGCTCCTCGCCGATCTGATCGGCATCAGCCTGACCATGATCCACCGGCTGGAGGGCGACACCCTGGTCATCTCCCACGCATGCGACCGCATGGGGCTGGGCATACGGACCCCAGTCAGCGTCGATCGCAAGCACACGTTCTGCGACAGCGTCCTGGAATCGCTCACTCCGCTGATCGTCCACGATGCTGATGCCGAGCCGCGCTGGCGCCAACTCCCAGGGAAGCTCCTCGTGGGCACCCGCTCCTACGCCTCCGTTCCAATCATCCTCGACAATGGCCAGGTCTTCGGCACGCTCTGCGCGCACGATCGCCGCGTGCTCGACCTGGGCCAACCAGAAATCGACGCCATGCGCGTCCTCTCACGGATGATCGCCTCGCAAATCGAACGCGATCTGGCGCTCAGGCAAGAAGCGGACACTGCCCGCGATCTCGCCCGGCAAAACAACGAGCTGTCGAGCTCCCTGCGCCAACTTGGCGCGCTCCGTGAAGCCGTGGAGACGATCTCCTCGGAACTCGACATCGACGCGCTGCTCACGCAGTTTCTGGCCAGAGCGGTTGCCCTGCTCGATGCGCACGCCGGGGCGATCAGCCTGGTTGGCGACAACCTCACGTCGCCACGCCGGCACGTGGCGACGTTCAATCTTGATGCTGAAGGCCTCAACGTCCACGCCATGCCATCGAATGCCGGTTTGATGGGCGAGGTCATCGCGCGGCGCGCGCCAGTCGTTGTTGACCGCTACGACGATCTGGCCGCGCCGCTGCCGGACAGCGCGTTCCACCAGATCGGCCCATGGATCGGGATGCCGATCTGGTGGCATGGCGAGATCATCGGCGCCTTCGGTATCGCGGCGAACGACCGGCGCCGGCGCTTTGGCGATCGGGAAATGACCTCGCTGGCGATTCTGGCCAGGCACGCGGCCGTGGCCATCGAAAATGCGCGGCTATACGCGGCCAGCCGAAACCTCGGCATCGCGGAGGAGCGAAACCGCCTCGCGCGCGAGATTCACGACACGCTGGCTCAGTCGCTGCTGACGCTGGCCTTTCAACTACGCGCCGCGCGCGGCCTCGTCGCCAGCGAGCCGGAGAGCGCCATTGCCGAGCTGCTGGCGGCCGAGGCCAATACCCGAAGCGCGCTCGATGACGCGCGCCGCTCTGTTTGGAACCTGAGCCCCTCCGCGCTCGAAAGCGGCTCACTGGTGGAGGCGCTTCAGGGGGAGACGGACGCAAGCCGTGCCGGGTTGCCCTGCCGGCTGGTCGTCACTGGCGCCTCTCGTCCGCTCGCCGCCGACGTCCAACTCGCGCTCCTTCGTGTCGCGCAGGAGGCGATCGCCAACGCGCGCAACCATGCGCACTGCTCGCGAGTCGAGGTCTCGCTCGACTTCGACGAGCGCGAGGTGCGGCTCACGATCACCGATGACGGCCGGGGATTCGACAGTAAAGGCATCGCCGAACGCCGAGGGCCAGATGCAGGGTTCGGGCTTGCCGGCATGGCCGAGCGGGTGCGGCTCCTGGGCGGCCAGCTCGAGATCCAGAGTGGGCCCGGGCACCCACCTGGCGCCATCGTTGTGGCGAGAGTGCCCTATCCCGCGCCGGCTGCTGACATCCAACCGGCAGCCTCCACCGCGGCATCGCGCCGCGTCGATGCCCGGTTTCGCGTTGTTGTGGTCGACGATCACCCAGCCACCCGAGCCGGGCTAGCCGCGCTGCTCGATGCCGAGGCCGACATTGCCGTGGTCGGCCAGGCGGCGAACGGCGAAGAAGGCTTGCGCATGGTCGCGGTCTTGCGCCCCGAGGTGGCCCTGGTCGATCTCCGCCTGCCAGTGCTTGGCGGCGTGGAAACCATCGCCCGCATGGCCCGCCTGAACGTGCCGACCCGAACCATCGTGGTCACCAGCTTCGCCCAGGACGAATTGGTGCTGCAGGCGCTGCGCTCCGGCGCGCAGGGCTACCTCCTCAAGGATGCCTCGGCATCAGAGCTGGCGGCGGCGGTGCGCGTGGTCGGCAACGGCGGAACCTATCTGACGCCGCTCGTCGCCGGCAAGCTGGCGGTGTCGCTTGCCCAGCAGGAGCGGCTCACGCGGCGCGAGCGGGAAGTTCTGCAGCTCGTCGGTCAGGGCCTGGCAGACAAGGAAATCGCTTCCGAGCTTGGCACCAGCGCCAAGACGGCGCAGTTCCACGTCGCCAATCTCCTTGGCAAGCTGGGCGCGCAGAACCGGACTGACGCCGTGCGCATCGCCTACGAACGTGGGCTGCTCGATCTTTGAGCATACGCGCGGTCCCGGACGTGGCGGCGGTGTTACCATCGCCTCCGGCCACGGTTGAGCTGAACGCAACCAGGGAGAGATGCCCATGACGACGCGGAAACCGCGCCTCGGCTGCCTGCACATGCACCATTCGAACATTCCCTATGTCGACAGCATCCTCTCCCCGGATCAGGTCGAGATCGTGCACTTCGTCGAGCCAGGGCTGATGCGCCGCATCGGCTCCGAGGAGGGCATCTCCAGCGACGAGGCGCAGGCACAGGTGCGGCGCCAGGTGAGCTGGATGGCAAGTTGCGGCTTCGACGCCATCCTGATCACCTGCACGAACTACATCGCCACCCTGCCAGACGAACCGAGCGATCTCCCCATGCCAGTGCTCAAGATCGACGAGCCGTTCTTCGACGCTCTGCTGGAGTGGGATGCGCCGCACCTGGTGCTCTTCACGAATCCCGCCACGGTTGAAGGCACAATGCGCCGATTTCGCGAACACGCCGCGCGGGCCGGGCGCAGCCCGAACATCGATGTCGCCGTCATCGAGGGAACGTTCGATCTGGTGATGGCCGGGAAGACCGCGGAGTACGCGGAGGCGGTTGCCGGGAGATTGCGCGAGATCGTGGCCTCAGGCCGCTACGGGGCGATCTCGGTCGGCCAGCTCTCGATGGCGGAATCGGCGCAGCGCGTGACGGCGGAGACCGGGCATCCGATCGGCAACCCGCTCGACTCGCTCAAGGGGAGCCTCCGCCGCGCGCTGGCATCGACCTGAGCGAACAGGGCCTGCGCCTCTCCGGATCCGGCCAGCCTTCCTCATGCGGGATCGATCGCCGTGCCGTCGAATTCCTGCGGGGCGCCGAGGCCACAGAGAGCGAGATTCGTCGCGAGCTCGGCGCGCAGCAGATCGAGGACGTGGCAGACGCCAGCTTCGCCGGCCGTTGCCAATCCCCAGAGAATCGGCCGGCCGAGGAGAACAGCCCGCGCGCCGAGCGCCAGGGCCTTGAGCACATCGGTCCCCCGGCGTACGCCACCGTCAACCAGCACTTCAGCCCGGCCATCGACCGCGGCAGCGACCGCCGGCAACGCGTCGAGCGCGGCCACGGCGCCATCGAGCTGGCGGCCACCATGATTGGAGACCACGATAGCGCGGGCGCCGGCGTCCAAGGCCCGCACGGCGTCGGCGGGATGCAGGATACCCTTCAGGATGATCGGGATTGAGGAGAGGGATGCCAGCCGGTCGAGGTCTGCCCAGGAGAGGCGCGGATCAAAGACCGCGTTGATTTCCCGCGCGAAGGCCGACCCTTGCCGTGAGGCGTCATGGCCCTCCGTCCCGGACGCCATGTTGACCGTGGCGATGCCTACCGGCATCGCGATTCGCGCGCGTTCCTCCGCTTCACGCCGCCCGCGCTGAGGAACATCGACCGTGACCACCAGCGCCGAGGCTCCGGCAGCCTCCGCGCGCGCCACCAGATCTCGCGTTACCTCGCGGTCGCGGTAGACATAGAGCTGAAACCACCACGGTCCGGCCTCGGCGGCAATCGCTTCGATGTCGAACGTCGCGGCGGTGCTCATGACGTAGATCGTACCGGCCGCTTTTGCGCCACGGGCAGTGGCTCGCTCGCCCTCATCGTGGCACAACCGGTGCCGGCCCGACGGGGCAACGAGAACGGGCAAGGCGATTTCCTGCCCAAGGACCGTCGCCGCGGTCGAAACAGGATGCACGCCAGCCAGCACGCGCGGCAACAAACGCCAGCGGTCGAAGGCCGCCCGGTTCGTTCGGAGCGTGACCTCGTCTTCGCTGCCGCCCGCGATGTAGTCCCACGTCGCGGGAGGCAGAATTTCGCGCGCGGCCGCCTCGTAGTCGTGCAGATTGATCGGCAGCTTTTCCATGCGCCAGATCGTATCACCCGGCGCCAGGATCATCCCGAGTCAGCAGAGCCCGATGTCGATGCCGTCGAGTGTCGCGGGCCCGACAACATTGCCCTCGATCGTGCCCGCGGCACGATAGCCGGCATGTTCGCCCGTGCCGTTGACAACGACAAAGTTCCCGCGTGCCACGGCGGCGCCAAAATCGACCTGGCCGGTGAACGACACGGTGATGGCCGATTCACCATCGGGGCTGGTGGCGACGAACTCGCCCTGGACCCTGGCCTTCCCCGTGGCGGTGTTCACGATGGTTTCCATCGTGCCGTGAATGGCATAGCCGGCAAAGCGGCCTTCGCCGCCGTAGTCGCCAAGCAGCACGCCGCCACGAGTGACCTGAATGTCGCCACTCTCCGAGACTACACCGGGGTTCGCGGGATCGGTGTAGACGAGGAACGGCGTCTGGCACGTCGATTGCGCGGCAGCCCGCTGCTCGCCGCCAAACGGCAGAACGGCCAGCAACCCCAGCAGCGCCATCACGACTGCTCGCCGACCACACCGCGGTTCCGGCCTCAGGTTCTTGAACTTGAGCCGCTCCGGAAACTCGAGACCATGTGCGCGCATGTCTCACCTCGCCGTCTTCGGGAACGCCCGCGCCCCTCGGCGCGACGACGCTCCCGCATTCGCCTCTTCTACGAGACATGAGCCATTTTGGATCAGGCGGCTGTTGGCTGTTGGCTATCAGCCGTGAGTCGCATGTCGCGAGATATTGGCGAGAGGCGTGGCCGTCGACCAAGAGCCAAAAGCCAACAGCCAATGGCCAGCACCCAACGACCCAGGAAAATTCCCAGGTTCCATCCCGGCAGCAATCCTGACGCGAAGTGCGCGGCACCCTCCGTACGCTGCATGCACTGACATTGAGCCAACGAACGCGTGGTTGCCGGAGGGCTTCTTCGATGCTATTCCCAGTTCCATCAACTCGCTGCGCGCCTCTCGAAACCAACAGGCCCGGCTTCCATGGATCAACGACGGCCAGCAGCGCGCTGCCCGCTGATGACCGCGACCTGATCGCGGCGATCGCCCAGGAGAATGTCTCGGCGCTCGACGATCTGTACCGTCGCCACCGCCAGGCAGCCTTCGCCGCGGCCTTCACGCTGCTGCGCGATCACGGCGCGGCCGAAGACGCGGTCCACGACGCATTTCTCAAGATCTGGCGCGCGGCGGCGTCGTTCGATGCATCGCGCGGCGCGCCACGCTGCTGGCTGCTGGCCATCGTTCGCAATGCGGCGCTCGACCAACTCCGCGGGCATCAGACTGCCCGCCGGCACGAGCCCGCGATTTTCAGGTCGCTGTCCGCGCCAAGCGGCAGCGACGACATTTCGTCGTCGGTGGCGACGGCCATGGAAGCGGAGCGCCTGCGAGCGGCGTTGGATGCGCTGCCAGCCGAGCAACGCCACGCCCTTGAGCTTGCGTTCTTTGCCGGCCTGACTCACGGCGAAATCGCCAGGCGAACCGGCGCGCCGCTCGGCACGGTCAAGGGGCGCGTCCGGCTCGGGCTGCGCCGGCTGCGCCATGACTTGCGCGACCTCGACCCGAACCGGCATTCGCTCCCTGCCGAGGCCCGAACCGCTGCCTGAGTGATCCAACACGGCAGGCCCTCCCGTATGACCGGGCGAATCACCCTCTCGATACCTCGTTCAACAGGCGGAAGCCGTGAGAAAAGGAATCGTCTGATGAAGGACCGATACCAGGACCGTTTCGCGGCGCGCACGGGGGTCGAGCAAAGCCGCTCTCCCCCGCTGGGGCACGTTGGGCAGGATGGGCAAGCCAGGCGCCAACACGCGGGCACGGCCCTGCCCCACCCCGAGTTCACGGGCCCGGCATGGTCCGCGGCCGGGCGTCCACGGCCGGTGGGCGCGACGCTCGAAGAGGAGACACCCACATGCTACGTCGAACCGCAATACATCTCGGCCTGGCGCTGGCAGCCATGGTAGGGGTGTCCTCGGTGTTCAACCTGGGCGCCTTGCCTTCCAACGCCTCGAGCCATCGGGAAGCTCCCCTCATCAGCCAGGATCCGGTGGCTGACGCCACCGATCTCTACGCGTTCGTCAGCCCGGACGCTCCCGATACCGTGACCCTCATCGCGGCCTACTACCCGATGCAGGATCCGGCGGGATTTCCGAACTACTACCGCTTCGGCGACGATGTCACCTATCGCATCAACATCGACAACAATGGCGACGCCGTCGAGGACATTTTTTACCAGTGGAACTTTGACACGGAAATCGCCAATCCCAACTCTTTCCTCTATCAGTCCGGGCCGATCGACGCCCTGGACAGCCCGAACCTGAACGTGCGCCAGTCCTACACCCTGTCCGAAGGGCGCGGCGGCGTTCTCACCGAAATCGCCAGCGGCCTGATGACGCCTCCGGTGAACATCGGCCCGAAGTCGACGCCGGACTACGAAGCACTGGCCTCGCAGGCCGTTTTCGAGGCCGGCGATGGCCTCAAGGTCTTCGCCGGTCAGCGTGACGATCCCTTCTGGGTCGATCTCGGCGGGGTCGGCGACCTGCTCACCATCCGCGAGCTTCCCGGCAACGCCGGAGGCGGCATCGACGACCTGGCCGGACTCAACGTTCAGGCGCTGGCCATTCAGGTCCCGGTCGAGCAATTGACCCGCGACGGCGCGGCGCCCAGCAGCCCGGAGGCGAACAACGCGGTCATCGGCGTCTGGACAACCGCGCTGCGGCCATCGACCAAAGTGCTCTGGCCGGGTACCTACGAAACCTCCGGCCCGCTGATCCAGGTCTCCCGGCTCGGCATGCCGCTGGTGAACGAGGTGGTTGCGCCACTCGGGGCAAAGGATCTCTTCAACTCCTCGCATCCCGGCGATGACGCCCAGTTCCTTGGCGCGGTCACCGATCCGGAGCTCGCGAAACTGCTCAATCTGCTCTATGGCGATGCGCTGGTCGCCGTGCCGGAGTCGGAGCGCGATGATCTGGTCACCGTCTTCCTGACCGGCGTGCCAGGCCTGAACCAGCCCGCGAACGTCACCCCCAGCGAGATGCTGCGGCTGAACGTCGCCATCCCGCCTGCCACTCAGGAGAATCCCCTCGGCGTGATCGCTGGCGACAACGCCGGATTCCCGAACGGCCGCCGGCTTGGCGACGAGGTCGTTGATATCGAGCTGCGCGTCGCGGCCGGCTTCCTCCTCGGCGAGGAGTTCCAGAACGGCGCGAACGGCCAGCTTGGCGACGGCGTTCCCACGAACGATGTCCCCTTCCTGACGGCATTCCCCTACGTCGGGACCCCACACCAGGGCTTCGACCATGCGCACCACGGCATCTCCGGTCTCCTGGCAGAGGCGGCTGCCGCAGCCGCGCCGACTCCGGCGCCGGTCATGCGCACGTTGACCCTGCCGCTCCTCGAGCTCGGCGGTTCCGGCGTCAGCGGCGAGGCGACACTGACCGAGACCGCCACCGGGACGCACGTCTCGCTGATGGTTGAGGGCAATGCGGGCGCCAATCCGGTCCACATTCATTTTGGCGGCTGCGACACCCTTGGCGAAGTCGCCGCGGCGTTGACCGACATTGACGCCAGCGGCGCAAGCGAGACGGACGTCGACCTGGCGTTCGGCGAGCTGATCGCCAGCGAGTACGCGATCAACGCCCACGAATCGGCGGCAAACATCACGAACTACGTCGCGTGCGGCAACATCGTCGGGTAGCTCACTTCCCCGGCCCCCGCGCGCGCCGGATGGCCGGGCAGTGGTAACCCCCCTGCCCGGCCGCCAGACGAGAGGATCGACGCATGGCCCAGTCAACGCTCTCGCTCCCGAACCAGCGGCCTGGCCCATTCGCCCGGGCGATCTTCGCGGTGAGCATCGCGGCCACGCTGCTCGTTGGTGTCCTGAACGTTCGCCCGCTCCTGGAACACGTCACGGGCGCCGGAATGGAGACGATGCCGCCTTCCGCGATTGAGACGCTCGCCGGCGTGTCGGATCGCGCGGCCACGCCGCTCGATGCTCGCGTGGCGTCGCTTCAGGAAACGCTCCGTGATGGCCCGGAGCGGGCGCGTGGCCCGGCCTCGACCCAACTCGGCCTGGCCTACCTTCAGAAGGTACGGGAAACCGGCGATCCCTCGTATTACCCGAAGGCGGAAACGCTCTTCCACCAGGCGCTCGCCGAGGACGCCAAGGACATCGATGCGCTGACGGGCCTGGGCACGCTCGCGCTGGCGCGGCACCAGTTCGCCGAGGCGCTCGACTGGGGCGAGCAAGCATCCCGCCTCGATCCACACTACGCCGCCGCGCATGGCGTGATCGCTGATGCGCAGATCGAAATGGGCCGCTACGAGGAGGCGGTCGAGACGGTCCAGACGATGGTCGATCTGCGGCCCGACCTGGCGTCGTACTCTCGGGTTTCCTACCTGCGCGAGTTGATGGGCGACCGCGAAGGCGCCATCGTGGCGATGGAGCAGGCGGCGACGGCCGGCTCCGGCTATCCCGAGAACATCGCCTGGGTGCAGGTGCAGCTCGGCAATCTCCAGTTCGACGGCGGGTTTCTGGCCGATGCTGAACGCGCCTACGCGACGGCGCTGGCTGCCATGCCGAACTATGCGCCCGCCCTGGCCGGCCAGGGCCGAGTCGCCGCGGCCAACGGCGACCTTTCCCGCGCGGCAGAGCTTTATGCGCGGGCCGTGCAGATCGTTCCGCTGCCGGAGTATGTGATTGCCTACGGCGACGTTCTCACTGCCGCTGGCGAGACAGACGGAGCGAAGGCCCAGTACGCGCTTGTCGATGCCATTCAACAGATGTATGCCGCCAACGGGGTCAACACCGATCTCGAGTTGGCCCTGTATTTGGCAGACCACGGCGCTCCCGAGACGTTGCCCCAGGCGGCCGAGCAGGCTCGCGCGGCAGCGGTTTCGCGGCCGAGCATCACCACCTGGGACACCCTCGCCTGGACGCTCTACCGCGCGGGCGATCTGGACGCCGCCGCGGAGGCCAGCGCCAACGCGCTCAAGCTCGGTACCCGCAATGCCCTCATGCACTTTCACGCCGGCATGATCGCCGCCGCGCGCGGAGAGCGCGAAGCCGGCATCCGGCATCTGGAAACAGCCCTCGAAATCAACCCGTACTTCTCGATCCGCTACGCGCCGGAAGCCCGCGCGACCCTGGAGCGGCTTCAGGCAAGCGAGGTGATCCTGTGAGCAGCGCGAGCAGAGTGGCTCATGGCAGACTTGAAAGCAGCGCGCTTCGATGTGTCTTGCAGATTTCGGGGGACCGCGTCACCTGTTCACCCGAATCCCGCACCAAATGCCGATTCGAGTCAGGAGCTCCA
>CAYSXO010000033.1:0-23619 GCA_964434995.1 uncultured Sphaerobacteraceae bacterium
CAGATTGACGCACTGGCCGCTGCACTCGGTAAGCACCCCACAGCCGCACTCGCCATTGCTGCAGACGCTGCTCTCCGGACCGCAACTATTGCCACATGCCCCACAGTTGTCCGGGTCGCTTTGGGCATTAACGCACGCATTCCCGCATTTGATTTGGCCCGCGTCGCAACTACCCTGGCCGGGCTTAGGCGGCTTCTTTTTCTGAGACTTCACCCGCGGACGGTCTTTACGCCGGTCCTTCCGCCTGCGCTTCGCTTCGACTCGTCGCTTGTGCTTCGCGTGAGCGCGGCGCTTGCGCCTGGCCTCGGCCGAAATTGGCCGCGTGGCCGCGAGCACCGCCGTGACGAGCCCCCCTGCGATGGCGTTGAGGAGTTGACGGCGAGGTGTGGCGGCGAACAGCCGCGTCATGTCGTCGAAACGCTTGGAATCCATCGCGCACCACCCTGGCCCACTGGCAGGCCAATGAGCAGCGTGAGGTGACGAATCGACCAGACTGTCGGGGGCGACCAATGCCGGATCGAGAAGGAAACGAGCCAGCTACGGTTCGTGGGTCCCGGATTGAGGCGGCATACTGAGGGTCAAAAACTCACGCCTTCCGGATGTGGGGACAGGCGTTGCCCATCCCATCTTACAACCGGCGTCAATGGTCACGCGCGGGTGGTTTGGGCGAAGGCATGCGATCGATAGCGACGCTTTCCGGCGATGAGTCCGATGCCCGCGGGATGGCGCTGACGCTCTCTGGCGGGACACGCTTCACGAGTGGACCTGCCGGGTGTGCTAATAGGGGTGCTGCACCACCTCCCGGTAGGCGACATCGATCCGGCTGGTGTCCTCGAACACCCCGCCATCCATTTCCATCGGAATCCCCGGCTTCGGCAAGGAGAGGTTATAGGTCAGATAGGGCATCACTTGCCTCCAGGTGGAAGGGTGCATGCGCACCACCAGATGCCGCCAGTCGTGTTCGGCCGCGATCTGACGAATGAGATCGTTGAGGCGCACGGCGCCCTCCGGCCCCCAGCCTGATCCTGGTTTCCGCACCGTGCCCAGAATGGCTCCGTCTTCCAGCATCTCGCCAATCTCGCTTGTCGCCCGCGGGCGCTCCACCTCGTTCATGTCGCCACGCGGTTATGGCCAAGCATCGTCGCCCGCGTCGCCGTCACCACCAGATCGTCCCCATGATGCACGACGATTTGGCCGTCTTCGAGGGCCCACGCTGTCGAGGCGGACGGCGGCTTCTGCATGCGCGGAGAGCGGCGACTGGGGCAGATTATCCATGATGGCCCGGCGGCGAAAACGCTGGAGATCTTCTCCCACCCGTCATCGCTCATCCATCGTCACCAGGCCGGCAGCGCGCTGCGCTTCCTGACCGTGCCGTGCCACTCGGCGAGGGGCGCGCAGTGCCAGTACCAGTCGGGGCCAAGGCGTTCACGGTCGGGCAGGGCGATGCGTCCCGCCGCCCAGCGCAGGGCATCCCAGGGGTCAATATCCATCGGAGCCCACGGGAAGATACGAGCCACGATCCGCGAGGAAAGCTCGTCTGGCGGACGATAGGGAACGCGCAGCGCGTGGGCGATGTCGTCAGTATGGAGAAGAATCTCTTCGCAGCCGAGCGCCATCCAGCCAGAGACGTCGGCCATGCCAGCGGGATGAAAGGCGCGCGCACCAGCGGGCGCGGCCCGCGCCACCTCCGCCAGCACGGCGGCAGCCACGCCAACGGTCCCCAGCAATAGCTCCGGCGGTGCGCCGGGATCGCCATTGCGCGGCGGCGGCAGCCGCCCCGTGGCCCGGCTGGCAAGCAGGCCCGCGTAGAAACAGAGCGTATCGACGATGTGATCGAGGGTGCGCCGGCAATCCCACTCCATGTCGCGGGCCAGAACGCTCCAGTCACGGCCGAGTGCGGGCCGCAGCGTCCGTTGACAAATGGCCGCGGAGGCCAGGAGATCGTCCGGGGTCAGCTCCGACATTGACTCGCTCCACGATTGCTCGGCTGGGAAATGATCGCGTCACATGGCCGCGTTCCAGGGAAACGTACGTCGCCTCGCCCGGCCAGGCCATGGCGGCGGATGACCCTGGCAAGGCGCATGTGCAAGCATTCTGGATCGGCATGTCTATCGGAAATGCGTAATCCTGACGATGTGTTGATTCATCCTTCAGTGCAGAATGGTGCAAGGCATGGAATCAGCCCACTGATGGAGGTTCGTGATGGTAGGCCAGCAATTCGATGCGATGACCCGAATGTTCCCCTCTGCGCTGACGAGACGCGGCCTGGGCCTGGCGCTTGCTGGTGGAACCCTCAGCGCCCTGCTGGCCCGGCTCGACGACCGCGCTACCGCGGGCAAGAAGAAATCGAAGAAAAAGAAGAAGAATGGCTGCCCGCGCGGGCAGAAGAAGGATCCGTACGGTATCTGTGGGTTCCCTCCCGTCGACTGCCTTACGGTCGGCGCGCTCTGCTCGGGCGAGCAGAAACCGTGCTGCTCGGAGGATTGCCGGCTCCTCGACGATGAGGGCAACTATCGCTGCATCGCCGGCAAGGCACGGTGCCTGGTCGATTTTGGCTGCGTCCCCGGCTACATCTGTCGTGGCTACCGCTGTCAGCAGCAGTAAGCGCCCAGGGGCTTTTTCGCCAGAGGGTCCTATCCTCTCCATGGGAGACACGACGGAGCCCGAGCCTCCCGCCGTGGGCTATGGCCCGTTCGATCCAGGAGCCCCAAAGATGGCCTCATATGCTGGATGCGCAAGAAATGTGGCCAGCATGGCAATGAGCAGGGCAACAGTGGCCGTTACCGCCAGCGCCGCGCGATGCGTTTTGACTGGCGCCGGGACGAGAAACCGCCAGAGCCCTACGCCGATCGCGACTGCCAGCGCCGGAATCAGCAATCGCGGTACATGCCAGAGGAAGGCGCCAACGAGGCCGACCATCGTCAATTGCACCGCATAAGCAAAGCCCACCAGCCGCCATGGCGATCCAGGCGGGGGCGGTCCCTGGTAGACCAGTAACGTAGGCGGCCACTGGGCGAGCAATTCGAGCCAGACGAGGACGGCGGCAACCAGAAGGAGGAAAACCAGGTAGGGCTGGACCCATGTCGCGTAGAGCGGCACCGCGCTGACAAAGGTCGCGATCCCGATCAGGCCGCCGATCGCCCCGAGCAGCGGGAAATTTGCCAGGACGAAATCGCGCAGGCTGCCGAACTGCGCCGTGAGCGATTCGTGTTCCTCATTCATTGATGAGTCTCCCGAGCCGCCCTCGCTCACCGCGAATTCTCCGCGTACTGACGATCTACGATGCTCCTGCTCGCATCAATGCGGGCGCCCTACAACGTCTTGCGTCGTCCGCCGCTCTTTGAGAGCGGCCGCCCGATGCCATTCCCGCGCGAGAAACTCGGCAAAGTTGGCTGGTTCGCCTGAGCCGCACGTTGGCGGTCCACCGATTCTTGGTCCTTGAACAGCCTGACGAGCAGAGCGCCGCTCACAAACCCGCCAACATGCGCCCAGAACGCGATGCCGCCCGTGATGCTCACCGCGGCTCCGAGCGACGCAATTCCGTTCAGGAGTTGCTGCAAGAACCAGATCACAATCAACGCATAGGCGGGGACCGACAGCGCGCGGCCGGTTTTGCCCGCGCCCAACGGAATGTGGATGAGCCCCTTGGGGAAAAGGACGATATAGGCGCCCATGACCCCGGCGATCGCCCCTGACGCGCCGACCATGGGTATCGTGGAAGTGGGCTCGATCAGCACCTGCGTGGCCGCGGCGCCAAGTCCCGACAGGAAATAGAAGACAAGGTACGACCAATGCCCCATGGCATCCTCGATGTTGTCCCCAAACAGCTTGAGGAACACCATGTTGCCGATGAGGTGCATCCAGCTCCCATGGAGAAACATGGCCGTGAACAACGTGGGCAAGCTCTGCAATTGCGATATCTGCGCCGGAATCGCTCCCCACTGCTGGAAAAACTCCTCAAGCTGCGATCGCGGCATGGCCACTTCGTACAAGAACACGGCGATGTTGACCAAGATGAGCGCCGTATTCGTGATCGGCGGAATTGCATACCCAACATTCTGATCGCTGACTCGCCGCATGTTGCAACTCCTTTGTGCGGCCACGCCGCGGTCCGCGGAAACCCGAGCGGTAATCTGAATGGACTGCCAGTCAAACGGAAGTCGCCTCCGCGGCGGTCCGTCTCATGATGTTGCGGCCATCTCCTGCCGCGTGAACGTGATGACGTCATCGACGACGGCGCCCGGCCCGATCGCAACTCGCTCTGGTTGCGCGAGGTCGAGCGTGATGAATTCCATGCCACCTCGCCAGGTGATCCGCAGGAACTCCTTGATGAACTCCACGGTGATGAACTCGCCCGGGCAACGCCGGTAACCGAATCCGAACGGCGCATAGCCGGCCGTGTCGCATACCGGGTGTGGCGTGCCATCGACCACGCCAAAGACGGCGCCAAAGACGCTGTTGGTCACCTCCACCCTCCGTCCGTCCTGGACGGTCAACGACGCCGGTGAGAAGGGGCAACTGGCCAGCCCCAATTCCCGGCACTTCGCCTCGTCGTTGTCGTCGCTCGTTGGCGCGGCCTGGTAGCGATCCGGGTCGAACGCATCCGGGTTGTTCCAGTGCCGGGGATCCCGGCTCGTGACCGGATGGGGGGTGATCATGAGGGCATGGCCAGGGCCGAGCTCTTGCAGGGTTTTCAGGCGCGAGATACTTCCCGGATTCGGCGAGATCGTGCGGAACAGCTCCATCACGAACCGGTCGAGAGGGGTGAATGTCCCGCCGTCGACATCATCCGGGCCGTTCGCCATCGTCCGCTCGTACCACGACCGGACGCCAAGGTCGCCCCGATCCACCTCCAACAGGGCCATGATCCTGTAGAGGGTCACGCCCCACTGGCCGAACGCCACAAAGTTATGGAAGCATTCGAAGACGATGTCCTTGCGGCGGAAGTGTTCCCCCGTCCCGGCGTTTTTCAGCCAGTAGTAGACGAACGTCGCTTCCGGGTGCGGGATCTTGCCATCGATCAGGGCCTGGACCTGGTCCGCGATCCACGCCTTGAACGGCTCCCGCAACTCGCGCACACGCATGTAGTTTTCACGGACGACATCCAGCGTCGGGAACGAGTAGGCGAGGACAGTGTTGAAGCTCAAACCGATCTGCCGCACCTCGGCCGGGATGGCCTCGCCCGTGACCCCAAGATGAAGATCCCAGTAGAGGTCGAAGTAGTTCGCGAGGTACTCATGCATCAGCGGCTTGCCAGCGTTGGCGTCAGCCAGGAGCAGGTCGAGAAAGCGCCGCACCTTCGGGGCGTAGTGCGTTGAATAGAGATCCGGCGTTGTCGCCGAGAGATAGATCTTTTTCCGCAGATTATCCGGTCCACGGTTCTCGTACCCCTGGATGAAGACGGAGAGCCCCTCCTCCTCGGGGTTGGGCGCCCAATCTTCATAGAACATGCCAAAGAGGTGCGCTGAGGTCGCATTCTCCTTGCTCAGCTCGAGGTCAATCATCGGGAGAGTCGGCCGCTCCCCGACGTAGCGGCCGCTCAACAGGAACGGCCGCACGGCGCCCTCGACATAGTCCTGGCCGAACGTTGGCGGCAGCAGCCCGATGGGACCCGCGTGGCCCGCGTCACTCCGCGGCGTGGTCATGATCGATCCCTCCGCTCTGGCCGCGCCACGCGGCCGGCCACGGACTCGCCTGGGGCGACGGCTGCATCGCCGGCCGGTCCGCCAGCGTTCTCCGGCTCACCCGATCCGTATCCCTCATTGCATTGCGTCGATCATTTGCGTGAACCCATCGTAGGCGTCCACGGCCTTCTTCATGGTGCGAACCGAGCGGTAGGGATACGCCGAGTATTCGACGATGCTCTTTTGCATCCGGTCCTTGTAGAACGTGGTGAAGGCGGGGAGATCTTCCTTCCAGTTCTCGGGAAAGCCCTCGCAGTACCGGAAGGACGGCGTCACGTTGTTGCGCACGAAGATGTCGTGGAAATCACGAATGTATTGGTCGAGGTCGCCGTCGAAGATCACCATGAAGAGCACCTGGGTATCGTTGTTGATCAGCATGAAACGGGCGAAGTGGATCGTCTCCAACTTCTCCAGATCGAAGGTTGGGTCGTTGAAGGGAAGCGTGCCCATGGCCTCCAGCGCGGCACGCGCGTCGGCTTCCTGCCCGGGAATGATGTTCCCCACGATGGTCGCGCCCGGCGCTTGCGTCTGGTCCCCGTTCTCGAAGGTGTAGGTCGTGGTGGTCGTCCCCCGAGGCTGCCGCGTGCCGTCGTTGGCCGTCACCATCGTCGTTGTCTCGGTGGTGTAGCTTGTGCTCACGATTCCCTCCTGACGCTCTTGATCCCCAACATGGAGCAACCGTCCTTGTGGCCCCTAAGGCGCCGGCTCGATCCCGGCGAGATGGCGCAACGCCCGCAGCCCGGGCAGGAACAGGTACGCCCCTCCTTTCACCGTCGTGAACGCTGGCATGCCCTTGATCACCTGCTTGATCGGCCGCCTGGGAATGGTCATGTCGAAGGTGCCGTCATGGGCGCCGGTGATCGGATCGCGCTCATTGGCGATCCCCATGAACTCGGTGTCGTTGACCCAGATCTGCTGCACGAACTCGAACTGGTCGCCGATGCGAGCACAGCCGGCCAGCAGGGTGAGGCCGCGCTCCACCCCGTCCTCTTCGGCGCCCTCGGGCAGCGGCGGCCCGTAGGTCAATCCGCGCCGGATCATCAGATGCCGTTCAACGTTGAGCTCGGTATCGCGGGGGTTGACTCGCCGGATGTGTGCCCCGACCGGACAGGCATAACCGATCGGATCCATCTGCCCGTAGTTGAAGTCATTGTTGCGCTGGAGATCTTCGCCCAGCGCCGGATCGTCGCGGTCTGGCGCCAGCACCAGCGGCGCCCCCGAGCGCCAGCGGCCCATCAGCTTTGCGGCCAGCAACTCCTGCCCCTCCGGCGTTTCCGCGTTCTCGCGCAAGAATGCGCGGAACGCGCCCACATGTTGCTGGAGCTTGCGATAGACGAGATAGCTGCCATTGCGCGAGAGGATCTCGGGCTTCGGAAGCTGAGGAACGATCCCGACGTCATCGGGGTAGCCGAGAATGAACTCTCCCGGCTTGCTGGCCGGACCGCTGCCGGGAGTCGGCTCAAGCCCCGTGCCTTCGATCTGCACCACGGAGATGCGGTCGCGAAAGCCGAAGTGCTCGGCCGGCCGGGTCAGATCCGCTGCCGCGAGATCTTGCACCGAGAGGACCGCGACGCCGGGGGATGCCGCGAGAAGCGCCTCCTGCTCGGCGATCAGCCGGGCGCGCTCCTCGTCGTTGCTCGCGAAGAGCAGGAGCGCGGCGTGAAGACGGTCGCTGGCCAGGCCGCCGCCCCAGTGTTCGGGACTATTGGGCCCGGTATCGCCGAGAATCTCGGCCCGGGCCGGCATCCCCACCCGGAACTCCTCAGGAAAGGTGGCAAGCGATGCCTCATCCACATCGAGCGCGCGCAGCCCGTGGTGCGTGACTGCCACGTAGACGGCGCCCGCAAGCCCATCTCCTTTCGCGTGAGCGTCGAGCCCCTTCTGAGCACTGGGAATGTGCTCGGCGAGCTGCGCCAGCCACTCCCGGCCCGCGTCAGCATGCTCAAACGAGAGAAACGTGTAGCGCCCAAACGGGTAGCGTGGAGGCGCAATCAGCAAAGCCTGGATGTCATCGAGCTCAAGCATGCAAGACTCCGCGGCCTACGCTCCCGCCTTGTGTCCGTTGGCGCGACACGATGCCAGCTCCCATCAGACGCCGGGAACGTAGCCCGCATGGGCCCGCATCCAGCGCTGTTGAGGAAGCGTGGTCGCCGCGATGTGCTGCATCTGGAAGGTGATGCCCGCCACCGCCAGGACGAGCCAGGAGAGCACCCCGAGCCAGCTTGTGCCTTCATTCGTGTCGTCGACGATCGCGATGGCGACGCCATTCGCCAGATCGCTGACCGCAACCGTGCCGAACATCGTCAATGCACCGGCGACAATCAGGGCAGCGCCCGCCACGGCTGAGGCGGCGATGACGAGATAGCTCGGCAGGTGCAGCGTGGTAGCGAGGAGGCCACAGACGATAGCCGCAACTGCCGCCGCGGCCAGCACGGCCCAGCCCGAGGGATCGTCGAAGGCAGCATGCATGAGACCGGACGCCAGGATGGCTCCCGCCGCGGCCGCCAGAATGATGACGCCGGTGAACCAGATGTACCACGACAGCAGCGCGAGACCTATGCCCAGGACGAGCCCCGCGATCCAGGAAATCCCGGTGGAAAGGAATCCGGCGCCGAGGAGCTCCTGGACCGCCATGGCGCCGATGGAGAAGCCAACGACCCCGCCAAACGCGGGGAGCAGAATGAACCAGAACCGCAATCCGAGGAAACAGAGGGGAAGGCCAAGAATGGCGAGCAGAGCGCCAACGAGCAACTGGTCCATCGTATAAGGACACCTCCCCGCGACGGCCAGGATGGCAGCGCGGCGCCTCGGAGATCTACATTCCAACGTCGTAGGAGCGACCTTCATGGAGTGTGGCAGCGCGGTGATGAAGGGCAAAGCACCAATGAGGTGTATTTCAGGTGAATTGGCTGGCGTATCGAATTCCCCTGCCACAGGGAGGGACCAGGCCCGGACCTGACTTCACGGGCCCGAGCCGGAGCAAGGGTCGTCTCCAGGCCGCCCGTGGCGGCCGAGGGGTTCCATTCCAGCATCGCGAACCGGTCGTTCAGTCAACCGCCGGCGCCAGCCGGGGCGCCGACGACCCCGGCGATGAAGTCGCGGATCACCGGGGCGCTGAGTTGGACGGGCGCTTCCGGGAACCCGGGGGGGCAGCCGACGCGGCCGAGGCCGATGATGCCGGTTTGTATGGTGGCCAATGGGGGTGGGGGGAGGGGCTCTAGCGGTGGTGTGGGACGGCGTTTTCGCTTCCGCTCGTGCTGCGCGTCCTGCTTATGGTGGTCAGCCTTGCGAGAAACTCTAGGCGCCGCATCGGCAGAGCCAGGGATCAAGACAGGGCCGCCACTGTCCCCATTGCAGGAACTTACGCCCGTCTGGCGAGCACAGTAGTAGAGCGTTGCGGTAAACGAGGGGAAGGCACGGTTGCAGGGCTTGTCAGCAACGACGGCAAGTTCGGCCTCAAGCAGCTGATCCGAGTGGAGCCCGTTGCCCGAGATCCGCCCCCAGCCCACGACGATTGAAGGTTGGCCGATCCGTTCATACTGGGTGTCGCCACTGCCGACGAGCGCAACAGGCTGGGCAATGTCTGCTGGAACGGATTCATCCAGCGTCAGCACCGCGACGTCCGGGCCGCCGCGACGAGGATTCCACGCCGGGTGGATGGTGATGGCGGATACGCCGCGCAGATGCGCCTCTTCGACCTCGGTGATGTCCACCTGACCGATCGCGAGGACGAAGCGCTCAGTGGAGTACGGGTTGCCGCGGGCATCGTCGACGCAGTGGGCGGAGGTGAGGACAAAGCCCGGGGCGATCAGGCTGCCGCCGCAAGTGATAAACGAGTCTTCGAAGTCAATCACCACCTCAGTGACGAAGGGATAGACGCCCTCGGCAACCGGGACTCCGCCCACGATCTCGGCGCCGACGCCCTGGCGCGAACGGCGAAAGGCCTGCCATGTTTGCGCGAGCGCCTCGGCCCTTGAGTGCGAATTCGTCCCCCTGGTGTCACGATCCGCCTCAACGCCGCCGGGAAGCACGGACAGCGGCGCGAGCAGAACGGCCAGCAGCAACACGGGAAGAAGTGCGCGTGCTCGCGGTTTGGGCGGCGACGGACGCGCGGCTCTGGCGCGATGGACACATTGCTGGCGCTGGTCCATGAGGCTACTCCTTGCAGATGTTCAGCAGGCGCCTCCGAGTCGGCGGCGTCTCGGCCCGCGCGAGAAACCGGATCAGGGCAGGTGGGGATTCAGCAGAACGAGGGGCGGCGAGTATTCGCCGCCCCTCGTCCCATCAGGCGACCGTGCGACCCGTTCACGCATGGAGCAGGGGGACGCAGGGAGCACAGGCGCCGCGCCAGTTGTACGAGGCTAGTCCCGCTTGTCGCGCTTGTCCTCGCGGCGGTCCTCCTTCTTGTCCCGCTTGTCTTCGCGGCGGTCCTCCTTCTTTTCCTGCTTGCCGCCACCTTGGCCGCCGCCGCCCATTCCCGGAGGAACCTGGGGATACTTGTCGCTCATGATCTGGAACTCCTTTCCTCCATCTCCCGCGCCCACGCGCGGTGTGGTTCTCTTGCAGTATCGATCTCATGCGGCGCCGTCCGAAAGCACCCAAATGGTGCATTGTGGGTGTATCCGCGCGTCTGGCCAGCTGGAACATCCATAGCGGCTAGGAGCGACGAGATGGCCGTCGCCGTTGAGGATCGTGCCCGGATCCGGTAGTGACAGGGATCGTCAACCTGCCGCGCCGCTCCAGGACGGTGGTTCCAAGTTCTGCCGAAAGGGCCGTGAACCGTTCACAGAACCAGTCTCGATCCGCCCCCAGCGCGCGGTTCACCTGACAACGGTCGATGACTACCGGGACAAGGTCAATCCGCTCCACGGCCGGTGGCCGCGCCCGCAACAGGACAAGGGCTGAAAGGTCGTTGCGCAACTCGGAATCGACGGCGTAGTCGTCGACGAAATCTCCGGCATCGAAGAGGATCGGCTTGTCGTGCCAGAGCTCCACGCCTTGCACAATGTGCGCGCTATGGCCCCAGAACACGTCTGCCCCCGCATCGAGAACGCGCCGGGCGAAGTCGCGGAACTCCGTCGTTGGCCGGGGCCGCATGTTTGGCCCCCAGTGGATGGAGAAGATGACCAGGTCTGCCTGAAGGGCGAGCGAGGCCACCGCGCGCTCGATGGCGACAAAGGCCTCGCCGGCGAGGGAGACCGGCGTGTAGTTGATCCCCGGCGATTCTGGTCCGGCGGCCCATGATTGTGGATAGTCGGCAAACGCGAGGATTCCGATGCGCCACCCGCCGGCGGTCAGGAACGCGGGCGCGGCCGCGGCAACCAGATCGGCGCCGGCGCCAGCATGGGCAATACCGGCCTCGTCGAGGTGACGTATCGTATCCAGCAGGCCCGTGGTTCCGTAGTCGACCGCGTGGTTGTTGGCCAGCGCGGCGAAGTCCACGCGGGCAAGGTGCAGCGATTCGACCGCCCGTGGATGAGCCCGGAAGTAGAACGCTTTGCCGCCGTTGTCGCGCCAACGCCTGGAGTGGCCGGTCAGGGCGCACTCGAGGTTAATGAGGAAGCAGTCGGCGCGCTGAATGGCCGGCAGAATCGTTCCCCACGGATGACCGGGACCAGACTCAGTGATCCGCCGGTTGACGCCACGGCCAAGCATGACGTCTCCGGCAATCGCCACCGTTACGCTTGCGGTCAGGGACTCGGCTCCTTTGTCATTGCCGCCTGGTCTGGCGAAAACCTGGGCTGCACGGACCCATCCGAGGCGAAATCCCGCAAGATCTGATGCACGGTTTCGTCGGCTACCTGCTGAAAGTCGTCGTAGAATGCGCCGACCGTCGACATCGATTCGGGGGTGACCAGGCAGACGACCTCGTCGGCGTCGTTCTGAAGTTCGTCACACGTGTCGCGCATGCCGACAGGAACAGCAGCGATCAGCCGGGCAGGCTGCCGCGCCCGCAACCCTCGCAGGGTGGCGCGCATCGTTGATCCCATGGCCAGCCCGT
The DNA here is from genome assembly GCA_964434995.1 of uncultured Sphaerobacteraceae bacterium. Lineage (GTDB taxonomy): Bacteria > Chloroflexota > Chloroflexia > Thermomicrobiales > UBA6265 > JACCXM01. The sequence continues at coordinate 11,686 of CAYSXO010000033.1, forward strand.
CATCGACGACAATGACCGTGCGTCCCGCGATCGCCCGCGGCGGACGCGCTCCGCGAAAACGCTCCTCAAGCGCCCGCGCCTCAGCGCTTTCCCGGGCAATCACGTCGGCAAGTTGCTCCGAGGTGACCTCATTGCGGGCGACGGTTTCCTCGTCGACGTAGATCCCGCCGTCCGCGGTCACCGCGCCGATCGCCAGCTCTGGCTCCGCGGGGGCGCCAAGTTTTCGCGTGGTGACCACATCCAGCTCGGCGCCGAGCCGGCGCGCCACCTCGGCGGCGACCGGGACTCCTCCCCGGGGGATGCCAAGCACCAGCGGGGCCACGTCGCGGTAGGCAAGCAGCACGGCTGCAAGCTGTTTGCCAGCCGCTTGCCGATCTGGAAACGGCTGGAGGCTCATCGTTTCTCGCTCGTGCTCTGGCTCCATGGAGTTTCTCTACCCGCGCCAACGCGGGATGCCGGGCATGCTGGCCATCCCTTCCTCGGCTGCCCTGCGCGTCAACTTCACGATGCGTCAGGCAAGGAGCGATCGCTGCACTCGTCTTTACGCCATACCAGCATCACCCAGCCATCCAGTTCTTCACGCCGAACGTGGCGCAGTCCCAATGCCTCGAACGCATCACGGACCTGCGCCTCGCGGAAATCGATGATGCCGCTGAGAATGAGCGTTCCTCCCGCGCGGACCGCATTATTCAGGCCACCGGCAAGATCAATGAGGATGGGCGCAAGGATATTGGCGACGACCAGATCGTACTGGCCCTGGAATGGTTCGCATGGTCCCACGCTGCCTTGCTCAATGCGAACGATGTCCGCGACGCCGTTCTGTTTCGCGTTTGCTCGTGCCACATCGATCGCGGCTGGCTCGACATCGACGGCATCGACGGAACTGGCGCCGAGGAGCGCGGCCGCGATGGCCAGGATGCCGGTGCCGGCGCCGACGTCGAGGAGATGGGCGCCGCGAATCTCCTCGTCTTCGAGCGCCGTCATGCAGAGGTGCGTCGTGGCGTGGCCGCCAGAACCGAAGGCCGCGCCGATATCGAGTTTGAGGACCGTCTCGTCTGGTCCCGGGTCGTAGTCATGCCACGGCGCCGTAATCACGACCCGGCGCCCGACATGATGCATGCTGGAATGGGCCATCCAGGCATCGGCCCAGTCCTGGCCCTGCTGTTTGTTCACTACCAGATTGCGAATGATCAACTTGCTGATGCCATACTCCTCGCTGAGGCGCGAGAGCTCCTGGCGAATATCGTCGATCATCTCCTCCGAGATCTCGGCATCATCAAGGTAGGTGCTTACGGAAACTGGGCGCGAGTTATCGACCTGAACGTTGGCGCCGTCCGCATCCTGAGTAAACGGCGCTTCGATGACGACCCCCTCATTAAGCCCATAGTCCGCGAAGAGCGCGGCCGCCACTTCGACCGCTTCCGGGTCACACGTGACAACCAACTCCAGCCACCGGCCGGTGATCGGTTCCGCCGTCAACGCCATACACCCCCCTCTGAATCCGAAGGGCCGGAGGGCCGGCCCCGCAACACTGGCGCAATGGCCATTCGGGTATCGGTCGTGCCGCCACGGCGAACCCGCGGCGGCGTCAGCGGAGGCGACGCCTGCTCTTGCGGCGGTTCTCGTGCGGCCCGGGGCGGTCTAGTTCTTGCCCTGTTTCTTGTTCTTGGCTTTGCGGAGGTCTTCTTTTTCCTCGCGGAGATCCTGCTTGGCATCCTTCACGTCACTGTTGTCGCCATGTTTCTTGGCTTTGCGGAGATCGTCCTCCGCCTCGCGGACGTCCTCCCTTTCATTCTTGACGTTTTGCGTGGCCATTGATGACCCTCCCTCTATGAACCATGCGTCTCACCGCCACAACACCGCGCACGCCAACCGCGCGTGAGTCTTCAGGATGGAGGAGCGCGGGCGAATTCAGCACCGGGCATGCGGCGATTCCCGAGCCGAACCACCGCTCATGATGCGACCCTGGCATTGCTGGCCGGGACTGGCGTCTCGGATGGTGTTTCGGGTGATAGTGTCGTTGGCTCATACTCGTCACGCAGGCGGCGAGTCAGCCGTTGCCAGAGCTCGCGTTCCTCATTGAGGTCACCGGGCTCTTGCTCATGCAACTGCTCCAGAATGTCGTACCGATAGAGATCAAACCCGACCCAGATATTGCGAGCCAGCTCAGCGGCCTGGACGACCGCGGCGCGATAGAAGAATTGCGCGCACAGAAGACCGGCAACCAGGCAGATGACCGCGATGTACAGTTGCGACGAGGCCAACCCCAGGGTGATCGCCGCCAAACACCCCAGATAGAGCGACACGAGGCTGAGGTTCAGCATCGCGCGCATCGGTGTTTCGATAGAGCGCAAGAGCTCCTGAAACTCCGCGGGCAGGAGCGGCAGCAGCCGTGGCCACCAATGGTACGAATCCATTCCGTAGACGAGGCGCGGATAGTCCGCCGCCGCGGCAAGGACATTGCCAAATGCCGTGGGTTGTGTTTCCTCAGGATCGAGCGGATGCAAACGTTCGCCTTGGGTGAGCATGGCGAGTCCGATCCGGGTGCGCGCTCGTGCCCTGAGTTGATTCCTGATGGTTGGTTGCTTGATCAGTTCGGGAAAGGCGCGTCCGGCAAAGAGTTGCGCGATCGGCCGCGCCATGGCGCGGAGCATGTGCGCCACCATCATGGTCGTCAGGAGACTGAAGAGGACCGCGACGGCCTGTCCCGTTGAGTCGAGCTGCGCCACCCAGGCGACGAAGGGCTCTCCGACAGCCGCCCGGATAAAGAGGGCGATGGTGACCAGGATCGCCACGAAGGCCGGGAAGAAGTAGGCCGTGATGAACTTCGAATCCAGTCGATCACCGATCGATCCAATGGCCGAGAAGAGCACGGGCTGCTTGTCCTTTACGATCGCCTGATGAATGAGCGCCAATCCCTGGCTCGGACGATCCTGCGGCCGGCGCTATCGGGATCGGACCCCGCGCTGACGAGTCCTGATGCGTCTGATGCTGGAGATTCGGATCAGTCCAGGCATCGACAATGCCCATTCAGTTCACCCAACCGCGCCAAGTGCGACACCGAGACTTCTGATGCGAAACGCGAGGAGGATGGCCAAGACGCCGCCGACCACCATGTAGGCGCCAAAGATCCACTGCAGGGTCAGATAGCCCATCTCGACGTTGGCGAAGACCAATACGCCGAAGAGAATCGACAGCACGCCGAAGAGGATGAGCAGCCACTCTTCGGTGATCTCCTTGCGCAGCCGGATGCCCCACAGGATCAGGAGCAGACCCACGACCACGGCCCAGGCGGCGATCAGATAGGTCAGCACATTGGCGGCCCCCGTCGGGTTGCTCAGAATGATGCCTCCGACCACCACGCTGATGGCGCCGATGATCAGCGCGGGCCAGCGGCTCTGATCGCCAGGCTGCGGCCCGAACCCGGAGAAGAGTTTCAGCATCCCTTCGAACAGCGCGTAGACGCCGATGAGCTGAATCAACGTCGTGGGCTGGGTGAAGGCCAGGAAGGCCAGGACAATCATGAGAATGCCCTGTGCCAGGAAGACCCACCATTTTTTTGTCAGCTCGGCGAGCATGCCGCCAGTGGGTGATAGTTCCATGTCGCTACTCTCCGCTCCTCCACCTCCGCATGAGATCTGGAGGAACGCGATCACCGGGTCACGCCCGGCTACTCGCCCGGCATCTCATTGACCACGATGGCGTAGAACATGTCGGGTTCGGCCGTCACGTCGGGAATTGGCAGCAGCACCTCACCCGTGCCATGCACGCGCACCCTGCCATTGAAGAGCGTTTCGATCTTGTCGAGTTGTGGCACGGGATTGTGCACGCGAACCCGGGTGGGGAACGGGGATTGCGTCGCAACGTCGTCTCGACCAGCGAGGTTAAACAAACGTTCCGTGTTCATGGTCACATCTCTCCTGGCCGAATGCAGGACAGCGCGCGAGCGGGCGAGGCCGCCGCACGCTGCCCGCGCCTACGCGGGATACGGGCCGTGGAGGGACAGCCACGCATTCCGTTCGGGGCCATCAGACATAGGCTGCTCGGCCCTACCGGCGTTGCAGAAGATCGCCAACGCGCTCACTGATCTCGATCCAGCCCACCCGATGGGCCGCTTCATCGAGGAAACGCACGACGTCGTCGACCCACTGGTGCCAGACGACGGCGATGAGGGCTGACTGCCCCGGAGACAACTCGTTGGCAACCGCGCGCAAGGCGTTGTCCTCGAAGCCGGCGTCGCGAACCTGTGCCATGAGGCCCCCGGCCGCCGCGCCGGCCGCCGCTGAAGCGATGATGGCAGGGGGGAAAATCAGCCCAACGATGCCGCCAATCACCGCCCCGGCGCCAAGGCCGCTCGTCCCGGTGCGATCGCCGGGTTCGTTGAAGGTAACGGTACCGTCCTCATTCTTGACAACAACCGCGGCATTCTCGATGCTGATGAGCCATCTGCGATCGGCTCTCTGCAACCCGGTGAGGGCGTTGGCCGCGCCATCTGTCGAATCGTATGTCGCCCAAACGAGCGACTGCGGCCATTCCGTGATTGAGCCGTGTTCACTGGCTGACATCGTTGATGCCCTCCTGAGGCGCCTCTTCCCGCGCCGGACGCGAGGGGAGATTCCTCCTACGCGGCGAGATCCTTCAGCCGCTGAGCGAATCCGGCCTCCGTTTGCTCCGGCGCATCCTTGACCAGTGCCTGGGCGACGGCTGGATAGGTCGTGGCGAGCGTCGTCCCCGCCTCTGTTTCTGTCGTGCCGGCCTGGCGTGCCGTCTCGCGGTTCAGAGACTCCATCATCGGGCCGACCATGGTCTTGAACTCGTCGACCAGTCGCTGCTGTGCCTCGGGGTCCTCAGCCAGCTTGCTGTAGAACTGCTGCATCGGCTCGGGCAGCGTCGTCATGGCATGCGCGAAGAGCTTCTTGAGCAGCTCGGGATTCTCGTCCGCCATCTTCGCCATCATTGGCAGACCAACCTGGAGAATTCTGGTGACTGCATCCTCGGAGATGCCAAGCATCTGGGCCGTCATCTTCACGGACATGTCGACGGCGGCATCCGTCATGACCTGTTGCAGCCTTCCCCGATCCACAGCCATCTCGTGTGCTCCTTTCCGCACGTTTGCGTCATTCGCGTTCATCGAACCATGCGTGAGCATCGCTCGTTACGTATGAAGTTCCCCGAGCCGCCTGGCGAAGCCTTGCTCGGTGCCGGAGGCATTCGCCGCGGCCAGCATCTGGGTCACCACGGGGAGGGCCGCGGCGAGGACTTCCCTGGCCTGGCCGTCCGTAGTTCCCGCTTCTCTAGCCGCCTCCCGGTTCGCCGCATCGAGCATGCCCCCAAAGGTTCCCTTGTAGTCATCCATGACGGCCTGCCGGATAGCTGGCGTGTCGGCCATCCGGGCATAGAACGTCGGGATGGGCTCCGGCATCTCTATCCGCGAGACCGCATACAAGCGCTTCAGCAGTTCCGGGTTTGTTTCGGCTGCCTGGGCCACCAGCGGCAAGCCAACCTGGACGATTCTGTCGACCGTCACCTTCGGTAGTCCAAACATCTGCGCCGTCATCGTTAGCGCCTCGTCGACCGCCTGATCCATCAACATTCGTTGCATCTTCATCCGCGTGGTCGACATCGCGGGTTCTTCTCCTTTCTGCCGTCGGCGGACGACGGTGGCCTCGCGGGCTGCCTCGGTTCTTTCCCTCCCTGGTTACGTCGGTAACGAAGGTGACCAATGCAGAAGCAGATCGAGGGACGGCAAAGGTTCGCCGTCCCTCGTCGAGTCAGGAGGCCGTGTCATCCCCCGAGCGCTCCCAGAGCAGAGGGACGGGGGTATGCGGCCGGGCTGAATCGGCGGGACTAGTTCTTGTCCCGCTTATCGTCCCGGCGGTCCTCCTTCTTATCCCGCTTGTCCTCGCGGCGGTCCTGCTTATCGTCCCGCTTGTCCTCGCGGCGATCTTCCTTGATTTCCTGCGGTGATTGGTATTGACCCATGATCTGGTTTCTCCCCGTCGTGTGAGTTACGCCCCCCTGCCTGGGGCAACTGAAGCTGGGAACCAGTTCGTTGCGAGAGAGTCAAGGCATCATCCGCGGACCACATCGTCTCTATGCGGAGAGTCGTTAGCCCTGGCTGACGTCTCTGCCCTTGCCTCTCTGCTGGCGCTCGCGCGCGGCTCGACCGGCCCTCCTGCAGCACCAGAGCAGGCGGGGTCTGGTGCGATGGTTCGATCATGCGGCCGGAGCGATGTGACGCGAAAGCACCAAAACGGTGCATTGGAGGTGTATTCTCATGCGTCCCGCGCAACGCCCAGGCCGGCCGGCCAGGTCCGTCATGGCTGCACACGCTGACTCATGGACAGCCCGCGGAGCAGAGCTCACGAAGGTGGCGGGAATGCGCCTCGCCGCCGGGTCCTCCGTGATCTGGGGCCCCGGTCCATGGCGCTCCTGGCATCCGCGGTGGCGCCGGACTCGACAGGGAGGCCGCGGCCAGGAACAGGCAAAATCGCCAATGCAACACCTGCAAGCACACGTGCAAGAAGAACAAGCAGGAGTGCGGCAGCACGTGCAAGTAGCGCGAACAACGAGCGAGGTGGGTCATGCATCGGTTTCCGTATGAAGGGTCTACACGGCGACAGGCGTATTCCCAGCATGCCGGAGATGCTCGTCGCCACGTTCGACAGCGGCAAAATTACCCTTGTACTACATCAGTGATATCACGAAGTGCGTGACGAAAATCAGCTAGCCTACCCTTTTTGCTCATGGACAGTAAGCGCGGATAGCATGTATAATCCATCCTAACTCAATGAGGCTCCTGTCGTCGGCGTTGTGACCATGCGTGGCGCACGCCGTTCTGTTCGACACTCGGGCCGTTGGAGATCCCACCATGCTCCAGGTGGAACCCGCTTCCGCGATCCGCGTCAGCAAGCTTCATCCCCCTCGGCTCACTTCCCAGCACGTTACCCGGCCCCGCCTCACCGAGCGGCTGCGCCAGCACCCTGACCGGCCGCTGATTCTTGTTTGCGCCCCGGCCGGGTCGGGGAAAACCACAATCCTGAGCGAGTGGCTTGCCAACTCGCGGACTCCGACGGGGTGGATCTCCCTGGACGAGCGGGACAACGATCCCTTCGTCTTCGTGCGCTATGTCATTGCCGCGGTGCAGGCGGCTGTTCCCAATGCCAAATTTGAAACGCGAGACCTCCTGCGGGCTTCCGCGCGGCCACCGATCGACGCGCTGGTGATCAGCCTCAGCAACGATCTCGATCAACTCCCCACCGACGTTGCGCTCGTGCTCGACGACTATCACCTCATCGCCAGCCCGGAGATCGACGAGTTGATCGTTCAGTTGCTACGCCATCCGCCGCGGCGATTCCAACTCGTCATCGCCACTCGCACCGAACCGGCGTGGTCATTGGCGACACTCCGTACTCGGGGTCAGGTGCTGGAACTGCGCTATCGCGATCTTCAGTTCACACGAGAGGAGGCGGAGTCGTTCCTGCGCAACGCACTCGGCGCTGACTTCGCCGAGGTTCCCGTCGAGGACCTGTACCGCGACAGTGAAGGCTGGGCCGCCGGTCTGCAACTCATTGCGGCAGCTTCGAACCTCAGTGGCGGCTTGCAGCAGGTCCTGAGCGACGCCAACCACGACGCTGATATCAGCGATTCCCTGTTCGGGGAGATCTTCGAGGATCTGCCTGACCAGGTCCAGATTTGCCTTCTTCGCCTGTCAATCCTGGAACCGTTCAGCGCCTCGCTCTGCGAAGCCGTTTGCGATCGAGAGCCGAATGGAGAGGAGCCGGAATCCTGGGGGAAGGCTCTTCTGAGCGAGCTCGCGGAGCGAAATCTCTTCGTCAGCGCCCTGGGTCCGCGAGGCGAGTTCTTTCGCTTCCATCACCTCTTTCGGCGCTTTCTGTTTGAGCGTTTGCGCGAGTGCTCCGAACCGGAAGAGATCGCCCTGCTCCAGCTTCGCGCGAGTGCCTGGTACGCCACGCAGGGACTCATCGAAGAGGCGATCGAGCTCGCGTTGGCTGGCGGCGATGCCGAGACCGCCGCGGACCTGGTGGCTCAACATCGCCACGATCTCTACAACCACGAGCAGTTCGGCCGCCTCACGCACTGGCTCCGTCTCTTGCCCATGGAAGTGAAGCAAGACAATCCGGAACTGCTCCTTGCGGAAGCACGAATTGCCACGCTGAATTGGCGCTTCACGGAAGCGGCCGTCGCTCTGGAACGAGCAGAGGAGCATCTTCGGCGCGCGCCACTTGTTGCCGAACGCGCGGCGCACGCAACGGGCGAACTCCTGGTGCTGCACGCGATTCTCCACTTGTGGACTGGAGCCGCGGATCATCTCGTGCACACGTCGCAACGGGCACTGGAGTTACTGCCGCTCGATTCCAGCCACCTGCGCGGTCTGGCAATCATGGGCGTTGCGATTGGCGCCTGGCAACGTGGAGATCGCGTTGGCGCGTGGCAGTACCTGAACGAGAATCTGGCGGAATCCACTCCCCAGCTTCCCATCTACGCAACATTGTTGCAGATTCAGGGCTTCTTCTCCTGGTTGGACATGAGTCTTTCGGACCTCCTCGTCATCGGCAGGCGGCTGCAAACCGTCAGCGAGGAGCTCGATTTGCCCGATCACAGCGCGCTGGCGCACTACTTCCAGGGCATCGCGCACTTTGCGCGCAACGAGCTGGAGCTTGCCAGCCAGCACCTGGAGACAGCGGCCAAGGCACGCTTCAACATGCGCCTGTACTGGTGGTGCCAGGCCATTGGCACCCTGGCGCTGACGCAGCAGCTTCTCGGCCAGGAGGAGACCGCGCGGCAAACGATGGCCGACGCGCGTGACTTCCTCCTGGAGCGCCATGCCCTGCGCGTCTTGCCGAGCCTGGGGGCCTTTCAGGCTGATCTGGACTTGCGGCAGGGCCGGCTGGCCGAGGCGAGCGCCTGGGCTGTAGAGGTTGAGCCTCCTCCCCTGGTCTGGTCGGTGGAGGTCGTCGAGCCGCGATTGGTGCAAGCCCGGATTCTGCTGAGCATGGAAAGAGAGGACGGACTCGATCAGGCTATCGCGTTGATCGCCGAAATGCGTGCGTTTTGTGAGCGTCTTCCCAATCACCGCCGGCTCATGGAGGTCGAAGCCTTGACGGCACTGATTGAGGTCAGGCGTGGAGAGCGGGCAGCGGCGTTGAAGCGGGTGCAACGGCTGGTTCTGGCCACGGAAGGCGAGAGCTGGGTGCGTCTCTTCGCCACGCTTGGGGAACCGATGGAGCTGCTGCTTCGGCAGTTGCTGGCTCGCCGGGTGGCGCCGCACGCCATCTCGCGCATTCTTGCCGCATTTCCCGCCCGCCACGGGGTGTCTGGCCTAGGTCAACAAAGTGGGTTGACGGAACCTCTCTCCGAGCGCGAACTGGAGATTCTGGCCTTGTTGAGGGGACGCGATAGCAACAAGGAGATCGCCGAGCGCTTGTATATCGCACCAAGCACGGTCAAGCGACACACCCTCAACATTTATCGGAAGTTGGAGGTGAACGATCGACGGGCTGCAGTTGGGCGAGCGGCCGCTCTCGGCTTGTTTCCTCCTGAATCCTTCGTCGCATGATGGCCGCATGCGCGGCGCGCGGGCCAGCGGTGCGGATCTCTGGCCACCGGGGCTTCAGATGACACCATCATAGGGATACAGAGGGGGACTGTAGCCCGCTCGCGACACGCATGAAGGCCTTCCACGGCCGTCGGGAATCGTGATTCCATGCCATGGAGGCAAGCACCTTCGCCGGCCGCGTCGCCATGGGGAAACCGGCGGTATGTCACGCGGATCCGTTCTTCGGGGCAGAGTTCTTTGCTCATCGCCGACTGGCAACTGGAGGGGGGCCATGGTGCGCCGCGTCTGTGCCACGAGCCGTACCATGAGGAGAGCGCGGCATACGGTCTGGTTCGTCGTCATCTTTCTCGTCATGATCCCGCCGTTCACCCAGGCAACCGCCCAGGATCTGGGCACGCTTGAACCGGGCAAGCTCTACGTGGCGTTCAATGGCGATATGCCGATGTCCTCGCTGAACGATGGAGCGCTGATCGGCATCGACGGCGAAATGATCTCATCAATCGCGGACGGCCTTGGGCTGACCATCGTCCCGGTGCAGATGGACTGGGCAGCAGGCATCGAAGCGGTCACCGTCGGCCAGGTCGACCTGATGATTGGCGCGGTGGGGTGGACGGCCGAGCGCAGCAATGTGATGCTGCTCTCTGAACCGATCTACTACTTTAGTGTGATGCTGGCGCAAAAGACCGAGCATCACTACAGCAGCGTCGCTGATATGGCGGGGAAGAGGGTCGGCACGGTCATCGGCATCTCGCTGGTGCCGGAGTTGAAGGCCGTACCAGACATTGGAGAGGTCCGGCTCTACGACACCTCCGATGCGGTGCTACGCGACCTGGTCGCGGGCAGGATTGACATCGCGGTCCTCGACCCCCCGTTCGTCGCCATGGCGATCGAAGCGCATCCCGAGTGGAGCCTGCACCAGATACCACTTGAACCGAACCCAGCCTTCCCCATCATGTCGACAACGTTCAATGCGGTCTTCGGAATTCGCAAGGATGCCGTGGGACTCGCGGACGCTCTCAACCAGGAGATCGCCGTACTCTGGCGCACCTGCGGCAATCAGACGGTCATGGCGAAATATGGCGTCACGGACGCCAGCTTCTTCATCCCGCCAGACCCGAACCCACGGATCGGCGTGGATCGGGAAGATGGCTGGGTTTCTCCGACGCCCGGCCCCAATTGCGATGCCAACGCCACGGCGATCGCCACGAGCGCTGGGGAAGAACGGGTCTTGCCCCTCTCTCCGATCAGGCTTTGAAAGGCGCTCCTGGGCCGGCCGGCCCAGACGCGCCGCCCTCCATCACGGGCAGGTTTCGCCGGCGTTGACGCATCGGCCATTCGGTGATGCCGGGCTGGGCTGGCAACAGATCTGAGAGGCAAAGCAGTTGACGTCGCCACAGCATGTCTGGCCGGCAGGCAGGCACCGTCCGTCCGGGAAGAGAGGGCTGGGCCCGCAGCAGACCGGCAGCGCCGCTTCGCACAATCCACCACCCTTGTCCAGCGGGCAGCAGACGTCGCCCGGCCGCAGACAGCGGCCCTCGCATTTCGTGCATTTCTTCTTTTTCTTGCGCCGGCCGGAAGTAACAGCGTTCGTTGCCAGCGTGGAGATCGCGGCGATCCCACTCGCGCTTGCCACGCGCAACGCCGACCGCCGCGTCGTCATCGCATTCAGCCGCCTGGTCAGTCCATCGAACCTCTCTCCGTCCACGAGGACCTCCTTCTCGAACACGGGAAAGTCGGCGCTCGCGCCTGATGCGTTGAGACCGATAACCGCATCATATCGACCGACGACAGCAGATCAAGCGAAGACGCACGAGTTACGGTCTTCTGATGACCTGCTTACCTCAGCATCTTCGGCGGCACGGCGCCGCGGTCAGGAAGGCAGCGGGTGCTCGCGGCCGGCCATGCGGCAGGCATGCAGATCCCTGGCAAAGAAATCCCGCGAACGAGGTCTGGGTGATAGACTGCCGGTCGAATCTTCCATGAGGTCCAGAGCCACTGTCAGGCGCCCTGCCCAGACCGCACAAGGGCCACATGCATTCGGTTATGCCTGGACCAATCGCGTAGCAAGGTAGAGAGCACCATCGTGGTCATGTCACCGTCGGGACCGCGGTTATCCGGGATCCTCCCCATCTTGCAGATACCATTCAACGACGCCCATCCTGCCAGTTCGATTGATGAGGAATCATTTCGCCGGCAGGTCGATTTCTGCATCATGGGCGGCGTGCAGGGGCTCGTCGTTCCCGCGCTGGCCAGCGAGTTCATGGTGCTCACCGACAGCGAGCGCCGCTTCGTGGTCGAGACAGCCATCGATCAATCGGCGGGACGCGTGCCGGTGATCGCGAATGTCGCCGGGA
>CAYSXO010000034.1:0-23004 GCA_964434995.1 uncultured Sphaerobacteraceae bacterium
GATCCAATCAGTGGCAGTAAGCGCATACGTCAAGCTCACGGAGCTGATTGGGCTAATAGACGTCAGATGGATGGACCCGTCATTCGCCCTGGCCACGGTTGCGCCGCCTTCTGGTTCAGTTGCCTTCCACCGGGGAAACCAGTTGGCGCGGACCTCTATCTGGCTTGCCGGCAGTTTGCTCGTCGCTCGAACATGCTGATTGCCGATTTCAGACATAGCAGCATTCGCTGCCCCGAATGTCACGGTCGACGTTGGCTCGACAACGCGATAAACGTCGTATCTGCCGTCGAAGACCGGGTCAAGCCAATTCGCGTTGGCCGCGGTGTCTCCGGCCGCGCCGGTCACGACGATTGCGCCGATGCCGTGTGCAGCAAGGTATTCAGGTTGGATCGCATTGACCGTGTCTGGATAGTGATTCCCCACTGCTGGCTGATAGCCTGGAGTACCAAAGTGATGGGGGTGCCAGTACCAGAGCCAGTTGTCATAGTAGAGCGGGCGTTTGGTCCAGAGTGGGGTCCAGAGCTGTTGATGCCACGACAATGCCGAACCGAGAACCAGGAGCGCGGTTCCCGGCTGGGCTGCCTGGTCAGCATGTCGAATCGCGGCAGCCAGGTCGGCTTGAACGTGCTGGCCGGACATTGCAACCGGAAAGAGGCTGGATGCCGGCACGAGAGGCGCCGCGGGATCGGGCGTCTCGTTCTCTGGCGGCCAGGTTTGGACCAGCAGGATGGCACTCGCGACAATGACCGAGGCCAGTGGCGAAAACCATTGACTCGCGATTCCAGTACGTTTCGTCCCCCAGCTCAGGGTGGCCCAAATGGCCCATGCGGCAAGGTAAATGGTCAGCAGCCGCTGCAGCGGCATCAACCTTGTCGCTTCGAGTTGCGGAGCCAATGTCGACACGGCCGGGACGACGCCGAACAGGATGGTGAGCGACCCGTAAACAACAAGCGACCAGGCGGCGGAAAGGGAACCGGGAGACTCGTGTCGACGAATGGCATATGCCATGCCAGCGACTCCGAGCACCAGGACGAACGCACTGATAGACGATGCTGCCGCTTTCGCAAAATCGGTAATATCCGCATAACTACTGTATTGAACGAAGGTATAGAGGTCCGCATACCGAATCAACGCCAGGAGTTCGGGCGCCGCCAGCAACGCGACTGCCAACCCAAGTTGAACAACGCGCCAGGTCGCCTCGCCAATCGAGCCGCGATTCGATATGGACATTGCGGCGGCCCACGCGCCAATTGCCAATGCGAGGAGCCCCAGAGTAGATCTGGGATTGCAGTAGATGGCAGCCGCCCCGAGGAGCGCGGCCAAAGCCGCGGATCTTCGATCACCGCTCAGAACGAAACGAGTCGCCGGCGGCAGCATGAGAAATATGGCAACGGCGCCGGCCACGTTTGTCACCAGCCCCCACTGAACGAGCTCCGTGTAGCCTCCGCTATACCAGCCACCCGGAAGAGCAACGTGCAGTGCCAGCGCCAGGAACGCAACGGCTGGAGAGATTCGATCCTGTCGCGAAAGGGCCAGGAACCCAACGCCGGGCAACAGGAAAATCGCGATGACCGCGAACGTGTGCGCGCCTTCGGCCGAAAGCGCACCCAGCGATCCCCCGCGCAATGCGACTTCGAACCATGGGACGCCCAGAGGATAGAACTCAACAGGATAGCCGCCCTGGTGCTGGCCGACCCACCGAAGAAGCCGCCCCTCCGAAAGCTCTCGCCAGAGAATTTCGGCCCTGGCGACATGAAATGGATGGTCGACGCTGGCGAATGTGTTGGGAAGGGTGACCTCGCTTCTGCCGATTGGCACGGAAGCATACAGGTTGAGCACTCCCATTCGCGCGGCGACATACACGGACAGCAGCGCAAAGGGAATTGCCCAGAGGAGACTTCTAGAGGTCCAGGGCAACCTGAGCCGCCAGTTCAAATCGGTTCAGAGTCGTCAGAATGCGGGCTAATGTCGATGTTTCTCAGACCAATCGCCATGAAGACCAGGACAACGCCGCCAACCAGCGCGACGAGCGCCACGGCCAGAGTAACCGAGCCTGCCCAGGCGACTCCCCCTTCATCGACGAGGAAGTCGGTAAATCGCGCCCAGATTCGACGCACGCTCATGCGCGATCCGGCCCATGATCCGGCGCCGACCGTGACCGTTCCCAGCAGCAGAAATCCGAAAAGGAGCGCGCTGAATGCGACCCCGAACATCCGATGAATTCGCCCGGCATGGCCGGATTCGGGAACAGCCCCAAGCGCCATGTTCACCTGATCCATGGTCGCGTCCGCGTCACGCGCCCGTGGCGCCGCTGATTCAGCCACGCCAGCTCCAGGTCACCATTGGCTCCCCAACGGTCGAAGTAAACGGCAGAACGTAAGCTGCAAAGATATACACATTCAGGCCTATGAGCGCCGCCACAACCACGCCCTGAGCCACGGGCCGCAACCGGGCGGGCACGAGTGTTCGCCAGCCGATCATGAGCAGCAGGGTGCCCGCGTTCACCACGGGAAAGGAGTACCTTGCCTGCGCCAAAGCAAAGTTCGTCCCAAACTGGATCACGGCGAGGTAGGCTAAAGCACAGGCAGCAGCCAGCAAGAGGATTGACTGAACTTGCCATGACCGCGGCGCCGAGGCCTCAACGCTGTTACCGTGCATCACGCGCCAGGTGGAACTCGCGTATTTGGCGAGGCCAAGGACCCCAATCAATAGCGGGATTCCGACCAGCCAGATGAGCGCTGTATCAAGATGAATCAAGCGCCACCCGAACTCGCCCCAGGACTCGTTGAATCGATCGGTGAAAAATCTGGGATCGATCAGCAGCTCGAGAAACGAGCCCATGGGGCTGTTCCAGTACTGCAATTCCGCCACTCGCGCCAATCCACTGAAGTCGCCATATGTGCGATAGAGAAATAGGTACCAGGGCGCGGCGATGAGAAGCATCGGCGCCGCGATAGCAACTAGACAGGTCGCAAGTCCCTTCCAGTCTCGCCAGCCAAGGGCGAGCAGGACAGCCAGTCCCAGCACCGGCAAAATCGCAACCGTCGTTCCCTTCGTGATCAACCCCAATCCGGCGCCCGCGCCAAGGGCAAGGCAGAGGCGATAGGGAAACCGATCGCGAACCCCAACGATCATGCCCCAGAGCAACAGCGAGGTGATGGCGATTGCCACGATGTCATTGTTGACCATGGCCGCCTCATAGCTGATCTGCGGCTGAAAGGCGACAAACACGGGGACCGTCACGGCGAGAAACGCATCGCCGGGAAAAAGCGCGCGCGCGGAGCGATACGCAGCGAAGACGGTCATGATCCCGAATGGAATGGCGGCCAATCTGAAGAGGTACTGTTGAAAAAGAGGCGATAGTGAGCTGGTCACCGCATAGAGTGGCGCCAGGATAGCGTAGTAAAGTGGCGGATGGTTCGCCACATATTGATATCCGGATGGAAAATACCCGACACCAGGCACCGTAACGATCCGCGGCGGATCGCTTGCCCACCGAGGACTCTCAGGCTCGCAGAACCAGTCAAGGGTATAGCGGCAATATTGGTAGAGATCGGCCGGGATTCCATCGATTGGGGGAGCGACACCCCCGTCAAGTCTTGCACGCCACTCCTCGAGATCGGGCAGCTCGGGAATTCGTCGCTCCGTCGCCAACGTTCGCACATAGCTGTAATGCGCTAGTTCGTCGTGGCCGCTGAACGGAAAGAACGCTGCAACGGCAAAGAGCTGCTTGGCTGCAAAAACGACCAGCAACACAACGATGAACCGCGAAGCATCGCTCCGGGCTGACTTTCCTATCAGCATCGGCGTGCCAGATATTTGTCAACCGGCCGGACGTTTCGTGGACGATCCATGGCGCAGGACCGAGACGCGTCAGCGGCGCGCGGTGGCAACTGGGCGAGAAACCCGCTTGATTTCGTGATACTCGTCGTCGGCATTGACGCGGTCGAGGTCGTGCCGCTCGCCAAGAATGTTCTTCGCCGCCAGCAAGCCCGTCTCGATCGAATGATCCGTATTGTTGTAGCGGAAGGTTCCGTATCGACCGATGATCTGCAAGTTCTCCAGCTCGTCGATAAATGCCTTTATCTTTTCAAGCGGCTTCTCATATCCCATGACGTATGCTGGGTACGCGCGCGGCGCGCGGATTGTGAAGCCGCCAATGACTTCGGCCGGCGAAATGAACTCGAGATCATCGACAAGGTGACGCACCGTCTGCGCCACGAGTTGCTCCTCGTTCATCGACCAGATGTTGTCGCCAAACGAGCAAAAATACTCCACCACGAGCGAGGTGAACTCGTCGCCTGGAACCATGGCCACGCTCCAGTTCTTCGGCTCGTGGAATCGGCCAAACAGAATGTTCCGGTCGTGAACGTAGAGCCAGGTATCGGGCGTCACCTGGCGCTTCTTCAGCATGATGTTCACGGTGATGATGTTACGAAACGTCAACGTATCCGCGGCTGCCAGAATCTCCTCGGGTGGAGCGGGATCAACGATCTTTGCCAGAAGCGTTAGCGGAACAGACGAGATGTAGTTCGCCGCTTCGACACGTTCCAGCCCATTTTCAGTCCGTACGCTCACGCCCGTTACTCGGTTGCCCTCCCGGTGTACCCGCTCGACGCCCGTATTGAGGCGGATGTCGTTTCCCGTAGCGCGAATTGCATCGGCCATCCGCTCGGAGAAGCGGCCGAACCCGCCGCGCGGATACATGAACTCGTCGATGAGGCTAACGACCTTGCCCTTCGTCGGCACAACAGCGTCCTTTACCGCCGTGACGAGCGACATGCCCTTCGAGCGTTGTGAAACCCAGTCTCCGCTCATCTCAGAGCAAGGCAGCCCCCAGACCTTCTCCGAATATCGCTGGAAGAAAAGCCGGTAGAGCGTCGGCCCAAATTGGTCGATGTACGCATCTTCCATTGTTTCGACTGGCGTTGGCCGAACTCGGTTCATTGCGCGGGTACGGCCATAGTCGGCCATTGCCTGCGCGGCGACAACGGGGCCCACGGCTTTCAAGGCATTGGAAATCTTCAGCGGATAGTCGACGTATTTCCCGTCGAAGTAGATGCGGCTGATGCGATTTACCCAGAGGAGTTCATCTGCCACCACTTCGCGAAAGAGATCGTTCAGTTCGTCGTTCTTGGTGAACCAGCGATGGCCCCCAATATCGAACTTGAATTCGCCAAACTCGGTCTGGTGACGGATCGTCCTCGCCAGTCCACCGACAAATGGGGCCTTTTCAAGTACGGTGGTTTGGACGCCTGCACGAGAAAGGACATATGCCGAACAGAGACCACCCGGACCGGCGCCCATGACGATCGTCGAGTTGGGTTTTCGAGAACGGTCTCCGTCCTGAATGCCGCTACCGGTTCCATTTTCCCGGCCGTTGCCCGCTACATCCATACGTGGATCGACCCTCTTCATGAGACTTCAGGCGGTTCGCCGGGTAGCGAAAGTCAACACTGGACCAACTGCAAGTGGACTTCGCAACTCGTTGTGCGTGTCAAGAGTGTAGACGACTTGCTTACTCAACCTGGTTGCCGCCGCAACTGATGGCGGGAATCGCCACGCCTGATTATCGCCTCCAGGTGAACGAGTGGTTGAGTCCGAAGTTCCAGATCGCGGCCACGCCAGCTCCAACCAGGTTCGCCAATAGGTAGTTGACGCCGCCTCGTTCCAGGAAGACGAGCAACGCCCAGTTGATTACCAGGCCTCCGGAATTGATCGTGCCATACATGAGCGCGCGGCGAAGAATCCTGCCTTCGCCGCGGTCATGCCAGGTCCATCGCTCGTTGAGGATGAACGTAACGAACATTGAAAGAATAATCGCCACTGGCGAGGCGGCGACAACTGGGCGGTCCGCCATGCCGACGAGCGCAAACAAAGCTCCCTGGTTGACCGCAAGTCCGATTGCTCCCACAAGAAGAAACTTCTGAAAGCGCCGCACCACTGCCGCCGCGCGGTGCAGCAGCCCAGGCAATTCTTCCGATGAGAGCATGCGACGAACTGCCTCCTTGGAGACCGTTGTGCTTTCACGGACATCCGAACCCTGGCGGACCGTTGACCTCGCATGCTGATCCGCGCGTCAATTCATGATCCGGAGAGCGCATCACCTGCCGGCGCACCCTCAAGCGCCGCGAATGCTGCCTGAAGCTGGCCATCGTCAAGTTGGGCCAACTCGTCCAGAGTAACCACCGGGTCATCTTCGGGCCGCGCCGGAAACGCATCTGGTGCGAGCGAAACAAGCTCATCGGGATCGACGCCCTGACGCCATATGTGTTCGCCTGACGGCGTCAGCCAGAACGAGGTGCCGAGCATGATGCTCGAGCCGTCCTCCTGTGGAAAGGTCGAGAGCACGGTTCCCGTGCCAAATGTCGTTTCACCAATCAGCGTCGCCCGGCCGTTGTCCCGCAGCGCCGCGGCAAGCACTTCTGCTCCTGACGCGGACTCCCCGTCGATCAGCACGACCAATGGTAGGTGCTGCCAGAGTCCTGACCGGCCAACGGTCTTGAGCGCCCGCGGCTCACCTTCGCGCCCCTGCTCCTGAAACACCGTGAGCCCCTCATCAAGGAACTGTGACGCGACGCCGATGACCTCGGGGACCATACCACCTGGGTTGCCTCGCAGGTCGAGAATCAGCCGTTCAGCGCCCTCATCGACTATCGATTGCAAAGCCCCTCGGAGCTTCAGATTCACGCCAGGTTCGAAGCCAGTGAGCCGGAGATGCACGGTCTTGTCTGGTAGCCAATGCCAGGTTACCGGCCTGCGTTCGATCGTATCCCGAGTGACGTCAATGGTCATGGGATTCTCTTCGCCGGGCCGCTCGATAGTCAGCGTCAGCGCATCTCCTTCGTTTCCGAGAATGGCATCGCGCAGACCGTTGAGGTCCATGCGCCTCGTCGACTCGCCGTCGACTTCAGCGATAATGTCGCCTGGCAACAGGCCCGCGCCCTCCGCGGGTGAACCGGGAACGGTCGATATCACGGCGGGTACGCCGCATCGAGCGGTGACCTCCACGCCAATTCCGACGAACGCCTCAGCGCTTTCCTCTGCCCGGACGATAGTCATCTCGGGGTCAAGAAACACACTGTGTCCTTCATCGCCAATGGCGTCCACCATCCCTTGCGCCGCGCCGTAGATCAGCGTAGCGTCATCCAGCTCTTCAGGAAGGGGCCATTGTTCGTGAATCAGTTCCCAGGTGTCTTCAAGCGTCTTGAACTCCGGACTTCCCGTCAGGGACGACTCCGCCGTCACGGCGGCTGGACCATTCGGCAAGCCACCTCCAACGACGATACCCAGTCCAAATGCACCGGCAACCGAGGCGACGGCCGTGACGCGGCGAGCGCGATCAAGCAATGGCCTCAAACGCCGGCCTGAGATTGTCTCGTCGGGCAGTGATTCAGCCCGCGTATCCGCGCCAATCTCCGTGTCAACATCGTTCATCGTCCTCATTCCTCAGTGTATCGAAGCGGTCGCGGGCCTGCGAGAGAACGGACAACCGGGTGCGCGGCGCATATGGCACGGTTGTTTTCCAGCGCATGATTTTCGGCCATAAGCGCACCAGCGCTCAATCTCCCCGCCTTGTGTGCGCACACGCCAAGGGTGAACTTTTCAACACAATCGGACCCCACCGAGCGGGCAGGATCCAGAGTGGTCAAGATTTCCACCATGTCCTTTCAAGTAGGTACGTCAAAACACGGTGCGCGGTTCCTTCGCCCATGGTGACGCGGTAGCACGTTCGGAGCGATGGACACTGAACGTCAGTCCATTCTGGAGACCTGCCGTACCGAACCGGTGTGTGGTATAGTGTCTCGTCGCGGGTGCGCTCAGCACCCGGCTTTGCGTTGTACGGATTCCGGGCCACCTTCCCGGCTTGTGCGAAACTGAGAGAGCGAGCACCTATCGTCATGGTCGATACCGCATCGGGCGTCGAAACATACGCCATCATCGAAACTGGTGGAAAGCAGTATCGCGTTTCCGTCGGTGACAGCCTGGCGATCGAAAAACTCCCCGTGGAACCAGGATCGAGCTTCACGTTCGATCGTGTCCTCATGGTTGGCGGGAACGTTGGAGCAAAGGTCGGGGCGCCGCTGGTCGAGGGCGCTTCAGTACAAGCGACCGTCGAAGCTCAGTTCCGCGGCGACAAGATCATCGTTTTCAAGTACAAGCCGAAGAAGCGATACCGGCGGCGCACCGGACATCGCCAGGCGCTTACTCGTGTCTCGATTACCGCAATCAACGCCTGATTCGTAGTCGGCTCAAGGGAGATTAAAAGAGATGGCGCACAAGAAGGGTGTTGGCAGCTCGCGGAACGGCCGGGACAGCGAATCAAAGCGGCTTGGCGTCAAGCGGGCAGATGGGCAGTTTGTCCGTTCAGGGACCATCGTTGTTCGCCAGCGGGGCACCCAGTTCTGGGTTGGTGAAAACGTCGGCATCGGGAAGGACCACACGATCTTCGCCAAGATTGACGGTGTTGTCCGATTCGAGCCCGTTTCCCGCTCCAAGCGGCGAATCAGCGTTTATCCACCAGACGTCTACCCAGTCGGTGGGGCGCGCGAACTGCTCCAGCCGGCATATCAATCCGCGGCGTTCGCGGAAGCAGGGCCGGCCGATTAGCCTACCTGCTGGACCCCGTCCAGAATTGGCATCAGATATTAAGCGGGCTCGAAAAGAAGGACACCAATGAAGACCGGGATTCATCCCAACTATGTTGAGGCCACGGTCGTCTGCGCTTGCGGCAACACGTGGACCACACGGTCGACGAAATCCAGTTTGCGGACCGACCTCTGCAATGTCTGTCATCCGTTCTATACGGGCGAACAGCGCATCGTCGATACCGCTGGACAGGTGGAGCGTTTCATGCGCCGCATGGAGGCCGCCTCGGCAACGTCGAACCGTCCTTCGAAGCGACAGGCTCGGCTCGCGGCCCGCGCTGAACGAGAATTCCAGGTTCGGTCCCAGCGGACGCCTGCCGCGGGCGACGAATCCCCGGAGACGGAAGCAGCCGTGGGAGCTCACTCAACTGATTCCAGCTCAAGTCAGGCTGAGTAACTGCCGCGAAATGTCGTTGCCCAAGGGGTCCGCTAACGGCGGACCCCTTGTCGCGTGCGCGCGGCGCCCAGGCTTAAGCGTGGTACGTTCCCACTGACCACGTGGTCCGGCATCCTGGGCTTGGTGTTCCGCGCTTCTCCATGGGGATCAGAAAATGGAAGATATGGCTCACGAGGATCAGACAATCGTCACCGCGTTCATCGAGATCCCCCGGGGAAGCCGAAACAAGTACGAGTTTGACCATGAGACTGGCCGATTCCTCCTCGATCGGGTGCTCTACTCTTCCGTCCATTACCCGACTGACTACGGCTTCGTCCCTGGAACACTTGCAGAAGATGGCGATCCGCTCGACGTCCTGGTGCTCGTCCAGGAACCGACGTTTCCGGGTTGTCATATCGAAGCTCGCGTGCTGGGCGGCCTCGACATGCACGATGAAAAGGGATCGGATTTCAAAGTCCTCGCCGTGCCAACTGGCGACCCTCGATTTGACCACGTCCAGACCCTGGCTGATATCGGGGAACACATGCTTCGCGAAATCGAAACGTTCTTTGCCACATACAAGCAACTCGAACCGAAACAGACCGAGGTGCTCGGTTGGCACGACCTCCAGGAAACGAAAGCTACCGTTGAGGCGTGCCGCGCGCGGTATCGTTCCAACGTCGGCAGCGCGTAGCGAACGACCAGCGGCGATCCGCGGGAGGTCGAATCTCTTGCGCACGTACCGGCCACGGAGTCTGGAATGCCGCGAACTCGACGAAGCGGAGTTATCTGCCACCCGACCTCTTTCCCGGGCTCGCACGGAATCGGCGACCTGGGAGAGGCGGCCTTTCGCTTCGTCGAATGGCTCCATCGCGGTGCGCAATCCGATTGGCAGGTGCTCCCGCTGGGGCCAGCTGGCGCGGGCAACTCTCCCTATGCATCCCCCTCTGCATTCGCCGGGAACAGGTTGCTCATTTCGCTGCCCTGGTTGGCTGGTGACGGGTTAATCGAAGCTCACCAGCTTGCCGAGGCGCCAGCGTTTTCGGAAGCCCGCGTTGACTTCGATGCGGTTCGCGCGTTCAAACTGCCTTTGCTCTGGGACGCCTATTCCCGGTTCCGTCGCGGCGCGGCGCCGGCAATGCGGCCGGCTTTCGAGCAATACCTCGAAGAACAGGCGTCGTGGCTACAGGACTACTCCCTGTTCATGGCGCTCAAGGATGTGCACCACGGAATAGCCTGGAGCGAGTGGCCCAAGGAGATCGCCCTGCGAGAACCGGGCGCCCTGTCCGCTGCCACCGAACGATTTCATATCGAGTCACGATTCCACGCGTTCTGCCAGTTTCAATTTGATGCTCAGTGGTCTGAGCTTCGCCGCTATGCGAACAGCAAGGGCGTAGAGATCATCGGCGATCTGCCAATCTTTGTCGCCTACGACAGCGCCGATGTCTGGGCAAACCGTTCGCTCTTCCGCCTCGACCAGTCGGGCCACCCGACCGAAGTCGCCGGCGTTCCTCCAGACGCCTTCACAGAAGATGGCCAATTCTGGGGCAACCCCGTCTACGACTGGAAACTGAACGCCGATTCCGGCTATGCATGGTGGATCGCCCGCATGCAGTCCGTCTTGCGGCGAGTTGACGTTGTCCGCATCGACCACTTCCGGGGGTTTGCCGCATCGTGGGTGGTGCCCGCGGGCTCGTCGTCAGCCGCGTCTGGCCACTGGGAGATCGGCCCCGGCCGCGATATCTTCGAAGCGATGGAACAAACGCTTGGGCCGCTCCCGCTCATCGTCGAGGACCTGGGATTGATCACGCCCGACGTCACTGCACTTCGTAAGGAGCTCGGGTTTCCCGGGATGAGCGTATTGCAGTTCGCGTTCGACAGCGGCCCGGCCAATGCGTACTTGCCGCACAATTACGAACCCAACACGGTGGTTTACAGTGGAACGCATGACAACCATACGTCGCATGGGTGGTTTCGGGGACTGCCCGATTGGGTGCGCACCAACGTTCAGCGCTACCTTGGCCGAGACGGCAGCGACATCGCGTGGGATCTGATCCGGCTCGCCTGGTCGTCCGTCGCCAACCGGGCCATCACACCGCTGCAGGATGTCATGCGGCTCGATGACGACGCCCGGATGAACGTTCCGGGAGTTCCAACCGGCAATTGGGAATGGCGGTACGCACCCCACCAACTCCATGAGGGACTTGCTGACGGCCTGAGAGAACTGACCGAGACGTTTGGGCGTTCGGGCGTGGCAGCCGGTGAACGTGGCTTCGATCCGTTCGACTACACGGCGCCAGACAGTTTGCACCCGTTGCACGGCCCTGACGAGTGACACTCCACGCGACCGATTTCACGGCGTCGCGGTCGACCAGAATGGGCAGCGAATCTGGGAGGTACAGCATGTCGGACGCAGTCGGCGCGTTTACGTTTGTGCTCCACAGTCATCTTCCCTATGCCAGGCAGGCGGGCATGTGGCCCCATGGGGAGGAGTGGGTGCACGAGGCCATCGCCGAGACATACGTCCCACTTCTTGCGGCCCTCTATGACCTTCGCCAGGATGGCGTGCCATTCCAATTGACCGTGGGCATTACGCCCATACTTGCCGAGCAGCTAGCAGACGAACTGATCATTGACCACTTCATCGGCTATGCCTCAGAGCGAATTGAGCGGACCGCGGCCGACATCGACCGGTTTGATCGCGACGGCGACGACCAGATGCGCGGACTGGCGCGCTTTTATCACGCCTGGTACTCGAATGTGCTCGTCACATTTCGCGACCGCTTCGATAGTCACCTCATCGGGGCCTTCGGGCAGTTGCAGGACGAGGGACACCTTGAGCTTGCCACCAGTGCCGCGACGCATGGCTATCTGCCCCTGCTCGATCGAGATTCCTCAATCCACGGACAGCTCCGCACCGGCGTCCGGGCATATCGTCGCCACTTTGGCCGGGATCCTCGTGCCGTCTGGCTTCCGGAATGTGCCTATCGACCGGCTATCCTGGAGGACAACAACGGCGTTACGACACGACGGCCGGGACTCGAATCGTTTCTTGCCGAAGAGGGCCTTCTTGAGTTTTTCAGCGAAACCAAGACGGTTGAAGGTGGTCGGCCAGTCGGAATGGCCGACCCGGGCACGGTTGGTCCTTACGGCATGATTGCTCGGCGCTATGCGTCGAGCATCACCAAACCGGTCGGTGACGAGCAGCTTTCGCCCGGTACGTCGCTCCTACCCTATTGGGTCGGCGATGCACCCGGTCAGGTTGCCGTGCTCGCCCGCCACGAGCGTACTGGGCAACAGGTTTGGTCCGCGACCTTCGGCTACCCCGGAGACTTCGTCTATCGCGAGTTCCATCGCAAGGACGGAGAATCCGGCATGCAGTATTGGCGAGTAACCGGCAGTGGCGTTGATCTCGGCGGAAAGGAACCTTATGAACCCTCACGGGCCGCTGAGCAGGTTTCGTCGCACGCCAACCATTATGTTCATCTCGTTGGAGAACAGCTGCGGGATTTCCGCGAAAAGACAGGTCAGTTCGGCAGTATCACGGCATCCTACGACACGGAGCTTTTCGGGCACTGGTGGTTCGAAGGCGTCGACTGGCTCAAGGCCGTCCTGCGCGGCCTCTCGGCGCATCCAGACGTGCAGCTCTCAACGGCAAGCCGCATCGTCGAAGAGCATCCGCCTCGGCAAGTCCTTTCCCTTCCTGAATCGAGCTGGGGCGCCGGAGGTGGCCACTACACCTGGCTCAACGACGAAACGTCGTGGATGTGGCCGATCATTCACGGAGCCGAGCGCCGCATGGAAGACCTCGCGGCGAAGTTTCCCGAGGCCACGGGCGCAAGGCGCGACGTTCTCAATCAGGCCGCGCGCGAGTTGCTCCTCCTCCAGAGCAGCGACTGGCCATTCCTCGTCACCACGGGGCAGGCGCATGTCTACGCAAACGAGCGATTTCAGGAACACGTCGCCCGATTCGATGAACTCGTCGCTCTGTCCGAGGCAGAAGACATTGGAGCCGCCGACCTCGAGTTCGTGGCGTCCTTGCGCGAGCGCGACAATCCCTTCCCGGACATCGACTATCGGGATTGGGCTCCACGACAGGGCTATGCCGGCGCGCCGCCTACGTCGCCATCGAGTTGATCGCCGATCCACGGCAAGAGCGAACGCAGCGGCAGAATGAGCCAATCCGGCCGATTTCGCGCTTCGTAGGCGACTTCATAGAGCGCCTTGTCAATCTCCCATGCGCGCAATGTCGTGGAGAACGCCGCGTCATCTCCCGGAACGATCAGACCATCGCCCGTGATCGCTTCCCGATATCCTGTCAAGAATGCGTTGCCCGCGCCATGTTCCCAAGCAGCCAGTGACTGCCTGTTGCGCAACGCCTGCTCGTGCGGCGACGCGAGCCCAGAGGCGGCGCGTGCGTAGGAAAACGAACGAAGCATGCCCGCGACATCCTTCAATGCCGAGGTGCGCTGGCGCCGTTCTTCGACCGATCGCACCGGCTCCCCTTCAAAGTCGATGATCGACCAGTCGTCGTCGCGGGTACGAAGCACCTGTCCGAGGTGATAGTCCCCGTGGACGCGAATGCTCAGAGTACCTTCCTCATCCCGATAATCCTCAGCAGACCGGGCCAGACCTCGAAGATCCTTGATGATTCTCGGCAGCAAGGGCTGAATCTGGTTTGGTAGCAATCTCGCTCGATCGTCGAGCAGCGTGACGACTTCTTCTAGTTGGCGCAGTGTTCGGTCTCTGTCCACGGCCACCTGGGCCACATCATGACGAAGCGGCGCAAAGCCAGGCTTGCTGACGCGCGCCAGCGCCCGGTGCAACTCCGCCGTGCGCTGGCCCAGCAGGCGCTCTGGCTCCAGATCCAGGGTCCCAGCGTCATCCCCTAACGACCGGATGCCTTCGAGCCGCCGAAGCATCCAGCTCCATCCATCGCCGTGATTGGGGACAAACCGTTGACCGATCGCTACCGGATAGGCGAGATCGTCCGCGCGAACCCATGAGGCCGCGCCGACATACGGAGGGACGTGAGGAAATTGCTGTTCTGCCAGCGCGCGGAGAATCTCTTCCTCGGGGTTTGGCCCAGGCTGCAACCGGCGAATCACCTTGAAGATGAGCTCGTCCCCAATTCGCAGTGAGGTGTTGCTCTGCTCGGCGCCGACATGGCGACTCGCGCTCCCAAGATGCCGCTCGACACATTCACGCTGCGGCTCGTCGAGCGAGAATGCCCAGCCAGTGCGAGCCGGCGATGTGTCGTCGAGCATCCTGCCAAGCAGCCAACTCCCGAACCAATCGAGGTCCGTGGCATCAACAAACGACTCGTTGAAATCGTGAACCGTTTCTGGTCCATGACCGGTCTTGGTCCAGCGCCAATTCGCCGCAAGGGGCAGCAGATATCTCGACTGTCCACCCTCTTCGAAGCGAACGATAGTCACGCATAGTGCCAACAGGGTTCCGTCAACGCTTTCGACAAGGACGTCTTCAATCCCCAATCCGGAGATTGCCCGCCCCTTGTCGGCAAACCAACGTTGCCTCTCAAGCCAATGCGCTCCATGCGATTGGAGAAACGCCTGGACGGCCGCGACACCAGCACGTTTTCGACCAGCCAGGTTGCGCGGCGTGTTCACGTTGAAGCCGGACGTTCGAGCCGAAACCAGTAGAAATTGTGCGGCCCAAAAGTCAGGAAATAGGGCAGCTCACCGATCGGCGGGAATGGCGTTTCCCCTATCAGCTCGATCGGCCGCCATCCGTTGAACCTCGAGAGATCGAGTTGCAGAGGCTGGGCAAACCGGGAGAGGTTGGCAACGCAGAGCAGAACCTGATCGTCATATTCGCGGATGTAGGCGATGGCGCGGCGGTTGTCTGCTGAGAGGAACTCAAGCGACCCGCGGCCGAACGCCTGAAAGCGCTTTCGAACGCGGATCATGCGTCTGGTCCATTCGAGGAGAGACGTCGGCAATCGCTCCTGCGCCTCGACGTTGACCGCCTGGAATCCATACACCGGATCCGTGATCAAGGGATCGTAGAGGCGTGCCGCATCTGCTCTGGAAAATCCGCCATTGCGGTCATTGGTCCATTGCATCGGGGTCCGGACACCGTTGCGGTCACCCAGGTAGACATTGTCGCCCATGCCAATCTCGTCACCGTAGTAGATGACTGGCGTGCCAGGCAGTGAAAGCAGAAACGAGGTCATGAGCTCGATCTTGCGCCGGCTGTTCTCAAGCAGCGGGGCGAGCCGCCGCCGAATGCCAACGTTCTTTCGCATTTCCGGGTCTTTGGCATATTCCGCGTACATGTAGTCACGTTCCTCGTCGGTCACCATTTCGAGCGTGAGCTCATCATGGTTGCGCAGGAAGATGGCCCATTGCGCCCCGTTCGGAATTTCCGGTGTCCGATCCATGATTTCGATGATCGGCATTCGGTCCTCGCGACGGATAGCCATGAACAACCTCGGCATCAACGGGAAGTGAAACGCCATATGGAACTCAGGGCGCTCCGGAGCCCCAAAGTAAGCGACGACGTCCTCCGGCCATTGGTTCGCCTCCGCGAGAAGGATCTTCCCGGGGAACTCATCATCGACGGTCTCGCGAAGCCTTTGCAGAAATTCGTGCGTTTCAGGAAGGTTTTCGCAAATGGTTCCCTCTCTTTCAAAGAGATAGGGCACGGCATCGCAGCGAAAACCGTCGAGGCCAAGCGACAGCCAGAACCGCAGTATGTTGAGCATCTCTTCCTGGACGGCGGGATTCTCGTAGTTGAGATCGGGTTGATTACTGAAGAAGCGATGCCAGAAATACTGGCCCGCCTCTGGGTCATACGTCCAGTTCGAAACTTCCGTGTCGATGAAGATTATCCGTGCGTCCGCGTATTTCGTTGGGTCATCGCTCCAGACATAGTAGTCCCGGTATACGGAATCGGGGCTCTTCCGCGCTTCCTGAAACCATACGTGCTGGTCAGAAGTGTGATTTACGACCATATCGGCAATGACTTTCAGATCGCGCTCATGCGCCGCATCGATGAGCGCCTTGAAGTCATCGACGGTTCCATAATCCGGGTGAATACTGACGAAATCCGATATGTCGTATCCATCATCACGAAACGGCGAAGGATAAAAGGGCAAGAGCCAAATACAATCGACCCCGAGGTCTCTGATATAGTCGAGCTTCTCGGTCATTCCGCGGAAATCCCCGATCCCGTTATTGTCAGAATCGAAGAAGGACTTGACCGGCGCCTCATAAAACACCGCGTCCTTGAACCAGAGCGAGTCGCTGCTCATGCACTCCCCCAGGAATACCATCCACCCGCGAAGCCGCACCCGGCGCCGTGTCTCGCCAATTATCGCTATTACAGGGCGAGCCTGGGTGAAAGCCTGACGTGAATTGCACAACGAGTTATGATGATATGACTATGGAACGGGATCGCGAACGGGAAATGAACGCGAAACGTGGGTGAACTGGTCGCCGGACAACCGGCCCTGCGGATTGAAACTGCCGTTTCGCTGCCACTGGACATTGTCTCGGTCCTCTCACTGCTCCATCGTGCCGTGCCCGAGAGCCGACTCGATCCCTGGTTGATCGACGCGCGGCGGCGGCTTCCTGATGACGTCCGCGAGAATCTTGACGTGCTGCACGGTTTCTCAGGCCGGCTGTTGTTTTACCCCGAGGAACCGGCCCTCAGGTTCGGTCCATTGCGGCCCGACCGGCAGAATGCAACGTTTGACGACCTGATTGATTTCATGCGCGAGGTTCCACCTGAGGAGTATCTCGCCATGTTGGAGCACGCGCTCAAGCGGGTCCATCTGGACATCGAACGCCGTTGGCGGCCCCCAGTTGACGACGAGTCGTGGAGGCAGGCGCTTACTCCCGCGCTGACCTCCGCAACACTCGATCAGGCCATGGCCCTGGTAACCGCGCCCGAAGAGCTGAAGCAGCGGACGATTGATCTCTACCAAGGCGTATGGGACGCAATCTACCGAGAAGCGCGATCTGCAGAACTTCCCTTGTTGCGTGAGGCTGCCCAACGAGGCGCGCTGTTTGGGGACCGCGGCTTTCAACAAGCGTACGCCTCGCTCACTGGACAACGCCTCCCCCTGGTCCTCGATCAGCCACCTCCCAGCATCTCGCGTGTTGTTTTCTGTCCTTCGGCACACCTCGACCGCTTTGTAAGCTACATCGCCTACGAGCCAGACCTTATCGTCTACTTTTCCGCGCCTCATCTCCTCGATCGATGTCGCTCCGATGGTGTTTCTTCGAACTCTGCCGGCGCGCGCGCCTCAGATGGCAGCGCCGGCCAGCACGACCTGCTCGAAGCCGCGAGGGCACTGGCGGATCCCACGCGACTGCGCATTGTGGATCTCCTTCTGGACGGCGAGCTCTATGCACAGGAAATCGTGGCGCGGCTAGGGGTTGCGCAGTCCGCCGCTTCTCGGCACCTGGCCCAACTCGAGCGTGCAGGATTGTTGACCGTTAGTGCCCGTCGCGGTTCAAAGTACTATGCCGTGAATCCCGACAAGCTCGTGTCCGTCGCTACTGCACTTGTTGAGCGGAGCAACCGAGCACGTTCCCACACCAGCGCGAGATAATGTATTGGTGATGAATCTCATACATGTCTAATCGATACACACTTGATTCCAATGCCAAGGGCGAGTACCCTTCCCCTCACTGAGACATGATCAGATGGTGCGCCGAGCAATGATGCTTCGCACGGATCGAGCGAAGTGTCCTGGGCTGACCCCGCCATGCAGGCGGAAGCCCTGCTGGCGCATTGCGCGTTGGCATCCCAAATTAGTCGCCTTGGGCGACGTTAGCCGGTCGCCTGGCATTACAACCCCATATTCCTCAGTTGGGCGTTCGGTGGATCAGCTCGATGCCGATTTGACGAACGCCACCTCTTCTCTCCTCCTGAGGCTCTCCCCCGATCGCGGGCGGGCCGGTAATCCTCGGCAGCGATCGACTGGAATGCGGCGTCGGGCGATCCCGCCTGGCGCCGCATTTGTCTCCGCGCTGGCCGAGGGGATATACGTCAGGTTGCCCATTGCCTAAGTGATCCGGAGTCCGGATGATCACTCCCTCGTTCGCCCGCTTTCCTCGGACGCCGCGCTCCCCGCTCCCATCGCGATGGGAACGGGGGTGGGGTGAGGGCGCTCTCCGCGCAGGAGGCACTGATCAACCGGATGCCGTATGAGTCGATGGGGCTGGCGATGGCAACTTGCCCTGAACGCACATCGGCGCCCGGCCTGCTCTGAAACGAAGTGGAACATTCTTTATGACAAATAGTTGATTCGGAACTCTCTATGTAGGTAGCGGCGCGCGCACACGCTGGCGTACGGCCTTCGGACGAAAGGTGCTCCGCACGCGGGCGCGGAGAACCGCCGCGTCGCCATCCCTGCCCGTCTCCACATACGCCGCGATGGCAGCCTCGTGAGCTGCCCGCTCGAGTGACCAGAAAGATGGAGTCCGCGTGAGATCGAGCTCGGGGTCGAGTCGCGACGCTTCGATGAACGCCAGCCGCGCGGCGTCAAACTTGCGGCCGCGGCTCAGCGCGAGCGCGCGCAACGCGGCTGCCCTCGCCCTTCGTTCATTGGGGGTGAGCGGCGCATTTGCCGCGTGATTTGCGTCTCCCGGATCCTCCGAATCTGCCTTGCTGGAAACGATTCGCGCCGGCGCGGACTCGACGGCGGCGCGCGCCGTCAGCTTTGGTGTTGCCAAAGAAGGCGCTGACTCACGCCGTTCGCTAGCACGGGGCTCCGTGCGCGAGTCATGGTCCGTGATTCCCATCCTCGTCAGTCGCTGCCACGTTGCCGAGAGACAGAAGATCGCAGATTGAGAAATGAGCATGGCGCGGCCTCTGCGGTGTCCCGGTTGCAGCACGGCACGCGAAAGGTGCACGCTGATCCAGGCCGGCGCGGGGTCGACTGAAGACGAAGTCGTAACATTGCGGGAGATCTGGCTCGCTCCAGTTCATGCATCGTACCATTGTGACTGTACGGACACAAGCCACTTGTGTCGGTTAGTCACACGAAGAGTGACCGTGAAGGGTTCCCCACATTTTGCTCCTGCCGCAGGACTCGCCTTGAGTGAACACTCTACGTACGCTGCCGGCCAACTCGCGAAACTGGCCAAGGGCGCTCGACGCATAGTTGCCTTCACTGGCGCCGGCATCAGCACGGAGTCCGGCATTCCAGACTATCGAGGTCCGGGCGGCGTTTGGGAGCGCAACGAGCCGCCTCGGCTTGCAGATTTTCTTGAGAATGAGGAGACCCGCCTGCGCTACTGGCAAGAACGTCGAGAGCGATACCCGGATCTGAAAGCCACCGAGCCAAACAGTGGCCACCGCGCCCTCGTTCGCTTGCAGAAGGCAGGTCTGCTTCATGCGGTCATCACACAAAACATCGACGGGCTGCACCAGAAGGCAGGAACTGCACCCGAGCGGGTCATTGAGCTGCATGGCTCTGCCCATCGTGTACGGTGTCTGGACTGCGGCCGAACGTGGGCCGGGGATGTCGTCCAGGCCCGTCTGGAACACGAACCAGCGCCCGCCTGCGAGGCATGTGGAGGCAGGCTACGTGCCGCGACGATCCTCTTCGGCGAACGGCTTCCAGAAGCCGCGCTGGGGCAAGCGATCGTCGTTTCCCGCTCGTGCGATTTCATGGTAGCCGTGGGCAGTTCACTCATGGTGAAGCCTGCAGCCAGGATGCCAGAAATCGCCGTCGCGTCCGGAGCAAAGTTGGCGATCATCAACTACGAGCAGACACCTCTTGATCATCTTGCCGATATTGTCATTCGCAATGGGGCGGGAGCCACGCTCTCGACGTTCGTAGAGGCGCTACTTCGCTAGGCTGTCTGGTCCGGTGGTGGTTGGCACACCGGGCAGTAATAGGTTCCTCGGCCACCAAGAACGGTCTTGACAATTGCCGTGTCGCATCGTGGACAGGGTTCTCCCGCGCGTGCGTGAACGGCCGGAAAACCATCCTTTGGATACGCTCTGCCGTGCCTGATATCCGCGCCTCCCTGCTCGATGCCCCGCTCGAGAGCCCAGCTGATGGCCCTCTGGAGTTGCTCAACGTCCTCGGCGCTCAAGCTGTTTGCCGGCCTGGCCGGGTGGATCAGTGCGTGGTGCAACGCCTCGTCCACGTAGATGTTGCCAAGCCCGGCAACGACCTTCTGGTCGAGCAGTGCTTGCTTGATGGCAATCCGCCGGCGCTCAAGCCGGCGCTGCAACTCGTGTGGCGAAAGGTCGGCCGTGCCTGTGCCTTCCGGGCCAAAGCGAAATGCTTCGATGGCCGCGGCGACATCGCTGGTCGGCATGATCCGCCACCAACCAAATTGGCGGATGTCGCTGTAATAGACGACGGTTCCGTCGTCAAAAGTGAGCGTCAGGTGCGTCGCTTTGTGCGGATATTCACCCGCGGGGTCAGGAACAGGATGCCCCGCGATCACGCGCTCCCCGTCGGGTCGGAAGACCGCGAGTTGGCCGGCGAGCTTGAAGTGAACCAGGAGGCTCAGCCCCCCAGACCAATGGATGGCGAGAACTTTTGCTCGGCGGTCGACGCCTTCGATGCGTTGCCCCAGTAGGACGCTGAGCTCCGGGATCGGTGAGTCTCGCAGCAGCTTCGGCAGCGAAAGGTCGAAGCCTACTAGCTCGCGGCCAAGAAGATGGTGTTCGACAATGCGGCGAATTGTCTCGACTTCCGGTAGTTCAGGCATTGGCGCATTTGGCCATCAGGTTCCATTCTGAGATGGGACGAACCCTGCCAGCGAGTTCCAGCTCGGGTGCGCCTTGATCCATTGGACCGCCGAATGCCCAACCCGGACCATCTCAACTTCGCTCTTCGAGGCATTCTGAACCCGGGCCATTACGTCCCACGTCGCGAGCTTCGCGTCCCGGTGCCGTGCCTGATGGAGAATCTGCGGTGGACCGAGCAGGCGCCCGACGGTCGAATGCTGCACGACCCAACCATCGCTCGTTAGCGACAATGTCACTTCTGCCCGTTCGCTTTTCCAGACAAACGCCTCGCCGCTCAAAATGGCGAACTCTCCCACACCCACTGAGACCCCCATCCCATCGCCAGCAGCGTGTCGTCGCGGACCTGATTCAATGGACACCGCATCGTGACCCGGTTAGGCATGGCCGGTCGCTCATGACCGGCGACGTACATGGGTCAAGCTCAACTTTCCCGGGCCCGCGGCCGCCCCAGTCGGCCGCTTGCGGAGCCGTCAGTCTAACGCATCCCGTCGACTTCCTGTCACCCTCGGGCGCTCTGCATGGCTACAGGTTGGACCCCCGCGGGAATGGACTGCTCCCCCCTTGGCGCGGTGAATGCGCTCAGCGAGCGGCGGATGCGAGGAGAGCATAGTCACGACCAATCGAGGTGGATTGGGGTCGGACAGGCTCCTTGCCGCGAGCTTTTCCAGCGCGGTGGCAAATGCCTCCCGGTCTCCGGTCAGATCGACCGCGAACTGATCGGCGCGCCGTTCAATCCTCCGGCTGAACGCCGATTGAACGGGCAACAAAGCGAGCCCAATGGCCGTTAGCAGGATGGACAGCATCGGATACGACGCGCAATCGGAGATTTCGCTGACTCGCGTTTCCGGCGATGACACCTCAATGAGAGGCGGTCCAATCTTTGATAGAAACCAGGAGACGCCGAACCCAAGCCCGCAACCGAATCCGATCAACCGCCAGATGTCCCCATGAACCTGGTGCGCAAGTTCGTGCGCGACGATCGCCTCGATCTCGTCAGGAGTAAAGTCTCGCAACAGCGTATCGCCGAGCACAATCCGCTTTGTAGGACCGATGCCCGTGAACACGGCGTTTGGCTTCTCGCTCTGCCGGCTCATATTCATTTCAAAGACATCAGCGACCCTGACTCCCGCGCGGTCGCTTAGTGCCTGTACCCGACGACCGAGTTCATCGTCGCGTAGCAACTCGAAACGGTTGAACAACGGCATCAGCAAGACCGGGGCCAGAATGCTGAACAGAGTCGCCAGGAGGGAGCCCGCCGCTGCCAGCGCCAGCCACCAGTCTCGCGGCCGCCGGCCGATAGCCCAAAAGGCGGCGCTCAAGATCGGCGTCTGCAATGCAATGCCAACAGCGCCACGTTTCAGGTATTCGGACAACCAGTCGCGGCTCGATTGCCTCGTGAGGCCGAACCAGCGCTCGACCAGATAGCCGCCGGCATACGAGACAGGAAGGTTGGCGGCCAAGGAAAGTGCGGCTGCCGCAGCGAAGTATCCGGGCGTGCCAAGCCGATGGTCGATCGCTCGATGCTCGATGCCGGCCTTGAGCCTTGACGATCGGCCATCGGCAGCGAACCAGGCGAGTTGAGCGAATCGCCATACGGTTGAGCCAGCCAGAATGGCAAGCTGGATCCGGCTGTGCTGTTTGGCGCGACGAACATCCAGCCTCGAGATCACATCGTCAGCGCTAGCATGCGCTACGAGGTCGGTCTCTGGCCGTGTTTGGCGTTTGCCTAGACGTGGCAACAACATCTGAAAGTTAGAGATGCACATGTGGTGCGTATCCGGTCAAATCGGCGTAGCCCAGGCCCGCTTCCGGCTTGTGGTTTCTCGCGCCAGCAGCAACCTCGCCTTTCCAGTAATTCACGCCCGTCGTCCGGCGAGTATCGAGTTCCTGGCACTTGAGAGAGGGCTGCACCGATAGGCCAAGGTTCAGATCAGGTAGGGTGATCGTCCAACCGGAAGGATACCGGACTCCAGTTCCGGAACTCCTCCAATGATCAGCGGGGTCAACGTGAAGACTGCTCGCGTCATGGTTGGTCGTCGAACCGTCGATGCCGGCGAAGGAGACATCGACACGAAGCACTTCGCCAAGGTCATCGCGCACCAGGTAGAGCATGGCAGCAGTACCATCGTCGAGCTGCAAAGAAAACCAGTCCCAGCCTTCGCGTTGGCACGTGTCGAAGTCGCCCCACTGGTGATCCATCCAGGCCTCGCCAGTGGACTGCACGCGTCTCTCTCC
>CAYSXO010000035.1:0-22315 GCA_964434995.1 uncultured Sphaerobacteraceae bacterium
CCCTTCGCATCGCCATTGACGCCGGAAATGGCATGGCCGGCACGACCGTGCCACGGGTCTTTCGTGACTTGCCGGTAGAAATCGTGCCACTCTACTTTGAACCGGATGGAACCTTCCCAAACCACCCTGCCAACCCACTCGAACCGGAAAACACGGAGGAGCTGCGCCGCGTTGTTGTCGAACAGGGGCTCGATCTCGGCGCGGCATTCGATGGAGATGCCGACCGTGTCTTCCTCATCGACGAAAACGGTTCGTTTGTTGGCGGAGACATGCTGACGGCCATGGTAGCCTCGCGCATGCTCGAACGTGAACCAGGCGCTGCCATCGTCTACAACCTCATTTCATCTCGTGGAGTGCCTGAGCTTATCGAGGACAGGGGCGGCCGCCCAGTTCGCTCCCGGGTTGGCCACTCATACATCAAGGAGACGATGCGCCAGGAAGACGCGGTTTTCGGCGGCGAGCATTCGGGTCATTTCTATTTTCGCGACTTGTGGTACGCCGATAGCGGCATGGCGGCACTGTTGCACGCGCTCGAGATGATCTCGGAAGAGGGAAAGCCGCTCTCCAAAGTCATCGCGCCACTCGATCACCGCTTTCGCTCAGGGGAAATCAACTCCGAGGTTCCCGATCCTGATGCGGTCATCGATGCCATCGAAGAGCATTACACGTCACTCGGCGCGGCAATCGACCATCTCGATGGCGTCACCGTGGCATTTCCCGACTGGTGGTTCAACGTTCGCGCGTCAAACACCCAGCCGCTCTTGCGCCTTAACGTCGAAGCGGACAGTCAGCCTCTGCTCGATGAAAAGACTGCCGAAGTTCTCACCATGATTCGAGGTGTTGAACGCCGGTGACTCACGGCCAGCATGTCCCGACCGGCGTCCAGTGCGGCCGTGAGTGGTCGGCACTCTGCCCTGGGGTCCATGTCAACGTTGTGAAGCTCGGCCCCGATGGCGCCGAAACCGCGCGATATTCGGGAGAAGTCGTCGGCACATTCGAGCCGGGCCGTTGGCGCATCGTTCAGGCGGTCTGGACATACAAGGTGATCTCGATGGATGGTCTGTCTTTCGAGCCGGGGGACCTTCTGCTCGAGTGGTTCTCGCCAGATCTGCCCTTCAACGCCTTTGCGGTCTTTACCTGCCGCGGACGGTTGCGCGGCTGGTACGCAAACGTCGCGCTCCCGGCATTTCTCGGCTCGGCATCGAGCGATGGTATGCCGACCGTGGTCTGGCACGACCTCTATCTCGATCTGGTCGGGCTTCAGGATGGGCGATACGCGATGCGGGATCATGACGAGTTGGAGGCATCCGCGCTTGCCGCGCACGATCCTGGCCGGTATAGGGATATCATCGCGGCGGGGCGGGAGTTGACGCGCCGATTCACCACGGGAGAACCTCCCTTTGTGTCGCCGGCCGAGTTGGCAGCGTTTCTGCGCCTTCCGAACGAGCCCGAGAATCGGGCGTGACGGATGCATCCAAAACCAGTACGGATTTCGTACACCCCCATTGACACACCCTCCAACCGGTGGTACCTTGCTCGTGGGTCGCAGGAAGGATGTCAGCTGCGGACCGGCTGACATTGCTGCCCAAAGGGTCGGGTTGAGTGGCCTAGGTGGGCACATAGGGAGGGCACAACATGCAGTTCACAGATACCGCTTCTGCTGGTAACGGCGGCGTTGCAACTGCTTCCGCCAACGGCGGCGCGGTCGCCATCGGCGATGTCAATAGCGGCGGCAACGCCGGCAACGCCATTGGCGTTGGTGACACCTGGGGCGGCACGGTCGCGGTTGATGGCGGCAGCGTCGGCAACTCGACAACCCTCAGCGTTTCCGCCAACGGCGGCACCGCCATCGCGGACGCCTCCGGCGGCAGCTACAACCTCGCCTTCGTTAGCTAAGGCAGAGTTGTTGGCGGGGTTACCCGCAAACACGCAATTGAAACGAGGAGGGCATCCGCCCTCCTCGTTTTGTGTCCAGATCGGCACTTGGTCTATGGTCCGCGTTTCGTATCTGGCCGTCGATTGACGACGTTTCGGAAGCAATGATCCAGGACTCCGAGCATCCAACTGCAGTTTCAACGGCCAACGCCGCCCTGGCCCCGGCGCCAGACGTTCGCCGTGTCCTCTTTTACAGTCATGACGGCACCGGCCTGGGTCACTTTCGCATTGCATTGGGTGCTGCAACGGCATATTCGCTTCTCCGGCCCCAGGACAGCCTCCTCCTGCTGACAGGCGCGCTGCAAGCTGGTGCATTCGATATGCCAAACAATCTTGATTACGTCAAACTGCCGGCCATGCCAAAGCGAGAGCTCTATGCGTCGCTGCCGCCGACCGAGGGCTTCACGGGCTCGCACAACAGCACCATCCGCTTTCGTTCCGCGTTGGCCCTCGCGACGGCGCAAGGGTTCGAGCCCCATCTCGTGGTCGTCGACCACGCTCCGGGCGGCCTCTTTCGCGAGTTCGTTCCCGCGATCGACTGGCTCCTCCAACGGACGCCTCGTCCCAGATTCGTCCTGCTGATGCGCGACATCACCTTCGGACCCGAGCAGACGCGTTCAATCTGGCAAGGTGAGCGCGTCATCTCGCTGCTCGATGAGGTTTACGACGACATCCTGATCTACGGGGACCAGCGCGTCTTCGATCCGGTGACCGCATATAACTTGAGCGATGTAGCGGCCGCGAAGTCGCGATTCTGTGGATACCTCGCGCCATTGCCGCCTCGCCGCACTCCCGAACAGGTGCGCCATGAGCTTCAGACAGGCGAGACGCCGCTAGTCGTCGTCTCGGCTGGTGGAGGCCACGATGGGGGTCCCGTGCTCCGCGCCTATATCGAAGGGCTGCGCCATCGTGACACGAGTCCGGTATCCTCCTATATTGTTACCGGTCCCCTTCTGTCGGAGGCAGAGCGTCGCGACATCGACCGCCTGGCGGACGGCCTGCCCAGTACCCACATCGTTGAATTCGATCCAGATTTCGCCGCCGCCGTTCGGGCCGCGGATGCCGTAGTGTCGATGGGTGGTTACAATTCGGTCGCCGAAGCGGTCTACTTCGGCAAGCGGCCGATCATCGTACCAAGGCTCCCCGGGCCGGAGGAGCAGGTGCTGCGAGCGGAAGGATTCAGGCGGCTGGGCCTTGCTTCCGTTGTCATGCCGTCAACGCTTTCAGCCGAGACGCTCTGGCACGCGGTCGAGGCAAGCCTGGCGACTGCGCTCCCCGCCTCCAATCCTCCAGAATTTGACGGCCTGAACCAGATCGCACAGGAGCTGTCGACGCTTCAAGGTGGTTGATCTCCCCGCGTCCAACCCGGATCGAACCGCGTGTGTCGAGGCGGGCGCGGTCATTGCCAGTTGCGCGCCATTGAGGAATCGATGACCGACACATCTGATACGACCGTCGAACCAGAGGCCACGTTCCACCGCGGCGAGGAGGCGTGGACAGAGAGTCCTGCGCCTCGCCCCGTTGCTCTAGTCGGCATGCATCGATCGGGCACCTCGATGGTCGCCAAGCTCCTGAAGCACGCGGGCCTGAACCTGGGCGCGGATGACGCGCTCATGCCACCGGCGGACGAGAATCCGGAGGGATTCTTCGAGCACCTGGCGTTTGTTCGCCTGAACGACGAAATACTCAATGTCGCGGGCGCGGGCTGGGATTGTCCGCCTCCCGCGGAATTCGACTGGGCCGTTTCTGACTTCGATCCGTTCAGAGAACGCGCCCGGTCGATCGCGGGTGAGCTCGAAGCGCAGATTCCGTGGGGATGGAAGGATCCCCGGACGACGCTGACCCTTCCATTCTGGCAGTCGGCGATTGGGCCCCTGGCGACGGTCGGCGTTGTTCGCAACCCGCTCGAGGTGGTGACGTCGCTCCATCGCCGCAATGGATTCTCAATCGCTCTCAGCCTCACCCTCTGGCGCATTTACATGGAGCGCTTGCTTCACGATACGGCCTCGGGCGATCGGCTTCTCACCCACTACGATGCGTTTTTTCTGGAACCGGGCCGAGAGGTCGCGCGAGTGCTGGCGTTTGTCGGGCTGGATGGCGATCGGGACATCAATGCGCTGGCTACCGCGGCAGCGCCCGGCCTGCGCCACCACCGCAAGACGCTGCTGGACCTGGTCGACGCTGGATTCCCATCAGACATCATCGCGCTCTATCAAACTCTTTGCCGAGAAGCAGAGTGGGTCGAAGACGCGGCGGACACGGCCGCGTATGCCAGCGCCGAGCAAAATCCCCAGACCCCGAACGACGCGGACCTGACACGCGGTCTCGGGCGAGTTGACCTCCTGCGCGTCGAAAACGAGGCCCTGCGCCGGAACAATGCGGACTTCATCAAGGCGCTCAGCGAACGGGAGCTTCGCATCGCGGAGGTCGAATCGGCCCTCCGCGTCCATGAAACCGCCCGGTCAGAGTTGGAGGGCATCTTGCGCGAGCGCGATGGGCGGATCTACGAGCGGAATGCCATCATCCATCGGCGCGACCATCTCATCGCCACAATGCAGAAGGAGCAGGCCGCCAAAGACGCGGAATTGTCCAGCCTTCGCGCCAAAGTCGAGAGTCTCTCCACGCGCCTCCTCGAAAGTGAACGAGCCCGTGAGGCGGCGGAGATCCATGAGCGCGAGCTTCGAACAATGCACACGGCGATCCAGGAAGCCCAGTACCAGCGTGATGCCGAGATCATGGGCACGCTTGGCTCGGTTCTCAGCAGGCATTCCCCAGGAGCGCCAGCATCGATCTACCATCGCCGGCTGGTCGACCACATTCGCCGCCAGGTGGAAGCAACGGTCCCCGCTGGCTCGCGCGTCCTCGTCGCTACCTACGGCGATCAGGCGATGTTGGACCTTGGCAACCAGCTGACCCTGGGATTTCCGCGATCGGTGCCGGGTGTCACCGCCGACTACACTGACATCAGCGATGAAGACGCCATCGTCCAACTCGAGGAATTGATCGAAGGTGGCGCGCAATACCTGGTGGTGCCGAGCCCCGCGCTTGCCTGGTTGGCGAACCATCCTGGGCTGGAGAATAACCTCACGACGCGCCATTCAGTTGTGATCGTGGAGCGCGGCGTTGTTACGATCTATGCACTCGGCCGGGAACAGGGCCAGACCCCCGCATGAGCTGAACGAGTCAAAATCCCGGAAGACGGG
Source organism: uncultured Sphaerobacteraceae bacterium (assembly GCA_964434995.1). Lineage (GTDB taxonomy): Bacteria > Chloroflexota > Chloroflexia > Thermomicrobiales > UBA6265 > JACCXM01. Next base: position 5,139 of record CAYSXO010000035.1, read on the forward strand.
CTGGGGAAGGCGCGCGAGGCGCGAAGCGTAGGGAGTTCGCAATGATTCTCGTCACTGGAGGCGCGGGCTACATCGGAAGCGTGCTTGTCCGCGAGTTGATTGCGCTCGGCGAGCGGGTACGGGTTGTCGATACCCTCTGGTTCGGCAATCCATTCCCTCCCAACGAGCGCCTGGAAGTTATTGAAGGCGACCTGAGATTTCCTGACCCTTCCTGGCTCAACGATGTCGACGCGGTCATTCACCTCGCGGGTCTCTCCAACGACCCAACCGCGGATTTCGCCCCGGAGCTGAACAGCGAAAGCAACGTTTTCGCGACGCGCCAACTTGCCGAGCTGGCATCGTTGAAGGCACGGAGAGACGACAAACCGATTCGCTATCTCTTCGCCTCGACCTGCTCGGTTTACTACGCGCCGACGACGTCGGACGAAGCCAATGTCGTCGTCATGACGGAGGACATGCCGATCGCCCCAACCGCCAACTACAGCAAGACGAAGCGGCTTGCCGAAGTCGAGTTGCTGCGCATTGCTGACGAGAATCCGCTCTTTGAGCCAGTCCTGTTGCGCAAGGGAACCATTTTCGGGCTCGGCCCGCGCATGCGCTTTGATCTGGTCGTCAATGTTTTCACGCTACACGCCTGGAAGAACCGGCAGTTGACGGTGCACGGTCACGGCGAGGCATGGCGGCCACTGCTCCACATCCGCGATGCGTCTGACGCATACATCCACCTTCTCTCCGCCCCCTCCGAAAAGGTCCGAGGAGAGGCGTTCAATCTGCTGCACAAGAACTATCGCGTGCTCGAGTTGGCCCATTGGGTCGCCGAGGTCATCGAGCAGAAGTACGGCGTCGAAGTTCGAGTCAAGCGCGATCGATCGACCAACGCGGGCGCTCGCTCCTACTTCGTCAGCGGGGAGAAGATCCAGAATACCCTCGGTTTCAGCGCGGACCGAGGCGTAACCGAAGCGGTCACCACCATCTGGGATGCCCTCGAGCGCGGTGACTTCGGCCTTGAGCCGGATAAAGATCCGCGGTTCTTCAATATCCGCTGGCTGAAGGAAACCGTCATGGCCGGAGTGCCCGCGTGAAGGCACTGATTATCGGGGCTACTGGGCAACTCGGCCAGGACCTCTTGCAGGCATTCGGAGAGGATGCCGTTGGCCTGGCACACGCGGATATTGACGTAACAGACGGCATTGGCGTCTCGCGCATCGTCCGCGAGCACACACCTGATTGGGTAATCAACACCGCCGCCTATCACCGCGTTGACGACTGCGAGCTGAACCCCACGCTCTCGTTCGCGGTCAACGCGACCGGCGCGTGGAATGTTGCCCGTGCCGCGGCCGAAACAGGCGCCGGCGTCGCGTTCTACTCGACCGACTACGTCTTTGGCGGCGAGGGCCGCCCCCGGCACGATCCACACCTGGAGTCGAGCCTGCCCGCTCCGCTGAACGTCTATGGCATCTCAAAACTTGCCGGCGAGCGCATGGTCATGAACGCCAATCCCCGCCACCTGGTTCTCCGCACGGCAGGACTCTACGGAACGGCCACCTCGCGCAAGGGCTGGACCTTCCCCGAGTTGATGGTCAACAAGGGCCGCAATGACGGTTGGGTCAAGGTCGTTACGGATCAAGCACTCTCGCCTACATACACTCGCGATCTCGCGGAAACCACTCGCGCGTTGATCGAGCGGGATTCTCGCGGGTTGTTCCACCTGACGAACAATGGCGAGTGTTCATGGTTCGAGTTCGCGCGGGCAACGTTCGACATCGCGGGCATTCCCGTCAACATGGAGCCCTCTGTCAGCGAGGCGAGCGGCCGCCGGGCCAAACGTCCACCCTACTCCGCGCTGGCCAGCGAACGGCTGGAAGCGGAGGGGGTGGCGCCCATGCGTCACTGGCGCGAGGCGCTGGAACACTATCTGCGCGCCAAGGGGCTGATCAGCGACGCGTCGTGAACAGAGCCGTGCGCCGCCAGGTTCATATGGCGTCGTTCGACGCATCAGCGGGGAGTAATGCGTGAAAATTCTGGACATCGCCGATCTTGCCATTCCGGCCGTGAAGGTGATCCGCTTTGCCCGATTTCCCGACAACCGTGGCTATTTCAGCGAGCAGTACCGGTTCAGCGATTTCGAATCCGGGGCCGCGTCATCGTTCATGAAAGGCGTTCAGTTTCTCCAGGCGAATGAGAGCTTCTCTCGATCTGGCACGATCCGCGGACTGCATTTTCAATGGAACCCGTACATGGGCAAGTTGGTGCGCACGATTCGGGGCCGAATGATCGACGTTGTCCTTGACATCCGCAAGGGATCGCCAACCTACGGAAAGATCATCGCGTACGACATGCCAGTTCACGGCGACGAAGAGTTCTCCGAATGGATCTGGGTGCCCCCGGGGTTTGCCCACGGCAACACCTTCACCGAGGACACCGTCATCGAGTACCTCTGCTCGGGGGAATACAGCCCCGGCAATGAAGCAGGCATCTCCCCGGTTGCCAGCGACCTCGATTGGTCACTCTGCGACCCTCCGCTCGCCGATCTCTTTCAATCGATCGCAAGCGAGACGACGCTGATGACCGCCAAGGACCGCAACGCGTTTTCCGTAGAAGGCTGGACAGCCGACCCAAGGTCGGAGAACTTTGTCTACGATGCTCGCTCCTGATCACCGTCAACCCACTTCGGACACTCCAGCGGAAGCGTCCGCATCGCTGATCGGTGTTTCGATCATCATCCCGGTTCACAATAAGTCGACGATAACTCGACAGTGCGTCGATGCGCTTCTGGCCGAACAGACCGATGGGCTGGACCGGGAAATCATCGTCGTTGATGATGGCTCAAGCGACGCCACCCCAGCGGCGCTGGCAGCGTACGGCAATGCGATTCGAGTTCTGCGCAACGACACCGCGCTTGGTTTTGCAGGCGCGTGCAATGCAGGGGTCCTCGCCGCGCGTCATGACCTTTTTGTCCTGCTGAACAACGACACAATTCCCACGGCTGGATGGCTGCACTCGCTCGTCGCGCACGCGGTCAGCCATCCCGAAGCAGCCGTCGTAGGCGTCAAACTCCTCTTCCCAAACGATACGATTCAGCACGCGGGCGTCGTCTTCGGGCTCGACAGCAAGCCGCACCACATTTATGCCGGATTCCCGGCGAACCACCCGGCGACAAAGACCTCGCGCCGCTTTCAGGTTGTTACCGCCGCGTGCGCCCTCTTCCGGCGCGAGCCATGGGAAGAGATCGGCGGCCTCGACACCAGTTATCGCAATGGGTGGGAAGACGTCGATTTCTGTCTGCGCGCGGGAGAATCAGGGTACGAAGTTCACTACTGCGCCGAAAGCGTCGTCTATCACTTCGAGTCTGCCACGCGCGACCTGATGTCCGAAGTCGAGCGCGCGAACAAGGACCTGTTCACGCTCCGCTGGGGCGACAAAGTCGTTCCTGACGACTTCGGCTACTACTGGGTGGATGGCCTATTTCAGGCAAACTACGGGGCGCGCTATCCGATTCAGCTCGAGGTTTCGCCCCTCCTCGCGGGATTTTCAAGCACAGACTACGACCGCGCCGCCGACCGCATGTTGTACGACCGGGCGCGTCAGGTCATGATCCTGCTGCGAAACAACATCGTGCTCAATGTCCGTGTCGATGAAGCGGAAGCTCGCGCCGCCGAGGCCGAGCGCCAGCTGGCTGCAGCACACGCACAGCTTGCCGCGCTGACTCGCGAGGCGGCCACGTTACCCGTTCCAGAAACTGCCGCGGATGTCGGAGTATCCGGGAGTGCTCAACCGCCGGAACCGTCGCCGCCCACATCGCCTCTTCCTCACCGAATCGTCGGTACCGTGGAATCTCCTGGGCGCCTACCGGACGTGGTGACCGACGGCGTGCTGATCGTCACCGGCTGGGCAATGACCGAGACTGGCGAGGCAAGAGTCGAAGCGATCATCAATGGCGAAGTTCGTGGCGCTATTGAGTACGGCGAACCTCGGCTCGACGCGGTCATGCAGTATTCCGGTTATCCGGTGGGGTTGAATTGCGGGTTCACCGGGGAAATCTCGGTCGCCGATCTACCCGACGGGTTCCACACGGCGAAGATTCGAATCTGGGCCTCGGACGAGGAGCACGCCGAGATTGCGACGACGTTTGAAGTCGACAATCATGCGTTTGAAACGGGCCGTGTCATCGGGCGACTCGATCTTCCTGTTCGCGGCTCGATGTTCATCCCTCGCGAGCTCGTCTCCGTTTCGGGCTGGACCATGGCGCCGTCCGGCATCAAGTCGATTGAGGTTCTCATCGATGGCGAGCGACGGGGCCGCGTCGACCACGGAGCCCTGAGACCCGACATCGCGAAACGCCGCCGCCAGTATCCCAACGCGGATCATTGCGGCTTCTCTGGCACCTTGCCAATGCATGGCCTCGGTCCGGGCAATCACGACCTCGTGGTTCTGGTGACTGCACATGACGGCCAGACGCTCGAGCTTGCGAATCGCATTGAAGTCGATAGCGCGCACACCATCGACGGCGGTGTCCCGGTGCTCAATCGGCACTATCGAACCTGGCTGGAGCGCACGGCCGCGCGCCGCGACGCCGTGGCGAACCGGCCCCTGGACGCTCTCAATCCCATCTCGATCCACGCGTTTGTCATCTTGAACGACGAGGCCGAGGGCATGCTCGAGGCGCTGGTCGATTCTCTTGAGGCTCAGACCTACGATCGTTGGCGTCTCACGCTAATCCCCTCCGCGTCAGCGCGCGGCGAGGTGCGTGAAGCTGCTGAAGCCCTCGCTCGATCCAATGATCGAATTCGCGTTGAGACTTCAGCCAGCGCTGAGCAGGTGCGGACCCTCAACCGGGCCATTGAGGAAAGCGACGCCGAGTGGCTCACCGTGCTGCGCCCCGGGGTGATCCTCAGCCCTGGCGCATTTGTGGCCATTGCCAGGGCCGCTGCCAATGATCCCGGCGCGCGTCTTGTCTATACGGACGACGACCGCATCGATCCAGGTACGACCGAGCGATGGAATCCATTCTTCAAGCCTGATTGGTCGCCCGATCTCCTGACGGCCATGAACTACCTCGGTCCATTTGTCGCATTTCGGCGGAAAGACGTCATCGATGCGGGGCTGCTGCGCGAGTCCGCGGCAGACGCGCTCGTTTACGACCTGGCCTTGCGCGTGACCGAACGAGCTGGCTCGTTCGCCCATGTGGCTGACGTGCTGGCAACGACCATTGCCGAAGCGCCGGCCGTCGACGAACCATGGCATCTCTCCGCGTGGAACGAGGCAGAGCAGCAGGTGCTTTTCGACGCGCTCGAACGCCGCGGCATCACGGGCGATGTCCTCCGAGGCCACCAACCTGGTCTCTGGCGCATCGAGTATGCGCTGGAAGGCTACCCCGGCGTGACCGCGATCATCCCAACCGGCGGCAAGCTTCACCTCCTGCGCCCCTGTCTCGATGACCTGCTGAACAAGACGAACTATCCAAACTTCGAGATAATGTTGGTTGACAATTCCAACGATGACGGCGTCGAGCGGCTTGTCGCGGAATTGTCCGAGCATCACGACAACATCCGCCGCATCGTGGATACACGAAAGCCGTTCAACTATTCCGCGCTGATCAACACCGCCATCCCGCACACATCGACTCCATTTCTTCTCATGCTGAATGACGACATTACCGTGATCGAGCCAGATTGGTTGGCGACCATGGTCGAGCAGGCTCAACGACCCGAAGTCGGGATCGTCGGCGCAAAGCTCCTGTATCCCGACGATACGATCCAGCACGCGGGCGTTGTTCTGGGTCCGTATGGTGGGGCCGTCCATGTCTTCAAGCGGTTGCCCGGCGACGATCCTGGATACTTCGACCTGCCGGATGTCGTCCGCAATTGCAGCGCGGTGACCTTCGCCTGCGCCCTGATCGATCGTGACGTCTTCGAGATGATCGGCGGGCTCGACGCCGAGAATCTGCCAGTCGCCTTCAACGACACCGATTTCTGTCTCCGCACGCGCGAAGCCGGGTTTGAAGTGGTCTACACCCCGCATGCGACGCTCTATCACCATGAGTCCGTGACCAAGACCGTCATCGCCCATTCGAGCGAAATCAAGTTCCTACGGGAACGGTGGGGACACGTCATCGAACATGATCCTTTCTATAACCCAAACCTGACCCGAACCGGGGAAGATGCCCGCCTCAACCTGGAGGCCGCCAGTGCCACCTGAACCGGTTGCGGGGCCACCACGGTCACGTGAGGACACGTTGCTCGGGACTTCCGGGGATCTCCCGCATCCAGGCTGCAACTGCGGCCGCCGAAAGGCTGCCCCACCGGCGCGGCCGCTTTTTTCCGACGACCTGGTCATTGCCGCGCGGGACCGAGCGCGTGAGCCAGAATTGCCGGCGGCCACCGAGGCACACGTGCTGGCAACGCCCATTGCTCCTCGGCTTGCCCGCTACGATGTTGTCATTCTTTCCCTGGGAGCGAGCCAGGAGCGCGAGTCGCGCATTGCAGCCGAGTTTGCCCGGCATGAACATCGGGTGTTTCTCGTAGGCGGCGCGGCGGCAACTCATGACCGACCCTCCGCGCCGTTTATCATCCGCGTGCCGCTCGACGCGGGGACGCTAGGCGCCTCCCGCAACCTCCTGGACGCCATCGGGGCACTTCGGCGAGACCAGGAGATCGAGGCCGCCATCGTCGTTGCCCTGGACGAGACGCCGCCTGAGGCCGCCTCGACTTTGCGACAACGCTTCGGCTGGCGCGTTGCGACTTCCGCTGATGCGTCGCCTGAACTTCGTGCCGCCGCCAATGTGGTCATGCAGTTCGACGCCGGGCCGAGCACGTCCGCATCGGACTCCGTGGTTGCCCTGCCGAATGGGCTCTCGTGGCCTGGTCGATGGGCCGTACTCGATCGCGCCTTCCGCGCGGCCTGGCCACGGGCGAGCGTCATCGTCCTCACCCATGACAACCTCGCCTTTTCCCGAATGTGCATCGCCAGCATTCTCGAGAATACGGAGTATCCGAACTACGAATTGATCTTGATCGACAATGCCTCGACCGATGGCAGTGTCGAAGAGCTCAAACGGCTCGCGCGAGACATTCCCGTGGTGCGGGCCTATTTCAACGATCACAATGCCGGTTTCGGCCCAGGGAACAATCAGGGCCTTCGTGAGGCGACTGGCGACCTGCTCTTCTTGTTGAACAACGACACCATTGTGCCGCGTGGTTGGATGACACGACTTGCGCGCCATCTAGAGGATTCGTCCGTCGGTCTGATTGGGCCAGCGACGAATCGCACGTGCAACGAAGCTCAGCTCGACATCCCTTATCAGACCTATGGAGAGTTCAAGGCTGTTGCGCGCATGCAGGGATCGAACCACGAAGGAGACCGCTACCCCATCCGCATGCCCATGATGTTCTGCACCGCGTTTCGGCGAGACGTTCTGGACACGCTCGGGCCGCTTGATGAACGTTACGAAGTCGGCATGTTCGAAGATGAGGACTACGCCATTCGCGCCCGGCTTGCCGGGTATCAGGTGAGCTGGACGCCAGAGGTCTTTGTCCACCATGCCTACCACGCATCGATCGGCAAGCTGTTGCCGACCGGCGAGTACATGAGGCTCGTCCGCCTGAATCAGGGCCGTTTTGAAGAGAAGTGGGGCATCTGCTGGGAACGCCACCGCCCTCCACCCATCCAGGCATCGTGAAGCCGGGTGCAGGCGACCGCTACCGCTATATGGAGCTTCTCTCCGTCGATCGGCCCGGGAACGTGTCGTTCGACATCGCGGGGTTCGCGTTAGATACCCCACGCATTGGAGAACGGCTGCGCGGAGATGGCATTGAGCTGAATGGCTGGGTCATTGGCCGCCACCAGCGTGTCGCAAGCGTTCGCTTTGTCGACTCCGACGGCACAGGACGATCCGCGCCGGTCGACATTTCCCGGCCCGACGTCGCTACGGACTATCCAGCGTTCCCCGCGGCGAGCTCGTCTGGATTTTCCTTCTGGGCGCCGCTCCTGCCCGAGTCCACCCACTGGCACATGGACCTCGACGCGGTCATGGACGATGGCAGCCTTGTTCGGTTGGCCAGAATCAGCGGACAGACTGGCGAGAAACCGATCGTTATTCCCCAGGGGAGTCGCCTCGTAGACTCGCCAGACTTCGTCATCATTGGCGCACAACGTGGAGGCACCACCTCGCTTCACGCATATCTTGGCGCTCACCCTCGCATAGCCACCGCGAAGACGAAGGAGTTGCACTTCCTTACCGATCGCTTCGAGCGTGGCCGTGACTGGTACGCGGGCCAATTTCCTTCGACGCTTCCCATAGGCGATCTGACGGGCGAGGCTACGCCGTATGCACTATTCCATCCTCGGTCGCCACGACGACTACGCCAGGTCGCTCCTGATGCGCGCCTAATCGTCCTCCTCAGGAACCCGATCGAGCGCGCGTACTCGCATTACATGCACGAGCGCAAAAGCGGATTCGAGCACCTCGCGTTTGAGGACGCCCTCGCGGCAGAGCCTGAGCGGCTGGCAGGCGAAGAAGATCGGCTCGCCAGTGATCCCGCCTACATCAGCTTCAATCACAAGCATGCCAGTTACATGGCACGGGGTGACTACGCGCGGCAGGTGGAGCGTTGGCTCGCGCACTTTCCGGCCGAGCAGATGCTCTTCCTGCGAAGTGAAGACCTCTTCGAGCATCCAGAATCGTCGCTCGCCGACATCACCTCTTTTCTCGGCATCACTGAAGCGAAGATGTCTTTTCCGATGCATAATCGAACGTCAGGGCCAGCAATCGATCCCGTCGTGCGCGAACGCCTGCGCGATCGCTTCGCGGCGCCAAATCGCGAGCTCAACAAGCTCCTCGAGTGGAACGTCAGGTGGGAATGATACGGGGACGCACCCTGACTAGATGACGTCCGTTTCGTTACACTGATCATACTTGACACAGCGCAGTCGCTTCTGTCACGGTTGGCTCAGTTTGCAAGTGGCGCAACTCCTTGACGCGGCTCCATTGTGTGATCTGCGCCAACCTGCCCCAAGTGGTCGAGGATGAAAGGGACTGCCGGTTCATGGCATTGGTCGAGATCGACGATATTGAGCTAGGCGTGGCCCAACCAGGCCGGATCAAGGCCTTCTCGTTTGACGCACCCAAAATTGGTGGACGCGATGTCTACGATGTCGAGTTCGCCGGGTGGGTCCTGGGCGACGGGCACCAGATCAAGGAGATCGAGTTCCATCAGGGCGGCGTCATCTTGCGCCGAACGCCAATCGATCAGCAACGTCCTGACGTCGCCCGGGACTACCCCGATGTGCCCGGAGCAGGTCTCTCCGGATTTCGCGCCTGGGTGAGTGTTGTCGGCCTCGAACCAGAAACCGTGGTCCAGGTTCGCGCGCTGATGGAAGACGGCACCCGCGCCCGGTTGTGCGCGGTGTCGTTGCGCCACAAGCCCGTTCAATCCGGTTTTGAGCCAGCGTTGCAGCCGATCATGCTAACCACCATGGGGCGGGCCGGGACGACATGGACCATGCGCCTTCTCTCCGAGCATCCGGAGATCGTCGTGCATCGCTGGCACCCGTACGAGCTTCGCACGGCCCGATACTGGTGGCACATGCTGAAGACCCTGTCAGAGCCTCGCGACCCATACCATTCAGGCCAGGCAGATCGATTTCAGACCAATAAACTCTGGGTGGGTTACAACCCCTTCTACCCCGAGCCGATTGCCGTGACGCCCGGGCTTGGTGAATGGATGGGTCGTGACTATGTCGAGGATCTGGCCCGCTTCTGCCAACGCAGCGCGGAAGAGGCCTATCTGCGAATCGCTGCCGGCCAGGGGCAATCAAACGTCCGTTATATGGCTGAAAAACACCGTGCTGATAACCTTCCATGGCTCGTCTGGGAGCTCTACCCAAGAGCCAAGGAGATCTTCCTTGTCCGCGATTTCCGGGATGTCTATAGCTCCATGCTTGCCTTCAACAAGAAGTTTGGCAGGCGCGCGTTTGGACCGCCGCATATCAAGACCGACGAGGAGTTCGCGCAGTTCCTTCGCAATAGCACGATCCGCAACCTCAGCCGATCCTGGCCGAAGCGCCAGGATCGAGCGCACCTGATTCGTTACGAAGACCTCATCCTGGAACCCGTTGCGACACTGCGTGGCGTGCTCGACTACCTCGAGCTGGAATCGTCAGACGCCCTGGTCGCCGGAATGCTCGAGCGGGCCTCCGCCGAGAATCCCGAAATGTCTCGGCATCTGACGAGCAGTGACGTCTCGACGTCCCTCGGGCGGTGGCGTACGTCGCTCACGCCGGAGCTACAGTTCGCCGCCAATGCGGCGTTCGGCGACGTCCTCCACCAGTTCGGATATGACATCTGATCGTCCCTGTGCAGGAGCGGCATGCGCATTCTGATTGCCGGGCCGCCGAAAAGTGGAAATGCTCGGTTGCGATGCCTTCTCGCCGCGGCGTACGGGCTGCGCAGCGGGAACGCCCGTGAGGCCCCCAACGAAAATAATCGGGATGAGCTCGTTCCCTGGTTGGCGGAACTGCCCGAACAGTCCGTGGTGGCCGTGGCCTTTCGCCACAGTGTTGAGCTGGTCAACGCCTCCGCTGAACGAGAGATTCGGATCGTGCCGATTATCAGGCATCCTTTTGACCTCTTCGTTTCCAGCATCGCGGTGAACCGCTCGCGGGCCACGCGCGCGCAGGCGAAGGGCATGACCCCGTCGCGGCCAGTAGAAGACCAGGCCCTCGACGATCCAGCGATCCTGGCGTATGCCCGAGAAGGATTCGCGCTTGAGATCGCGTCCCTCGTCGGCTGGTTCGAAAGCGGGCTGCCGGTCGTTCGCTTCGAGGGCCTGGAGGCCGCTCCCTCGGGGCTCATGACGTCGCTCTCGAGGTCAATCGGCCCCTTGCGTGACGACGAGATTGCCCGCGCACTCTCCATATGCCCCGCGGATGGGGTGATTCTCGGGAGTCCCGAACGTGGGAAGAGGATGCCATCATTACCGTCGGGATCCTGGCGTGACCATCTGCCAGATAAGACGTTGCACCTGTTGCGAGACCGGTATCACGATCTCGTTCTTCAACTCGGTTACGAGCCTGCCTGAGCAGACGGCAGCGCTGGAGAGGACACGTTGAGAATCGTCATCGCCGGACCGCCCAAGACGGGCAACATGTGGCTGAAATGCCTCCTGGGCCGGGCCTACGGTCTGCGCTGGCTTCGCCCGTTCGAAACCCCGGCGCGTCCCGAGCTTGCGGCGCTCGAAGAGTGGCTCGACGCGGCCAGATTTCCTGACGATACGATTTACCACCAGCATTATGACTACGCTCCCGAGGTCGCGCTTGCTCTCGCCGCCGTTCCGGCTCACGTGGTGACCATCGTTCGCGACCCCTACGATGCGTTCGTTTCGACCTATTACACGCTCCAACTGCACGCGGAGAACCAGAATCAGAAGGGCCGACGATTCACCGAGCTCATGGGGAAGCCGCTGGACGACCCAGAGGTCATCGCCTTTCTGCGACGCGGCGGGTATGAAAACAACCTTCGTAAGGCGCGAGACTGGGCGCTCAGCGGCAGTGCGGTCGTCCTGCGCTATGAGGATCTCATTCACGACCCGATAAGCGCGCTCAAGCGCGCGTCTCAGGACATCGGTCCGATCAGCGATGAGCGTTTGCAGGTCGCCATTGACTATTGCACCGCCGACCGCATGCGCGAGAGGACGAAAGGTGGGAAGCACCATGTCCGTGCGGCTACTGTCGGCGATTCCCGCAAGCAACTCAATCAGGCGCATTTCGATGCATTTCGCGAAGCGTATGCCGACCTGATAGAAGACCTTGGCTATGAAGTCCGATAGCCAGCCAGGCCGCTAGCCATCTGCCCAGACGTCATCGAGCCGCTGCAGCAGACTGGCGAACGTCTTGCGCTCCGATTCTGGGCTGTGGGCTCGTGCGGTTTCGAGCGCTCTTGTCCGAAGGCACATTGCGCCCTCCGGGCTTAGTGAAAGGGCAGACTCCGTTGCCTGGATGATCGAGTCGATTGTATAGTCTGGTCGAAATGCATTCTGTTCGGGTACGCAGAACGATCGATTCCCAACGCAATCCGGGCAGACAACGATAGTCCCCAGAGCCATCCCTTCGAGCGCGGGCAAGTAGAAACCTTCTTCTCGGTTCGGAAGAAAGAGCGTCACCCTCGCGCGACGCATGGCATCGAGAAAGGCTTCGCGATCAAGATACTCGGTCAACACCTCAATCGATCTGCCCGGTTCCTGAAGCCGCCTGCCGACCCGGCCCGCCATCCCTGGCTGCTTCAATCCGGCAATGAGCAGGTCAGTCGGACGTTCGGCCGTCATGCCGCGCCCCAATACCGGTACGTCGATTCCGTTCGGAATGACCAGCGTGGCGCCATGGCTGCCGGCGGCGGTGACAGCCTTTGCCACTTCAGCGCTCACGCAGACGCGGATCGCCTTTCGTTTGAGGTATCGCGATTGAATGCTCCAGTCGTCCGCGTGCCGCAAATGCTGAATCAAGTTGACAATTGGCAGCCCGCGATCGAGCAGGCCCAGCGCGTCCATCCGCTGCCAGTCCCGACCGGCCACGAACAGCAAATCGGGCCGGACGGCATCGACTGAATCTACAACCCGTTCGCGGGCGCTGGCCCAGGGATTGGAGCTGTCCCACGCGGACCCTGCATCAAACAGGATGCGGGCATCGAACCCCGGCGTTGCCATCGCATGGTTGAAATAATGCCAAACCTTCAGATGGCCACCATGGAACCGTCGATACTTGCGATGAAAAAGAATGGTCCGCACGCACCTTCCCCAACAAGGATCAATGAGACATCTTCGAGTCTAGACGATGCCTGAAATTCTGCCGTCCCATGGTCAGTTTTGCTACACTCCTCCACTGCCCGAGCGAAAACCCGCGCGATCGCTCGCCATTCGGCTCATACGAGCCGTATTCGTTGCGCGGAACTTCAATCCAGTTCGGACTGGCTCGCCGGATCCGCGGACGGGTGAACAAGCAAGGAGTTCGATCCGGTGAGAATTGTCATTGCGGGGCCTCCAAAGGCCGGAAACGTCTGGTTAAAGTGCATCATTGCCCATATCTACGGTCTCCGGCCGCTCACGAACCAGGAAACTCCGAGGCGTCCGCAACTCCATCTCTTCAAGGAATGGGTCAAGAACGGCGGCTTCCCTGACGGGACGATCTTCCATCAGCACTATGACTACAGCGCCGAGCTTGCCAATCTGATCGAGTCGCTTCCGGCGCATGCCGTCACGATCATTCGCGATCCCTATGATGGCTTTGTTTCCTCCTATTTCACCATTCAGCAGCACAAGGACGACGGACTGCGAAGTGGGCGTCGTACTGATGTCATGTTGGGCAAATCGCTAGGCGATCCCGCTGTCATTGATTATCTGCGGAATGGCGGATTCCGCAACAATATGCGTCGCGCCATCGAGTGGATGGAAAGCGGCCGTACCCACGTCGTTCGGTACGAGCACCTTCACGCCAACCCCATTGATGAGTTGCGATCGATCACCGACCTCATCCAGCCTGTTCCCGATGAGCGGCTCGCGTTTGCCCTGGAAACGTGCAGCGCCGAGAACATGCGCAAGATGGGCGGCGAACGATCAAAGCACGTCAGGGCCGCAAAGGTTGGTGACTCTCGCGAGAAGCTCAGCGAGGAGCATCTCGCGATCTTTCGGGAGAAGTATGCCGACATGATTCGGGCATTGGGCTACGAGGTTCGCTAGGCCACCATCCTCCCCGCGGCTGGGACGGTCGTGCTTCGAGCCTCGGACGCGGCAGCAAGGAGAACGCGCGGATGCGCATCGTCATTTCTTCCCCCCCGAAGATGGGCAACAAGTGGATCAAGTGCCTTCTCGGCCGGGTCTACAATCTCCATTGGGTGATCGGAGAGGATTCCCCAAGTACAAACGTCGAGCAGTTCATCAATTACGTTCAGGACGGCAAGTTCCTCGACAATACCATCTTCCACCAGCACTGCAAGTACAAGCCGTCACTGTGCGACGCGATTGACAGTGTCCCGGCCCATCTGGTGACCATCGTACGTGACCCCTACGATGCGTTCGTTTCCATGTACCACTGGATCCAGACCAGAACCGACAGTGATATGCAGCGAGGCCGAATTCGCCCGAAGGAACGGCCTCGCAACGTGATGTACGGGAAGCCGATCGACGATGAGTCTGTCCTTGACTTTCTCTCGACCGACTACGGCGAGCACATTCGGCGCGCCGATGACTGGATTCATAGCGGACGGGCGATCGTCGTCCGCTACGAGGACTTGCACCGCGACACCATTGACGCGCTGACCCATGTGACCGATCAGATTGAGCCGGTAGACCCGGAAAGGATCAAACTCGCGGTGGAAGCCTGCACGGCGGACAACATGCGGAACATGAGCAAGCGCATGTCCACCCACGTCCGCGCTGCCACCGTTGGCGATTCTCGCGGCAAGCTCAGCGAAGCCCATCTGAAGATCTTCCGCGACAAGTATGCCGACCTCCTGGGTTCACTTGGTTACGACGTGCGCTAGGATGGGCTCCCACCAGATGATCAGGCCCAGATCATGAGAATCGTTGTCTCCGCGCCGCCCAAGACCGGCAATCACTGGATCGGCTGTCTGCTTTCCACGATCTATGGATTGGAGTGGCCTACTCCTGGTGCTCACGCGGCAACCGCGAATCCGCAGACGCTGGCCGCATTCATCGCCGACGGCGGATTTCCCGACGGCACGATGTTTCATCACCATTCGCGGTTTGACCCGGAGCTCTGCGATATCATCGACGCCGTGCCTGCCCACAATGTCACGATCATTCGCGATCCGTACGATGTGTTCGTCTCGATGTACTACTGGGAACAGGAGCGCTCGTCACGTGGCCTCGGCCGCGATCGCCCTCGGCCCCGGCATGCGCTGTACGACAAACCGCTCGACCATGAAGATGTAATCGACTTCCTGACCAATGGCTTTCGGGCGCACATCGCGCGGGCCAATGGCTGGCTCCAGAGCGGTCGATCGCTAGTGATTCGCTATGAGGAGCTCCACACCGATCCGGTTGGGGCGCTGACGCGCATCACAAACCAGATCGAGCCCGTCAGCGAAGAACGCATCGCCGCCGCGATCGACACGTGCCGCGCCGAGCGCGTGCGCCAGCAAGATGAGAAGATGGCCTGGCACGTGCGGGCGGCGAAGGTCGGCGACTCTCGCGAGAAGCTCAGCGAAGTTCATCTCAAAATACTCCGCGAGCGCCATGGCGATCTCATTCGGCGCCTCGGCTACGAAGTCCGCTAGCCTCGCGGACCGCCTCCTGGCAGCCACTCGACGAGCGGCACGCGCGGCGGGACGACCACTGGATTCGCGGCTGACAAGGAAAATTGCGCCCTTGAGCGGTTTCGACATTCTCATCCTGATCATCATCGGCTTCGCCGCGGTCAACGGGCTGCAGCGCGGGTTCATGCTTGGGATGTTCGATCTGGTCGCCCTTGGCGGCGCTATTCTGGTCGGCGCCAGATTGGCCGGATGGCTCGCCGAACCGCTGCGGGAGCGTGGCATTCCCGATCCGCTGGCGGCCAGCGCTGGGTTCCTCTTCGCGTCGGTTGTCTGCTATGCCGTGATTGGGCTCGCGATTCGGATCCTGCTCTCTCCCCTGAATGCCTTCGGCAGCGGAACAGCGCTCGGTTGGGTCAATGGCGTCCTGGGGCTGATTCCCGGAGCGATTCGCGGGGCCGCGCTGGCGGCGATTGTTGTCCTTGGCCTTTCGGCCATGCCCCGCGAACTGGGCGTCACCGGCGGCCTGGCGGACTCACGTTTCGCGCAACCGCTTTCCGTCGCCGGCCGAGAAGCGCTCTCCGCCGGTTTGAACTGGACCGGCGTCGATCCTTCATCATTGGGCCTACCGAACGATTTCGTCGCATCGGGAACCGACCGGCTTCCATTTTCGGGCGTCACCGAGGTTGACGTCGACAGGGAGGCCGAAGACCGGTTGTTCACGCTCCTCAACCAGGAGCGCGCGGCAGCCGGACTACAACCACTGGAAGCGGACACCGCACTCGCGGGCGTTGGCCGGCGGCATGCGCGGGAGATGTTCCGGCTCGGATTCTTCAGCCATGTCTCTCCGACGAGCGGAGGACTGGAGGAACGACTGGCCGATGCCGGTCTCCAGACCGCGCTCTTTGCCGAGAACATTGCCCTCGCGCCCACCGCTGATCTGGCTCACGAGGGACTGATGAACAGCCCACCCTATCGGGCAAACATCCTCAACCCTGGATTTACGCGCGTTGGCATTTCCGCGCTGCACAGCGATGACCATGGGCTCATGGTCACTGAGAACTTTGGCGGCTAGCCAAGCTTCAGCGGCATCACATGCTCGCCAGAGGGAGACGGTAAGGACCTGTTTCGACGGCACGAGTGCTGCAAAGGCGGCTTCAGTCCAGACTAGCTACTCCCGCGTGGTACCGTTCATCGGTTCGCGGTGAACGACTTGGCGATTTCTGCGCGCGAACACGGTGGCCCAGCGCTCGACCGTGTCGTTGCGTTGCTGCCCTGCGGCCAGTCATCCAGGTTTGATCATGCCGAAGCACGAAAATGCTGGGCCCAGTGCCATCGTGGACGACGCGGACCAGATGCGCTCGGTTGTCGAAGAGTATCTGCGGCCACCGAACTCCGAGCGCCCCCCGAATTGACGAATGCCGTATCGCCTCTTTATGACACCGGGATGGCGTGCGCGGCGCCTTTCAGTACGAAATCCTCGTGACAGATCCCAGGACCGGCGACACCGTTCAACGCCTGGTCACGGCGATGACCCTGGGCGCTCACCGGACTCGCCGGTTGTGGGAAGCGGCTCGGCAATCCGCGCCCGACATCGTGGCCGGCGCTGATCCAGCCCTGCTTCCCTTTTCGTATGTGCCCGAGCTCGACCTCCTTCTGCAGGTCTTTCCTCACGATCACCGATTGCCCGCGTTGGCGCTGTTCAATGACGGACCTGGTCCCGACGTTGAATCGGCGCTGTTGAGGGAGTTCGGATCAGGCGCCTGGCGGCTCGAGGCCATGGCCAGGCAATTCGTCAGCCTCTTCGAACAGGAAATGAACCTTGATCGGCTGGCCTACTACCGAGCGGATACTGAGGCTCTCGTGCCCCGAGTGGCGCGTTCGTGCGCTCCGGACCTCGCGGCAATGCTCAAGC